>JABFSA010000115.1 GCA_013140775.1 Acidobacteriota bacterium | reverse complement strand
GTTCACGACGAGGTCGATGGTGACAGGCCAGTTGAACGGCACGTCGGTGCCGAACACGACCTGGCCGACGCCCATCTCGGCGACGAGATGGCGGAGACCTTCTTCGGAGAACACCATCGTGTCCGCGAGGATGTTGGTCTTCAGGTAGTCGCTTGGCTTCTTCTTGATGATGCAGTTCTGTCCCGCTCGCTGGCAGGCAACTTCAGTGCGACCCAGGTACGACGGCAGGTAGCCACCGCCGTGTGCGCCACACACCTTGAGTGCCGGGAACTTGTCGAAGGTGCCGTCGAAGATCAGGCGTGAGAGGAACACGGTGGTTTCGAGAGGATTTCCGACGATGTTCCCGAGTCCGCCGCGGCCAGCCAGGCCACCTTCCTTGATGATATTCCCGGACCCGTTCGGGTGCATGAACACCAGTTCTCCCATCTCGGCCGCTTTGGCCCAGAACGGATCGAACCGTGGTGATGACAGGCTCTCACCGCCGACGTGTCCACCCACGGTGACGCCCCGCGCGCCGTTCTTCACCGCGGCCTGCAGCATATCGACCGCGAGGTCGGGAAACTGGAGCGGGATAGACGCCATGCCGTACAGCCGGCCGGGGTAATCGCGCGACGCTTTCAACAGCGTCTGGTTGTGGTGCTCGCAGATCGCGCGTGCCAGCCCGCGATCCTGGATGTCCCACCACCAGAAGTCGTTGACGCTGATGGCACCAACATCGATGCCCATCTTGTCCATGATCGCGACGCGCTGCTCGATCCCGTCGCCCTTGACACGTTCTTCGAATTTCGTGCCCTTGACGATGCTCGCCGGAACGGGCATGTCCCAATGGCAATGGACATCGACGACGCGCGCGCGCCGGCCGCCGATCGTGGCCTGGCGGCGTGCAGGCGTTTGGACAGCCCACGCTGTGGACTGCTGCCCACCGACGTAGAGGCCAGCTGTGACTCCCGCAACAGTCTTGAAGAACTGACGGCGATTTGACATGGCTAGCTCGAGACCTTGAGCAGCTTCAGCAGGTTGCCGCTCAGGATCAACTCCTTTTCGGTGTTGTTGAGGAATGGCGCGTTGAGCACCAGATCGACGGTGACGGGCCAGTTGAACGGGTTGTCGGTTCCGTACACGATCTGGCCGACTCCCATCTCGGCGACCAAGTGCCGGAGACCCTCTTCAGAGAAGATCATCGTGTCGATCAGGATCTGCGAGCGCAGGTATTCCTTCGGCCGTTTCTTGTTGGCGCAATTCGCGTTGGCTCGAACGTCGCACGCCACTTCAGTGCGCCCGAAGTACGACGGGAGATAGCCACCTGCGTGCGCGCCGCAGACTTTCAGCTGCGGGTGCCGATCGAACACGCCATCGAAAATGAGCCGGGTCAGGAAGTAGGTCGTCTCGAGCGGATTGCCCATGATGTTGCCGAGCGCGCCGCGTCCCCTGAAGGCTCCGTTGCGGACGATGTTTTCGGAGCCGCCGGGATGCATGAAGACGAGCTCACCCATCTCGGCTGCCTTGGCCCAGAACGGGTCGTACTTGGGCAGAGAAAGATCCTCGCCATTGACGTGACCGCCAATCGTGACACCTTTGGCGCCGTATTTCGCGACGGCCTCCTGCAGCATCTCCGCGGCGAGATCCGGAAACTGCAACGGGACAGACGCCATGTTGACGAAGCGATCCGGGTGCGCCCGGACCCACTTGGCGAGCCCCTCGTTCTGCGCGGTGCAGATGGCGCGCGCGAGGCCGCGATCCTTGGCTTCGTACCACCAGAAGCCGTTGATGCTCAGCGCCTGGAGATCGACGCCTGCCTTGTCCATCGACGGGATCCGTTCTTCGAGCCCCGGATCCGCGTTCGCCTGGTTCTCAAATGGCGTGCCTTTGACGACGTCGCCAATGGGCATGTCGCAGTGCGCGTGCACGTCCACCACGCGGACACGGCGTCCTGCAATGCTGACCTGACGTCTGGCGGGCGGAGCCTGGGCGGCCACGCCACCTCGGCCGAGCGCGTATGCACCCGCCGCCGCCCCCGTAATGCTCTTGAAGAAGTCTCTGCGATTGGGCACGCCGACCCTCCGTGAAATGAGTCGAAACTCTACACCCTAAATTGGGGGGATTCAATGACTGGCTCTGGGGCCAGTCGGGCAGTCTTTAGTCTTTGGTCTCTAGTCTCTAGGGGGACGACGGTTGAATGACCCTGCCCCCACTAAAGCCTAGAGACCAAAGCCTAGAGACTTTCATGATCTACGGCAGCGCAAACGTGACCATTCGGCTCGACATGGTCAGGCCGCACTCGGGGTTGCCGCCGGCGATATAGATCATCTGGCCGTCGGTCGTGCCAGTGATCCCGTGTTTGCCGATCGGCATCGGGGCGAGGGTGCGCCACTGGCCGGTTGCGACGTCGAAACCTTCGGTTTCGTTGAAGGGCTTATTGTCCCGGCACTCCCCGCCGGCGATGACGATCATGCCTTTGTAGAACGCCGTGGCTCCGCCCCCGCGCGAGGTCGGAAGCGGCTGGCCCGACGTCCACGTGTTCGTGGCCGGGTCGTAGATGTCGTGCATGTTGGTGTGATCGACGGGCAGGTTGAAGCGCCCTCCAATCACGTGAATCTTGCCGTTGACCGTGGCAATGGCGAAATGGTCACGCGCTTTCGGCAAAGGAGCCGCGTCGCTCCATGTGTTCGTGGCGGGGTCGTACACTTCGTGCACCGCAGAGGTCACTCGATCGACTGTCCTGCCTCCAATCGCGTGAATCTTCCCGTTCACTGCGGCGACACCCACTGAGCCCCTCGCCACCTTGAGGGTGGCAAGCGTGCGCCAGGTGTCGGCGACAGGGTCGTACTCGAAGGCGGCGTTCTGAGCACCGACGTGGACCTGTGCCATGAAGCCACCGACCACATAGATCTTGCCGTTCAGCATGGCGGCATTCGGGTGACTGAGCGGCTGTGGCATCGAGCGACGCTCGCGCCAGATGTCAGAGGCTGGGTCGTATTCCTGATTGAGGGCCGATGCTTCCTGGTTACGGGCCAAACCCCCGATGATGTAGACCTTGCCGTTCACGAAGGCGCTGGCCACCTCGCTGCGAAGGTCGAGCAGTCGGGCCTTTTCAGACCAGGTACCGGCAGCCGCGGCCTGCGGGGCCGCCTGAGCAGCCGAAACCGGGTCGCCGGATCGAACCGCCGGCCAGCCGAGGAGCGCCAGAAGCACGATGCCTGTCAAACCACGCCGCATGAAAACCTCCACTCCCTCGATGAATTCGGGGATTTATTCTACGGCCGTTTCAACCGGCAGCCTTTCCGCGGCGTCTGAAAACGAGTGCCGGCTGCGACGTTCCTTGACAGGACGAGCGCATCGGCTCTAAAAGCTCATAGATCCAGCACTGTTTACGTTTTCCGAGAGGAAGGAAGTCTCCATGCACTCGCGCTTAGCCGCCCTGACCCTATGTCTCGTCACTGGGCTCGCGTCCAGCGCCCTCGCGCAGTCTGCCGCGTCGAAGGCCGCCCCGAACTCCAACATTCCCACAGTTTCGCTCGCAAACGTCGCCCGCCACGGCTTCTACTACGCCGGCGGCAAGTACGTTGGCGAACTGGGCGACGAGAAAGAATCCACGATGGGCGGCGCCATGTACGTCGAAGTCATGGTGCCCAAGCAGATTCGTTCGCCGTATCCGATCGTGTTTCTCCACGGTGCGGGCCAGACCGGTGTGGACTGGCTGCAGACGCCCGATGGCCGGCCGGGATGGGCATATAACTTCCTCGACTTGGGGTACGTCGTCTACCTGCAGGACTTCCCGACGCGCGGGCGTTCGCAGTACGTCCCTGGCGTTGACGGCACACCGGGCCAGCTGAACCTCAATATCCGCACGGCCAACAACCTCGAGGAGATCTTCACGGCCGCCGCCGCGCGCGGTGACTTCCCGCAGGCGAAGAAGCACAACCAGTGGCCGGGAACCGGGCGGATCGGCGATCCCATCTTCGACAAGTTCAATAAGACCCAGGTGCAGTTTCTTGCCGGCAACCGGCAGGAGGTACTGACACGCGACGCCAACGTGGCACTGCTCGACGCGATCAATACACCTGTGATCCTGCTGACGCATTCACAGGGCGGATCGTTTGGCTGGCTCATCGCCGATGCGCGGCCGAACCTCGTGAAGGCCATTGTGACGCTCGAGCCGGCAGCGCCGCCCATTCGCGGCGTCGATACCGCCAAGGTCGCCTACAACGCCGGCGGCGGGTTGAGCTGGGGCGTCGCCAACAACCCCATCGCATACGAGCCGGCGATCAGCGACGCCAAGGAACTGCAGACCGTGCTCGAGACGCAGGCGCCGTCTGCTGACAAGGTGCCCTGCTACGTGCAGCAGGAGCCGGCGCGCAAGCTCAAGAACCTCCAGAACATTCCGGTCCTCCTGATGTCGATGGATGGCAGCTACCACCGGCAGTACGACCACTGCCTCGCGAAGTGGCTCACTCAGGCGGGCGTGAAAACGCAGTACGTCGAACCCGAATCAGCGGGCATCTCGGGCAACGGCCACATGATGATGCTCGAGAAGAACAGCGTCGAGATTGCGAAGTACATCGGAACCTGGCTGAGCACGAACGCGCGTCCCGGCCGCGGTGAGAACAACTCCCGGGCGGTGCCGCCGGCGCGTGCCATTCCCACGTTCCCCGTGGACGACATCGCGCGCAAGGGATTCTTCTACGCCGGTGGCGAGTATTGGGGTGAAGCGGGCCGCCAGGTGATGCGCGGAGCGATGTACACGGAGGTCTGGGTACCACGACAGATTCGGCATCCCAATCCGATCGTCCTGTTCCACGGCAACGGTCAGACCGGCGTGGACTGGCAGCAGACCCCGGACGGCAGAGCGGGATGGGCCTACAAGCTCATGGACGAAGGCTTCGTCGTCTACATGGTGGACTACCCGGCGCGAGGCAGATCCGCATACGTTCCGCTGCCGGGGCCGGACGGCAAGACGCCGATTGACGGCAATCTCGGCATCCGGACCGGTCTCGAGCTCGAACGCATCTGGACCAACGCGCGTGAGCGTGGGGACTTCCCGCTGAAGATGAACCACACACAGTGGCCGGGCAGCGGCAAGATGGGCGATCCAATCTTTGACACGTTCATCCGATCGCAGGTGCAGTTCGCGGGCGCGACGGGTCAACTCGTGCGTCCAGCAGGTGTGGCACTTCTCGACATGATCAACACGCCCGTGATCTTCTTCAGCCACTCACAGGGAGGTGGTTTCGGGTTCGAGATCACTGAGACGCGACCCGAACTGGTCCGCGTCATGGTGACCGCTGAGCCCGGTGGCCCGCAGTTTGGCAATGCGGACACAGCCAAGGTCGAGGCCGGTCCCCGCAATCCCAACTCGTGGGGCCTCACGAACATGAAGTATCAGTACGATCCGCCGGCGAACGCGCCGTCAGAGATTCAGACGGTGCTCGAGACCAAGTCCGATCGGCCGGATGAGGTGCGCTGCTGGATGCAGGTGGAACCTGCGCGGAAGCTGGTGCGGTGGCAGAACATTCCGGTGCTCTCCATCTCTGCCAGCGGCACCTATCACCGCGTCTACGACCCATGCATTCCGAAGTTCCTCAATCAGGCCGGCGTCAAGACGGACTTCATTCGACTCGAGGATGTCGGCATCAAAGGCAACAGCCACATGATGATGCTCGAGAAGAACAGCGACGACGTCATTGAGTACGTCGTGGAGTGGATCAAGAAGAACGCACCGGCGAATGTGACGAGCACGAGGTAGGAGCTGCGGAGTCTCGAAGTCTTTAGCCTTTAGTCTCTAGTCTTTAGTGCGGGTTAAGTGGGCGCCAGGGACTAGGGACTAACTAAAGACCAAAGACTAGAGTCTAGAGACTGGAGTCTGTAACCGTCCATCCGGAGGCCTCAAATGAAGTACGCAGTGAGCGGCTCTCTCATCCTCGTGGCTCTCTGCCTTGCGGCGCCGAGCCACGCGCAGACCAGGGCAAAGGCCCAGAACGTCCCGGAGATCCCGTTCGAGTCGGTGCCGAACTATTTCAAGATGCCGGCGGATGTGTACTTCGGCGAGAGCATGGGGGTCGCCAGCAATTCGAAGGGGCACGTGTTCGTCTACACCCGCAGGGACGACACCCGGCTTCTCGAGTTCGATCAGACAGGCACCTTCGTGAAGGAGTGGGGCGAAGGGGTGTACGGCTTTGAATTCGCGCACAAGGTGCGCGTGGACAAGGACGACAACGTCTGGGTGGTCGATGAGGGGACGAACATGGTCATCAAGTTCAACCCCGAAGGCCGTGTTGTCATGGTCCTTGGCCGACGGCCCGAGGCCGTGGAGGGTGCGGTCGAGACACCGCAAGGTGATCCTCCTCCGGCTCAGCGGTATCTGTTTGCCCGTCCGACCGACGTGGGCTGGGACGCGCAGGGCAACATCTTCGTGACCGACGGCTACATCAACCATCGTCTCGTGAAGTACGACAAGAACGGCCGATACATTCGCGAGGTTGGCAGCCACCTGCGGGGAACCGATCCGTATCAGTTCAATACGCCGCACGGTCTCGCCGTGGACGCGCAGGGCAACGTGTACGTGGCTGACCGCGGCAACGCACGCATTCAGGTGTTCGATAACAACCTCACGCTGCGGGCGATTTACGACAACGTCGGGAATCCATGGGAGCTCTGCATCTCTCCCGGAGCGCATCCGTATCTGTTTTCATCGAACTCGAATCCGGACGCCAATCCGGCGGCATCCTGGGAGACGAGCGGCGAGATCTACAAGATGGAGCTCGACGGCCGCATCGTCGGCAAGTTCGGACGAGCGGGCAAGGCGGTGGGCCAGTTTCAGACGGTGCACGGCATTGATTGCCGGAACCCTGACGAGCTGTACATTTCCGAGATTTCCGCATGGCGTGTTCAGAAGATTCGCCTGCGCCAGGCGACAACCACGACGTCGAGCCGCTAAGGGAGGATCTTGATGACACGTTTCCTGACTGCTGCTCTCGTCACGGTCGCGCTTGTTTCCGGCGCCACGCTCTCGGCGCAGTTGAACTTCCCGGAGATTCCCTACGACGCGACCGAGCCACTCAGGCTGCCGCCCAACATCCACATGGGCGAGGCGGCGGGTGTGGCAACCAATTCGAAGGGTGATGTCTTCGTTTACACGCGAACGGGGACGCCGGTGATCACGACCGCCGGGTCCCGCAATGTTTCGCACGGTGGCTCGCGGCTCTTTCAGTTCGATCGAACAGGAAAGTTCGTTCGCGAGATCGGGCAGGGCGTCTACGGCTTCCTGCAGGCCCAGCAGGTCCGCGTGGATCCGCAGGACAACGTGTGGATCGTGGATCAGTTGTCCACGCAGGTCATCAAGTTCGATCCGAACGGACGGATTCAGATGATCTTCTCGAGAAAGCCAGAGGCGATGCGCGTGCCGAACCTGCCGCTTGCTGTTGCGGCAGACACCTACGCCCTCGTCGGACCGCGTCCACCGCAGCCCCCTGGTGAAGGCCGCGGCGGCGGCGCGCCAGCCGCGGCTCCCGCGGGCGGCAGAGGCGGACCACCTCCTGGCTCCGGAGCCGAAGGTGAAAACTTCAACCGACCGACGGACGTTGCATGGGACTCGGCCGGCAACATCTACGTGGCAGATGGCTACGGCAATTCGCGCATCGCGAAGTACGACGCGAATGGCAAGTGGGTCAAGAACTGGGGCTCGACCGGAACCGGAGACGGCCAGTTCCGTGTGGTCCATGGCATACAGATCGACGCAGCGAACAACGTGTACGTCGCCGATCGCGACAATCGACGTATTCAGGTGTTCGACGCAAACGGCACCTTCAAGACGCAGTTCCGGAACGTCGGAACTCCCTGGGCGATCTGCATCACGCCTGGACCGCGTCAGGTGATGTACGTCTCGAACTCGAATCCGCCCAACAACCTGGATTACGACGGCGAGATCATCAAGATGTCGCTCGACGGGACGATCCTTGGGAAGTTCGGCCGGGCAGGCAAGCTGCTCAAGGAATTCGGAACCGTCAATGCGATCGATTGCCGCTCCGAAAACGAGCTGTATGTCGGTGAGATTGGTAACTGGCGCGTGCAAAAGGTGACGCTGAAAGCTGCTAAGTAGGCTTTAGGCCTTCGGCTTTGGGCTCTAGGACGTGGCCCGGCAGTGAACATTCTCGCTGCCGGGCTTTTTTCTTGCCGCGTCGTTGCGCCAGACTAGACGTAGTGTGCCCACAGCCTAAAGCCCCGAGCCTCGAGCCCTAGTGATCTACCTCCTCTTCCTGCTGTCCGGCATCAGCGGCCTGATCTATCAGGTCGTATGGGTGCGTGAATTCGGCAACGTCTTCGGCAACACGATTCACTCGGCATCCCTTGTCGTTGCGGTGTTCATGCTGGGGCTTGGAGCCGGCAGTTATCTGGTCGGCAGTTGGGCGGACCGTCGATATCAAGCGGCGCCGGACTCACTGCTGAAGGCGTACGGGTACGTCGAACTTGCCATCGCCGCTCTGGGACTGATTGTCGCGGCCTCGCTGCCGCATCTCGGGACCATCTCCGCGTTCGTCTCCAGCTACTCCCAGGAACCATCGGGATGGTATGCGCTGTCCACCGCGTCGTATTTCGCGAGGGGCGCCGCTGCCGTCGTGTTGCTCACGCCGATCACGCTCCTGATGGGCGGCACGCTGACACTCCTCGTGCGGCACCTGGTGCGTCACGATCTCGAGCTCGGCGGCTGGCGCATCGCCCTCTTGTACGCCGTGAACACCGCCGGGGCAGCGATCGGATGTGCGCTGACGGATTTCATTCTGGTTCCGGCATACGGATTGTTCGACACGCAGCTCGTCGCGGTGTTCTTCAATGTCCTCGCGGGCGTGGGTGCCCTGCTGCTGGCCCTTCGCGTGGCCCCTCGTCCGGTTGAGAAGAAGCCGTCCAAAGGCCGCCGCCGTGCATCCGCCGCCGGGATGGCAGTGCCCACACGGATTCAGGTGACGGCTGCCAGCCGCGACTCAGCCGCCGTTGGTTGGACGGGACTGGCGCTCTTCCTAAGTGGAATCGCGGCCATGGGAATGGAGATCCTCTGGTTCCGCCACTTCACCATCCTGCTGGGTGGATTCCGCGCAGTCTTCTCCCTGCTGCTGACGGTCATTCTCGTGGGCATCGGCGTGGGATCACTGGCAGGAGGTGTGGCGTGCCGTCGAACAGGCAAGCCTGCGGTGTGGTTCATGGTCACGCAGGCCCTTTTCGTGGTGACGACGCTGTACGGCTTCTCGATGGCCGACGTGCATGCGATCGACGAGATGGTGCGATCGATCGCACCTGGGCCTGAAACACTTGGCGCCGGGGGCAGTGCGGCGGGCTCCTGGGTCGAACTGTGGTTCAACGCGCGGCCGATGCTCGTCGAAGTTGGACTACCTGCGCTCCTGATGGGATTCAGCTTCCCGCTCGGTAACGCCGTCGTTCAGCACGCAGAGCGGCTGGTGGGCAGCAGGGCTGGGATGCTCTATCTGGCCAATACCGCGGGCGCATTGTGCGGCAGTCTCGTGGCGGGTTTCGTCCTTCTCCCGACGCTTGGCCTTCAGCTGAGTGCAACTGTGCTCACGACCGTCGCGCTAGTCGCCGCTGTTCCTCTGTATCTGGCCATTCGTGCTCAATCGACCAGCGCCGTCGAGCCCCGGGCCCCGAGCCCCGAGTCCCGAGTTGCCGTGCTCGGTCTCGGGCTCACGCTCGCCGCGGGTGCCGCCGCGCTGCTGCTCTGGGTGAGGCTGCCATCGGACTACGTGATGGTGCGCGCTCTTGGAACTCCGGAAGACGAGCGCGTGTTGACGATCAGCGAAGGCCTCACCGAAGTGATCGCGGTGACCGAACAGCGAGGCCAGGGGCTCACGCTGACCACCAACGGCCACGCGATGTCGTCCACACTCCCGCTGGCGCAGCGATATATGCGTGCGCTCGCGCACGTGCCGTTGCTCTCGATGCAGGATCCGCGGACCGTGCTTGTCATTGGTTTCGGTGTGGGTAATTCGACACATGCCGCGACGCTGCATCCGTCCGTCGAGCGCGTTGACCTTGCTGACCTCTCCCGCAGCATCCTCGCCCATGCTGATTACTTCCGCGAGGGCAACCGCGGCGTGTTGAGTTCTCCCCGGTTGAGAGTGCACATCAACGACGGCCGGCAGCACCTGTTGATGCAACCGGAAGGTTCCTACGATCTCATCACGCTGGAACCGCCGCCCATCGCATACGCGGGCGTCAGCGCGCTGTACTCGAGAGAGTTCTATGCCCTCGCGAAATCCCGATTGAAGGCAGATGGGTATGTGAGCCAGTGGCTCCCGGCTTATCAGGTGCCGGTGTCAACCACACTGGCGATGATTCGCGCGTTCGTGGATGTCTTTCCGCAGTCGGTGCTGCTGTCCGGCGCCGAGTCCGATCTCATCCTCCTCGGCACCAACGGATCGCGGATCGAGATCGATCCCGATCACGTAGCGGCTGCCCTCGCACGTGCGCCCGAGGTGCAGGCCGACCTCGATCGCATCGGGCTCGGCCGCGTGCGCGAGATTGTCGGCAGCTTCGTGGGTTCATCACGGACGCTGGCCGAGGCCACGATCTCCGCAGAGCCCGTCACCGACGATCGCCCGGTTCAGGAGTACGACGTCCGATCGCTGCTCAACTTCAGCCGCGTGGTGCCTGGTTCGGTGATGGCGCTGGAGCGCCTCGGCGAATGGTGCCCCCGCTGCTACGCAAACGGCGCACCGACTCCGGTGGTCAGCGGACTTGATACCTACATGTCGTTGCTTGGGATCGCCTACAGCGCAGCGCCGGCCGACGTTGCCCTGGCCCGGGCGTTGGCGGAGCAGACGCCCCGCGTGCTCGTGGACAGCGCGTATCTGGGAATGATCGTACCGGAGTCCGCGGCGACGCATAACACGCTTGGCATCGGATGGGCGGCGCAGGGACGGATCGACGAGGCGATGGCGGAGTTCATGAAGGCACTGGCGCTCGACCCCGACGACGCCTCAACGCACTGGCATCTCGGCGCCGGCTTCGCATCACTGAACCGCCGGCAGGAAGCGCTCGAGCACCTGCAGCGCTCAGCGCAGCTGAATCCCGGTAACGGACTGGTTCAGCAGGACCTTGGGGTGCTCCTGGCCGATGCCGGACGCTGGGATGAGGCAGCGGACCATCTGGAGAACGCACTCCAGCTCGATCCCACTTCAGACGAGCTTCGCAGGAATCTGGCCGCAGTGCGAGAGCAGTTGGCGCGAAGTCGCACGAACGGTGGTTCTCGACCTTGACCGGTGTTCTCGATCACTCATACCATTACGCGGCTATCAGCAAAACGAATCGGCCAGCCCGACAAGGTCTGCTTGCCGTAGTCTCGATCCTGGAGGGGTGTCCGCATGGCGACTGGTACTGCAACAATGCCAACACGAACGAAGCTCACCACAAACCAGAAGCGTGGGTTTCTTGCAGCCTGGGGTGGCTGGGCGCTGGACGGGATGGATTCATTCATCTATGCCCTCGTCCTCGTTCCCGCGTTGACGGAGTTGCTGCCCGCATCGGGCATCGAAGTGAGTCCCGCCAACATCGGCTACTACGGCAGCATTTTGTTTGCGCTGTTTCTCGCTGGATGGGGCACCTCCATGGTGTGGGGACCTATCGGCGATCGCATCGGCCGCGTGCGGGCGCTGATGCTGACGATTCTCTGCTACTCGCTGTTTACGGCGCTCTGCGGATTCGTGACGAACATCTGGCAGCTTGCGATACTCCGGTTCCTCTGCGGCATCGGCATCGGTGGTGAACAGCCAGTTGGCGCCACTTACATCGCCGAGGAGATGGACGAGAACTCGCGCAAGTGGGGCGCCGGGCTGATGCACACGGGCTACTACTTCGGCTTCTTCTTCGCTGCCGTGGCGAATTACTTCATCGGTGCCACCTATGGATGGCGCTGGATGTTCATCTTCGGTGGTTTGCCCGCGCTCATGATCGCGTTCATCCGTTTCGGTGTGCACGAGTCGAAGAAGTGGCAGGACAAGTTCGGCGATTCCGAAGCGAAGCGTCCCACGATGGCCCAGGCATTCGCGGCGCTGTTCACGCCGGCCTACAAGCAGGCGACCATCGTGATGTCGGGGCTCTTCCTCGTATCGATCATCCTGCTGTGGGCGGGTTCGATTTACGTGCCGACGGCGGTCACGCAGATAGCGGTTCGTGCGGGTAATGCCGCGCCCGACGCCGCGCGGATCGCATCCTACGGCTCGTTCGTGCTCGCCATCGGCACGATCATCGGCTGCATTCTCGTGCCAATTTTCACCGAGCGCATCGGACGGCGACCGACGCTGGCGATCTTCCTGACGATTCTGGGAGTGAGTGCGGCCCTCGGATTTGGCTACGTCTTCTATCTGGACAACGCGCTCATGCCGTTCCTCGTCAGCGTGTTCTTGATGGGTATCGGAGGCGCGAACTTCGCCGTCTACACCATCTGGTTGCCCGAACTCTACTCAACGGACTGCCGTGCCAGCGCTATTGGTTTCATCAGCTCGGTCGGACGCTTCGCGGGCGTGGCCATGGTATTCGTGCTCGGTGCCGGGATTAGAGAGTACGGCAGCCTCGGCGTGCCGGTTGCTATTGTCGCTGGAATTTTCATTCTCGGCCTCGTGTTGCTGCCGTTCTCGCGCGAAACCCGCGGCCACGTGCTGCCGGCCTAGTCGTCTCGTCGGCGGGGTGCGGACACTGTCCGCGCCCCGCACGATTGCCGTGACGTTTGCACGGCGCCATCCACTACGATTCTTCCGTGCCTAACGATCCAGTTCTCCAATTCACGAACGCCACCGTCATCCGCGAGGACCGGGCGGTGCTTCATGCCCTCACGCTTCGCATCGGGGTTGGCGAGCACACCGCGATTGTGGGCCCCAACGGGGCAGGGAAGTCGTCGTTCGTCCGGCTTCTGACGCACGAGGATCGTCCTCTTGTTCCCGAAGACAAGGACGCGCCATCTCCGGTGCGCGTTTTCGGGAGCGACAACTGGGATGTCTTCGACCTGCGATCCCAGCTCGGCCTGGTCTCGTCGGATCTCCATCACAAGTTCGTGTTCGGGAACAACGAGGGACGTGTGCGGGCGGAGAACGCTGTGCTATCAGGGTTCTTCGCAACCCAGGGCATCCTGCGTTATGGCACGGTCACCGACGACATGCGGCGGCGAGCCGCTGAAGCGTTGGATCGCATGGGCGCGTCGCATCTCGCGCGCCGGTGGATCGATGAGATGTCGAGTGGTGAGGCCCGCCGCGTGCTGCTTGCGAGGGCTCTTGTCACCAAGCCGCGAGCGCTGATCCTCGATGAACCGACGACCGGCCTCGACATGATTGCCCGGCACTCGTTCATGGAGCGCGTCCGCCAGATTGCGCGCGAAGGGACGACACTGATCCTCATCACGCACCACATCGAAGAGATCATTCCGGAGATTGGACGCGTGCTGTTGTTGCGCGGCGGCCGGATCGTGACAGACGGCCCCAAGGGATCGGTGCTCACGCCAGAGCATCTCGGATCGCTCTTCGACGCACCCGTCGCGATCGATGAGGAAGAGGGGTATTACTACGCGAGGCCGGGGGGCAGGACGTAGGCGGTGAGAGGCGGCCGGTAAGTCTCTGGTCTTTAGTCTTTAGGGGTGGTGGCATCGCGGCGATCGATTCCATCCGTCCTATCAGCGCCTCCAGCTGAGGAATCAGGTTGTTGTACCCGCTGCTCAGGAGTTCGCATTGTGTGGATGAGAGGTAGCCAAGGTTCGTCGCTAGCTGTGTGAGGTAGAGAGCTTCGGCGGCTGACGCGCGCGCAACGTTGAGGAAATTGACATATTCATGGCGGGGAAACCTGTTCGTTTCTCGATAGATGGCAAGCACGAGTGAATGTCCCTCGTCAAATACGCGTAACCTTCGATGGTCTCTGGCCATCCAGCCTCCAGCCGTTGAAGCGGCAAATGGGAAGCCAGAACTAGAGACTAAAGACTGAAGACTCAAGACTAGAGAGGCTAGAGCCCCCACCGTGTCAGCCCGCATCGTGTCTTCCCCTATCGGCGTCATCGGTCTCGGCATCATGGGCTCGGCGATCACCGCGAGTCTTCTTCGCGCCGGGTATGAGGTCGTTGGCTACGACATCGCAGCGGCACGTCGGCGTGAGCACACGCGAGCGGGTGGCCGAGCCGCGCGAAGTGCCGCAGATGTTGGTCGCGCCGCTGAGATCGTCATCTGCTCGTTGCCGTCTGCGGCTGCGCTAGACGCTGTCGCGGCGGCGCTCGCGTTCAAGCAGCGCGCCAGCCGGATTGTCATCGAAACCAGTACCCTGCCCATCCCAGCAAAGCTTGCGGCGAGACGACGACTGGCCGCGGCAGGCGTGACGATGCTCGACTGTCCGTTGAGCGGAACCGGCGCTCAGGCCCGCACGCGCGATCTGGTGGTCTTCGCGAGTGGCCCGCGGACGGCGTACCGCAGGATCGTGCCGGTTCTCGACGCCTTTGCCCGCGCGCATCATCATGTGGGCCCGTTTGGTGCGGGTTCGAAGACGAAGTTCGTCGCCAACCTGCTGGTGGGCATCCATAACGTCGCGGCGGCCGAAGCGTTGGTGCTGGCGATGAAGGCCGGCCTGGATCCGGCCAGGACCCTGGCCATCGTCGCTGATGGTGCGGGGGGCTCGCGGATGCTCCAGGTACGTGGGCCGTCGATGGTCCGTGGCGACTACAGCAACGCCATGAACCGGTTGTCGCTCTGGGCCAAGGACCTGGCTGTTATCACAGAGTTCGCCCGTGGCCTTGGATGTCCCACGCCGCTCTTCTCGGCCACAGTGCCGCTTTACGAGACCGCGACCGGCATGGGGCGCGAGGACGAAGACACTGCCGCGGTGTGCGCAGTACTCGAGTCGATGGCCGGTTACAGGCGCCCACCCAAATCCAGTCGCCGCCGGGTTTTGAAATAGTGGCCTCGGTTGACTAACCGAGAGATATCGCCTACCTTCCAACCCGCGTGTTTCTGGAATGTTTCGGGTGGTCGCTCTGACCATTCGAGCGGAGGCTTTTGATGATGAGACGGTGTGTCCCCCTACTTCTTTTAATCGGTGCGATCTTCACACTTCCGGCCGTCGCGTCGGCCCAGGAGGCTGTGCTCACCGGCACGGTCAGCGACTCGACGGGAGGCGTCCTGCCGGGTGTCACGGTGACGGCCGTGCTCGAAGCGACGGGTAATCGCTTCGAAGCCGTGACAGACGCCACCGGTTCGTATCGCATCGCGGTCCGTGTCGGCGTGTACACCGTTTCGGCAGAGCTGCAGGGATTTTCGACGCAGACCCGGACGGGGTTGCAGCTGCTCGTCGGGCAGACTGCGGCAATCAATCTTCAAATGTCGCCTTCCACGGTTCAGGAAACGGTGACGGTCACGGCGGAAGCGCCGCTCCTCAATGTGTCCACGTCCGCTCTTGGCGGCAACGTGGATCCCCAGCAGGTGCAGGAACTGCCCGTGAATGGACGCAACTGGATGGCGCTCGCGCTCCTCGCGCCAGGCAGCCGCACATCGTCCACGAACGCTGCGTCGCCCCTTCCCGACCGGAATGGCGGTGAGGTGCGCGAGTATCAGACGAACCTCGACGGGATGCAGGTGACCAACAGCCTCGGCGGCGGCGCACAGCCGGCGTTCAGTCAGGAGATGATCGCCGAGTTCCAGTTCATCTCGAACCGGTTCGATGCCACGCAGGGCCGTTCACAGGGTGTCCAGGTCAATGTGGTCACGAAGTCGGGCACCAACCGCATGGCCGGCTCGTTCCGCGCCAACTTCCGTGATGACAAGTTCAACGCCGAGGATCCGGTGCTGGGCCGGAAGGTGCCGCTGTCGAACCAGCAGTACGCCGGCTCGATCGGTGGGCCGATCATCCGTGACAAGTTCCACTACTTTGGCTTCTACGAATACGAGCGGGAGCCGCGCGCGAGCATCTGGAACACACCGTACCCACGGTTCAACATCGAACTGAACGGCGAAGTCACGAAAAAGCTTGGCGGCGCCAGGCTCGACTACCAGCTGTCGCCGCAGATGCGACTGATGCTGAAGGGCAATCTCACCAAGACCTTTGAACCGTTCGGTCCCGGCAGCAGCAACAATCACCCCGCAAATACCGCGTCAACCGCCGAGACGCAGAACACGACGCAGCTGCAGCTGACCCAGGTGCTGTCCAACAGGGCGCTGAACGAAGTGCGCGTGGCGTGGGCCGGCTACATCTTCACCAACGCGAACCTCACGCACTGGACCAATCACTGGGCGGCCACAAATGGCCCGTACGGTCCGACGACGATCGGTTCGCCGCGCATCCAGTTCACCGGCTTCAACATCACCGGCAACAACGGCTACCCGCGTCATCGAAGCCAGGATCTGTACAGCGTGCAGGACGCGTTCACGTTCTCCTATAACGCGAAAGGGCGGCACGATCTCAAGGCGGGCGCCGAGTTCCTTCTGCATCACGAGATGAGCGCCAACTGCACCAACTGCATGGGCAACATCGACGCCCGTGGTGGCGCGATCTCCACGCTCCGCCCCGGCATCGAAGACATCTTCCCGGATCCCTTCAACGTCGATACCTGGAACCTCGCGGCGATCTCGCCGCTCGTGCGCACCTATCGCCTCGGCGTTCACAAGGGGCGGCGCGACGACGTGGATCTGCCGTATTACTCGGGATACGTGCAGGACGACTGGAAGATGTCGCAGAAGATGACGCTGAACCTGGGCGTGCGGTACGACCTGACGGTGAACTCCTTCGCGCAGTACGGCGAGTTCAAGCCGTTCATGGAGAAGGGCCGGCCGCAGGACGCCAACAACATTCAGCCGCGGCTGGGATTCGCGTATTCGCTGACCGATCGCACCGTGGTGCGCGGCGGCGTGGGCAAGTACTACGCTGAAGTCATCACGCCGGTCGTGCTGTATGCGCTCGAGCCGGCGACGATCGCCATCCTCGAAGTTGCCAACGACGGTCGGGCGGACTTCGCCTTGAACCCCTTCAACGGTCCAGCGCCAACGTTCGATCAGGCGTTGACCCGCTTCTGCTCGGCGCCGGAGCAGGCGGCGAACTTCGCCGCATGGAGAGCCAGGAATTTCGCTGGCGCCGCTCCGTGCGTGCTGCGCGGTGCGGGCGAGATGGCGCCCCCGGCTGAGTACGCGCACGTGCCGCATACCTGGCAGGGCACCATCGGTATGCAGCGGCAGTTCGGCTCGAACATGTCGGTGGAAGCCGACTATGTCTACAGCCGCGGCCGCGACGAGAAGTTCATTCAGGACAACGTGAACTTGAGCTTCACGAACGCGAGCGGCGTCGGGGTCAACAACCCGTACTCCAACCGCGCGCTCCTGCCGTATCCGGAGTTCGGGATCGTCGCAATGACACCGTTCACCGGGCGGTCTGCGTACCACGCGCTGCAGACGTCCTTCACGAAGCGGATGAGCAGCAACTGGCAGGCCGGCGCGACGTATTCGCTGGCCGGGCTCTGGAGTGCTGAAGGGAATCCGCTGATGGGTGTTCCCGGTTCGACACCGATCGAGGTCCCGTTCGACGTGGCTGAAGACCTCGGAGGCCCGCTGGGATGGACCTACGCGTTGAGCGATCAGCGCCACCGCGCGGTGTTCAACGGGATCTGGCAGGTCGGCCACGGGTTCCAGGTCAGCGGCCTCCATTACTTTGGCGCTGGCAATCGGAGCGCAGCCAACTACGGTGGTGATGGTCGCGGCCTCGGGGCGGGCGGTGAAGCCAGGTATCGAGTGGCCACCACGCCGCAGGGTGCGGCTGGAACAATCGTGCCGAAGAACGCGTTCATCCAGCCTCAGCAGAACCGCACGGACATCCGCGTGCAGCAGCGAATCGCGCTGCCGAACCGCATGGGCGTCGATGTCATCGCGGAGGCGTTCAACGTGTTCAACAGGGCGAACTACACGCTGGGAACGGCGGAAAGCAGTTTGACGGACTACGGCAAGCCGATCGCTGGTCAATACCGCAGCGCGCAGTTCGGCTTCCGCTTGACGTTCTAGGCTAGCCGGTAGCTGGTAGCTGGTAGCCGGTAGCCCGGCTACTAGCTACTGGCTACCGGCTACTATTGCGTTCTCATGGACGCGCTCAAGGGTCCTCTGGCAGTATGGGCGGCGACCGGACTGAGTCTTCTCCTGGTTGCCGCGCCACATTCGGTCGAAAGCCAGGCAGCGTCCGTCCCAATCCCATTCACTGACGTCAGGCCGATACTCGAATCGGTCCGTACCGATCTGGTTCCGCTCGATCTCCGTCGGGCGCCTGCCGAGATTGAGGCCGCCTGGCCAGGCTGGGTCTCGCAGCAAGACGCCGCGATCCGTGGGCGGGTTGCCGCTGGGGATGAGGATTCGCTCATCCATCTGCTGCTCTTCGGAACCTCCTTCACGAAGGCTCCGCGCGCGTCGGAGCGCGATCTGGCGGCGCTCGTCAAGACTCCGGTCGAGGGCCTGAGAGCGCTGCGGGCTCGCATTGATGATTTTGCCGCGGGGATTGCCTCGCCGGGTACGAACGAACGGCTGCAGTTTGCGAAGACGCTCGTGGGCGCGAAGGGCATCGACCCCGCGACTCCCGCGGGCCGGCAGCGGCTGCGGGAGTATCTCGACGAGCGCACGGCGCAGGTCGGAGGGTCTGTGGTGTCGTCCTCGGTGCTGGACCCTGCCGCTGCCCTGAGCGACAAGCTCACGGTCTTTCGCGATCGCGGGCTCTCCGCGGATACGTCGATCTTCGTGGACCTCGGGATTGAGCGCGCTCTCGACGCGATGAAGGCTGCGGGCCTCCTGAAGGCGGGCATGGTCCGCCGTGTCGGGATCATCGGTCCGGGACTGGACTTCACGGACAAACTCGAAGGGTACGACTTCTATCCCGAACAGACCATTCAGCCGTTCGCGCTGATTGATTCACTGCTGCGGCTGGACCTCGCGGCTGCGACACCGCTGGAGGTGACGGCGTTCGACGTGAGCCCACGCGTGCTTCGTCATCTCGAAACGGCCCGCGGGCGCGCACGTGCAGGGATGCAGTACTCGCTCGTCTTTCCCCGAAACACTGAACGGGCCTGGTCGGCGGAGCTCGTCGAATACTGGCAGCAGCTGGGAAACTGGATTGGCGCTGAAGCGAAGCAGGTCGTGCCTCCCGACAGCGCAGGTCGTGTGAGCGTGCGAGGCGTCGCTGTGCGTCCGCCTGTCGTCCTCTCCGTCACACCAGTCAACCTGAACATCGTGACCGAGCGTGTGGATGTGGGTGCGGCCGGTCAGTTCGATCTCATCGTGGCCACCAACATCCTGCTGTACTACGACGTGTTCGAGCAGTCACTGGCGGCCGTGAATATTGCGAGCATGCTGCGGCCCGGAGGGTTCCTGCTCACCAATAACCGGATCTTCGAACTGCCGAACAGTCCGCTTGGCGGAGTCGGCTTTACCGATTCAACCTACATGTCGCTGCCGGGAATCGGTGACACCGGCGATCGAGTGATCTGGTATCAGAAGCAATAGACAGGACCAGATCAAACAGCAACCACGAAGGTACGAAGTTCACGAAGGTATTTGGTTTGCCTAATGATCTTCGTGGATCTTCGTGTCTTCGTGGTTAGGCCCGGAGCCTCGGCAGCAGGCGAAGGGCGTTCTCGCGATCGATCGATCGGCGCTCGGCAGGCGTGAAGCCGCCGTTGTCGAGCAGGCCCTTGGACACGATCGCTGCCGATCCTCCCCCGAGCGGATAGTCGGTGCCGAACAGGATCTGTGAAACGGGCACCATCTTCTTGAACGACGGCAGCGTGTACGGGTTGAAGGCCTGCGCGGTGTCGTAGTAGAAGCGCTGCAACTCGTACATCACGCCTTTGGATAGTTTCTGCCCGGCGCCCTGAAGCCGGCTGGTAATGAATGGCACGGTTCCGCCGCCATGCGACCAGATGAACGAGATGTTGGGACATCGCTCGACGGTGGCGGTCTGCAGCAGGCTCAGAATAGTGCGCGTCGTGTCGAACACGAATTCCACGCCGCGGTTCTGTGCGTCCGTGAGCGCTGGCTGCGCTCCGCAGGCCGCACAGTACGGGTGGCAGTAGACCACCGCGTTGCGTCTGTTCAACTCGTCCATCAGCGGGGCGAACGCAGGGTTGCCGAGATACTTTCCCTCGTAGCTCGACAGGACGCCGATGCCATCAGCCTTCAGCGTATCGAGCGCATACGCGGCTTCCTTGAGCGAGCCTTCGACGTCGGGCAGCGGCAGCACCGCGAAGAAGCCAAACCGACCGGGATAGTCGCGAACGACTCGCGCGGCGTACTCGTTGGCTTCGCGAGCGAGCGCCCGCGCCGCCTGATCGTTGCCGGCATGCACGCCGGGGTCGCTCACCGAGAGGATGGAGGTGGCCACCGAACCTTCCTCCATCTGCTTCAACATCTTCTCGGGCGTCCAGTCCTTGAGCGTCGCCTGGTTGACGCCTCTCGACGTCGCCAGATCGAAGAGCTTTGGCGTCGAAAAGTGTGTGTGGGTGTCGATGCGAAATGGACGCGGGGCGCCCTGGGCCCACGACCACGCGTGAGGAATCACTGTCGCCGCACCGAACGCGGCGATACCAGCGGTGAGAAACTCTCGACGGTCGAGCGGCATGCGGCACTCCTCTCGCTATGGCGAACGGGGGAGAGTCTACCCGAAGGCGTGTGGTTTCAGGACTGCCGATCGGCGGACGAAATGTTCGTTCTATGATCGACGTGTGCTTTGCGGCGGTGAGCAGTCTGGCGCGTCCGTCCGTTCGATTAACAGTTCCATCATCGTGGGTTCGCGGGGGTTCAATGCGCGTGAGGGTCCAGCAACTGGTTGCAACGTTCGTGGTGTTTGTCGCCCTGATGGCGGTCGCCGTCGTCTCTACTTCCGCCCGGCAAGTTGCCGGACAGGCGCCAGCGGCCGCGCCGGCGGCGCCTCCGCCCCCACCGGAACCTCAGGCAGGACATCCGTCAGGAAAGCTGGTGATCTGGGGGGACCTTGCGGACATGAGCCGTCCCGGAACGCCGCTCCGCTGCTTCAATACGAACCGCTTTCGCCGCGGACAGCGTGCCGGTTTTCGGATGACGGCAGTGGACGGCGGGACCGGCCAGGTCGAGAACACTGCCGAACTCGTTGTGCACCTCAACTACGGCGGGCGCGTCATCGATATCCCGATGAGATGGCGCGGTGTGGGAAATTTCAACGCGAGCGAATATTCCCGCAGACCATCGGAGATGTGGACCGCGGTGTGGGAAGTACCCGCTGATGCCTCGGTCGGGAGCTTCACCTACACGGTCACCGCGAAGGATCGCTTCGGTCGTACAGCCACCTTCGAACCGTTTCCGAACAACCTGACACAGTTCACGGTCATCGAATAAATTCACGCCCCGAATGGGGTGTTCGGCACCCCATTCGCGTCATTGACATGGTCTTTCGCGCGACACTACACTCGCGGGCGCTGGCTTCACGCACTGGACCATCCAAGCACGAGTGTCCGTCCACCGGACACCGGCAATCCACTGACTTCGTTCGAATTCTGGAGAACACCATGAAGAGGTGTATGCACGTCTCGCGTGCCGTGGTTGCCGGTGCGCTGCTGACAGTTGCCGCCGGCTGCGCTGGCCCCACACCACAGCAGGAGGCCGCGGCGCCGGCGCCCGCTCAAGGTGCGACAGCGGCTCCGGCGGTTGATGTCGCCGCGGGACCGGCCGACGTCATCCTGTCGAACGGCAAGGTCATCACCGTGGACGACAGGTTCACGATCGCACAGGCGATCGCGATCAAGGGCGACCGCGTGCTTGCCGTGGGAACGACGGACGACATCAAGGGGCTGGCCGGGCCTTCGACACGAACGATCGACCTGGCCGGTCGCACCGTCGTGCCAGGCCTCATCGACAACCACGCGCACTTCATGGAAGAGGGCGTGCTCTGGACGGTGGAGCTCAGGCTCGACGGTATCGAGACACGCGCGCAGGCGGTTGACATGATCCGGGCCAAAGCTGCGTCGCTGCCGGCTGGGCGCTGGGTCTTCGTGCTTGGCGGCTGGTCGCCGGATCAGTTCACCGACGACAAGAAACCGTTCACCAAGGCAGAGCTGGACGCGATCTCGACCGATCACCCGATCCTGCTGCAGTTCACGCGCGCCGAGACGTATCTCAACAGCAAGGCAGTCGAGCTCACAGGAATCGAAGCCAAGACGGACGCCTGGGTCAGGAGAGATGCCAGCGGCAAGGCGACCGGCGTCGTGGACGCAGCGGGCGCGGGTGCCGTATCCGGCGTGATTCCGCCGCTACCGATCGAGCAGGTCGAACCGAACAGCCTCGCCATGATTCGCGAGTTGAACGCCTCCGGTCTCACCGCGTCTGGAGGCACGTGTCCCGACGATTTCGTGCCGATCTTCCGCAAGATGGCCTCTGAAAACCGTCTGAACAAACGGTTCTTCTGCCTCGTCGCCGTGCCCATGGGAACGAGCGCTGACACGGTCACGAAAGGGCTGCCAAAGATCGCTGACCTCAAGCTCTTCCAAGGTGATATGTGGGTCGATCACTTTGCCTATGGCGAGGGCAATTACGGTCCTGCGAGTGACAACATGGTGGCCGTGAGCGGCACGCAGAAGCCCGAGGATTTCGAACAGTGGGGACGCATCGCCCGCGAGGTCGCGAGAGCGGGAATGCCGATGCACTCACATACGACACTCGATGCCACCGCTGATGGGTTCCTGACGCAGATCGAAAAGATCAACAGGGAGTTTCCTGTCAGAAACCTTCGCTGGACGCTCATTCACGGCGAGCAGTTGAAAGCCGCAGACCTGGCGCGGATGCGGGCATTGGGGGTCAGCGCCGCTATACAGCCCAGAGCGACGATCATGGGCGGAATTTTCCACAGGGTGCACGGCGATCGAGCGTTCAACATGCCCGACTTCAGGACCATCCAGGACAGCGGCGTCATCTGGGGTCTTGGCACCGATACGTTCGAGGTGAATCAGTACCGGCCGTTCACGACGCTCTACACCGCAGTGACGGGAAAGATGGTTGGCGGCACGGTGGTGAATCATCGGACGGTCAGCCGGGAGGACGCGCTCATCGCTCACACGAAGGGCAGCGCCTACACCATTCTGCAGGAACACAATCTGGGTTCGATTGCCGCAGGCAAGATGGCCGACCTCGTCGTCATCGACCGGGACTACCTGACGATACCGGCCGACGAGATCAAGAACATCAAGCCCGTGATGACGATGGTTGGCGGGCGAGTGGTGTACGACACCGCCGCACCGGCGACGCAAACGGCCGCACGCTGAAACAGACAGGCGCCGCGGACGGCATAGAAGGGGGCTGGTAAGGTCATGGGTAGACGATCGATGCGGGTTTTTTCGCTGTTCTGCGGGATTGCGGTGGTGTCCCTGTTGAGGGTGTCGGTGATGGGCCAGGCTCCAGCGGCTGATCAGGGACCCGTGGCCGAGCAGGTCTTCAAGAACATCACCGTGCTGCGGGGCCTTCCCGTCGATCAGTTCATGGGCACGATGGGCTTCTACGCGTCAGCCACCGGCCTGAACTGCACGGACTGCCACACGTCTGAGAGCGGGGGCGACTGGGCCAAGTACGCCGACGACACCCCGCTCAAGCAACAGGCGCGTCGCATGCAGGTCATGATGCAGACGCTCAACAAGACGAATTTCGGGGGACGGCAGGTGGTGACCTGTTATACCTGCCATCGCGGAATCAGCCGGCCGCTCGTCATGCCCAGTCTCGACGCGTTGTACGGCGAACCGCCGCCCGACGAGCCGGGCGATCCGTTCGTGCAGGCGCAGGGTCAGCCGTCTGCAGATCAGGTCCTCGATAAGTACATCGCGGCGATTGGCGGGGCCCAGCGGATCGCGGGCATCACGAGCCTCGTGGCCAAGGGCACCTATATCGGCTTTGACGATGCCGACAAGGTGCCTATCGAGTTGTATGCGCGCGCGCCCGGCCAGCGGGCGTTTATCGTGCATGGTTCGCTCGGTAACACCACCACGACGTTCGACGGCCGCGCCGGATGGATTCAAGCCCCCCCCACGGACAAGCCCGTGCCGCTGTATCAGATCACCGGGCAGGAGCTCGAAGGTGTGAAGTTCGAGGCAGAGCTGATGTTCCCGGCGCGTCTCAAGCAGTCACTCACCAATCTGCGCGTGGGCCTTCCGCTCTATCTGGGGGAGCGCGAGGTGCAGCCGGTTCAGGGCAACACGTCGGGTGGGGGAACCGTCACGATGAACTTCGACACTGAAACGGGGTTGCTGGCGCGCCTGGTGCGGTACGGCGAATCGCCTGTCGGCAGGCTCGTCACACGCGTGGACTACGACGACTATCGTGATGTCAACGGTGTCAAGATGCCGTTCCGCTGGACGGTCCGGTGGCTGAGCGGCCGATCGACGTATGATATGAGCAGCATTCAGGCGAACGTGGCCGTGGATGCCGCAAGGTTCGCCAAACCTCAATAGATCCGGCGGCTCTGGGCCCGGTGCTGGACCGGGTCCGGGCCGGGTGAATTCCCGGGGTGCCTTCGGCCACGGGTCCACGTTATACTTTGCGTTTACTACGCGTGATTCCCTCATGCGGGAGGTAGCGATGACAGCGAAGTTCTTTGTTCTAGTGGCTGGTCTGGCCCTCGTCGTGTCTCTGCCGGTGCGTGCACACCACTCGTTCTCGACGGAGTACGACGGCAGCAAGACGTTCAGCGTCAAAGGCAAAGTCTCAAAGGTTGAGTGGACGAATCCCCACGTGCGGTTCTATGTGGACGTGGCCGACGCGAGCGGCAAAGTCATGACGTGGAACATGGAGCTGGCCAGTCCGAGTGCGCTCGCGCGCAACGGATGGACCAGCCGTACGCTGAAGGTCGGCGACGAGGTGGCCGTGCAGGGCTACGCCGCCAAGGTGGCGCCGGATCGCGGCAACGCTCGCTCGGTGGTGACCGCCGACGGACGTTCGCTGTTTGGTGGCGCGGCTGACGACAGCGCGCCTGGCGGCGCCAACTAGGCAACGAGGACGATAGCGTGCGAGCACTCCTGATCGTTGCCGGTATCGTGACAGTAACGCTGCCTCTGCTCGGGCAGGCGTCAGCGCGGGCGCAGGCCCAGGCACAGGTCGCCGCGGCTGCACAGGGTGGTGGCGGACGTGGCGGAACGCTCGGCCCAGTCAATGCCCTTGGGCAGGAGGTCAAGCGGCCGCCTGTGCCGACGGGCCCGCCACCGCGGCTGCCGGACGGCACCGTGGATCTGAACGGCCTGTGGAACGGCGGGGGGCCCGTGAACTCGATCGCGCAGGGGTTGAAGCAGGGTGAAACCCTGCCGCTGCTGCCCCTGGCGAAGCAGTTGATGGACTTGCGCGCGCAGCCGAAGAACGAAACCGACGATCCCCATCTGTGGTGCATGCCGATGGGCGTGCCGCGGTCGGTCCCGTACCCATTCCGGTTCGTGCAGAATTACACGCACAAAGCGCCGACGCACATGTTCATCCTGCACGAGGGGAACATCCACAGCTACCGGCAGATTTTCATGGACGGACGGAAACATCCTGCGGAGCTCGACCCGACCTGGTTCGGCCACTCGATCGGGTCGTACGACGGAAAAGACACCCTCGTGATCGACACCGTCGGGTTCAACGACAAGTTCTGGTTCGATCGGCAGGGGACGCCGCACACGGAGCAGCTCCATACGATCGAGCGCTGGACACGGGTGAACGAGGGGACGCTTCGCAACGAAGTGACCATCGAGGACCCTGGGGCGTACTCCCGCCCCTTCGTGACGACATGGACGGCACGGTTGGCCGCGCCCGGCGACGAAATCATGGAGAACATCTGCCAGGAGAACAACCAGTTCGGTGCGGCAGGTGGGCACGCCAATCCCTTCAATCGATAGACACAGCTATTTCAGGGGCCGGCGAGCTTTCCGCCGGCTCCCCGGCAACGCATTCAGGCAGCCGCCCTCCGGCTTGCCGCGGTGCCAGACCCCGTACACGGAGACCGTATGAAACATGTTGCGAGACGAGCCGTTCATTGCGCGACGGCTGTGGCGGTGGTGTGCCTCATCGGGACGATGATGATGGCCGTGGGTCGTGCGCAGGGAGCGGCGGACACGCCGGCGCTCACCGACACCACGTTCAAGAACGTGATGCTGCTGAAAGGCATCCCGGTTGACACGTTTCTCGACGCGATGGGCATGTTCGCCAACGCGATGGGCAACGACTGCACTTACTGCCACGCGTCGGATGCCGCGCTCAACCGTGACGCCTTCGCCGTGGCGACGCCGAGAATCCAGCGCGCACGGCAGATGATCGTGATGATGAACGCGATCAACAAGTCGTACTTCGCGGGACAGCCTCGCGTGACGTGCTTCACGTGCCACGGTGGCAACCAGAGCCCGCGCAGCGATCCGAACCTCGCCTTGCAATACAGCACGCCTCCGGAAGATCCGAACGTGCGTGATTTCCCGACGGACCCGACCGGAAATGTCGATCAGATCTTCGATCGGTACCTGCAGGCGGTTGGCGGCGCCGCACGCCTTGCGGCGTTGAAGAGTTTTACGGCGAAGGGCACGTACGAGGGATTCGACACCCTCTTCGCGAAGGTGCCCGTGGACATTTACGCGCAGGCGCCGAACCGGTACAACACGACCGTGCATATGTCGTCCGGGGACAGCGTGAGGGTGTACAACGGCACCGGGGGATGGATGGCCGGCCCCGACACAGCCATTCCGCTCCTGACGTTGAGCAGCGGCAATCTGGACCGTGCGAGGCTCGAGGCGCTCGTGGCGTTTCCAACGGGCCTCAAGCAGGCGTTTCCCCAGTGGCGTGTGGGACGAGCGGTGATGAACGATCAGGAAGTGCGAGTCGTCCAGGCGTCTGAGAACGGACAGCCGGTCGTGAACCTGTATTTCGATGAGTCAGGCCTGCTCGTGCGGCTGGTGCGGTGGACGTTGACGCCCGTCGGTTTCGTGCCGACGCAGATCGACTACAGCGATTTCAAAGACGTGGCTGGCGTGAAGATTCCGTTCGTCCGCAAGGTCAGCCAGACCTACATGCAGATGACCGTCGAACTGAGCGACGTGCAGCCGAATACCAACATCGACGCCGCGCGGTTCGCGAGGCCGGCGCCGGCCAAGCCGGCGGTTTAAAACAGGTGGTCCGGCTCCCCTCGACTACGCTCGGGGCAGGAAAGCCGGACGCTACGACTCGGTAGCCACGAAGGGACGAAGGACTCGAAGCTAACTA
>JABFSA010000140.1 GCA_013140775.1 Acidobacteriota bacterium | reverse complement strand
GGCCATGCGCAGAAAGCTGCGCACGTGCGTGGGAGCGCGATCGGGAAAGAACTCCACCGTGATGTTCCCCATCGAGGTCTCGATGACGGCGCGCTGTTTCGTAAGCTCATCGACGCTCGCGTCGATAAACGGTTCCGGTTCAGGTGCGGGCTTCTCGCGGATGGACACCTTTCGAACGTCGATGCGGGCCGTGGGCACGTTCGTCGCACTTGCCGGCGTCATCGAAATCTTCTGCGCCACTGGCAGACCATCGGCCACGCGGGCAAACACGGTGTATTGCCCTTCGAGCGCCGGCTGATCGGCGATCAAAATGAAGAACTGCGACCCGGCGCTGTCCCGTCGTCCTGGAATCAGCACGGCCGCGACCGCGCCCCTCGTGAGCTTTTCGCTGCTGGCCTCGAAACGGAGAACCCCGAGGCCGCCGGTGCCGTACTTTGCCTCCTGTGACGGGTCCTTGCTGAGGGGATCACCGCCCTGCACCATGCCCATGCGGATGACTCGATGAAACGACGTGCCGTCGAACGCTCCCGCTCGCGCCTGCGTGATGAAGTACGCCACATGATTCGGCGCCGCTTCAGGCAGGAGGTCGAGGACGATCTCGCCCTCTGACGTCTCCAGCACGGCTTGCTTGTTTCGAAGTTCCTCTGCGGGAAGTGTCGAGACGAAGAACGCCGGCGTGGGAGCGGGCTTCGGCGCCGGCTTCGGCGCGGGCCTGACTTGAACCAGGCTGAGCAGCACGAGGAGCGCAATCATGGACGCATTATCCACACTCAGAGTCGTTTCGTCTTCAGGTGCTTGTTGAGCGCACGCGTGGAAACCTTGGACTGTCTCTTTGCCTCGCGCTGTGCCCTTTCGTCCTGCAGGCCCGCGAGCGTCGTGAGCTCGTCCTGGAGATTCAAATAACTGTCCAGCCGGCTCTGTTCGAGCACACCTTGGGTCACCGCCGCAGCGACGACACAACGTGGCTCGCCACGATGACGGCAATCGGTGAAATGACAACCTGCCGCGAGCGCTTCGATGTCGTCGAAGGTCTCACGTACGGCGTCGCCGACATCCCAGAGCTGCAGTTCGCGCATGCCGGGCGTGTCGATAATGAGTCCTCCGTCGGGCAGAACCACGAGTTCCCGATGTGTGGTCGCATGACGGCCCTTGGAGTCCGAGATGCGAACCTCCCGGGTCTTTTGAACGTCCTCCCTGGCGAGTCGGTTGATGATGGTGCTCTTCCCCACTCCAGACGATCCGAGGAGCGCGGCCGTGCGGCCACTCGTCAAATACGCGGCAACGTGTTCAAGACCTTCATGTTGTTTCGGATTCAGGACGTGCACGGGCAGCGCGGCGGCAATCAGACGCACCGCGTCGAGTTGAGTGTCGAGTGATTCGGTCCGGTCAGGCTTGGTCAGAAGGATGACCGGTGCGGCGCCACTTTCCCGGGCTGTCAGCAGGTATCGCTCGAGCCTTCGCACGTTGAAGTCCGCGTCGAGCGCCATCACCAGGAATACGACATCGACGTTTGCGGCGACGATCTGTTCGTCGGTCACGTTGCCGGCGACCTTGCGGGAGAAACGGCTCCGTCGAGGCAGCACTCCCACAATAGAGGCCCGTCCGCCGGTCTGCTGCCGGCGAATCACGACCCAGTCACCAACCGCTGGAAGGTCGCTCTTCCGTGTCGCCTGATGCCTCAGGCGACCGGACGAGGTCGCGTCAACCTCTCCCGCCGCAGCCCACACACGGTAGATGTGGTTGAACTCGATAACGACGCGTGCCGGCTCCAGTCCGGGGTCACCAGACCACGGTGCAAAGGCGTCCGCCCACGAATCGTCCCATCCCAGCCGCGTCAGGCTCATCGAGACCAGCCTACAATACCCGACAGCCTTGACTCTCGCGCTCTTCTCCTACGCGGCCGCCGGTTTCGCGCTCGTGCTGCTGGGCGCGCCGGGCCTCCTCTATCGAATCGGTCTGCTGTCGATTCCGAGTGCATTCGCCGTCGTTCGCTGGGGCGTGTATGTGGGCTTCGCGGCGGCCGGCTTCTCACTTCTGGCCGGGAGTCTTGCGTACCGTCGAGGCGAGCGCTTGAAAGCCGCAATGGCCGGTGCATGTGTCCTTGTGCTTCTGATCGCCGTGAGCATTCCGATCAGGTGGAGTGCCGCGGCCCGAAGTGCCCCAGCTCTTCACGACGTCACGACGGATCTCGAAAATCCTCCCACGTTTATTGCAGTCGTTCCCCTGCGCGCTGATGCGCCCAACAGCCTCGAGCGGCCGGCTCAGCTCATCGAGCAGCAGCGGTCCGGGTATCCGGATCTTGCGCCGATCACGCTTCCGGTTATGCCGGCTGACGTGTTCGATCGCGCCCTGGCGGTGGCTCAGGAGCTGGGGTGGGTCATCGCGACGGCCGACAAGAGCGCAGGGCGAATCGAGGCGACGACGGCTTCGAGATGGTTCGGCCTCGAGGACGACATCGTGGTCAGGCTGACGGCGTGGGGGTCCGGAACCCGCGTGGATGTCCGTTCTGTGTCGCGTGTTGGAGACAACGATATGGGCACGAACGCGCGGCGCATTCGTGCGTATCTCGCTGCGCTGCAGAACTGAGACTCCTGGAACCGCGACCGCCAGCAGGAATCGCCACGCGTGATCGACTCACCGAACCGCCACACGCTCGACGACCCGTTTCATCTCGGCCGGTTTGTTCGGGCACAGGCGCCTGTCTACGACCAGGTGCTCGACGAGCTTCGGCACGGTCACAAAGAGACCCATTGGATGTGGTTCGTGTTCCCGCAGCTCGACGGGCTGGGCGCGAGCCCAACCTCGAAGTTCTATGGCATCTCAGGACCGGACGAGGCGAGAGCGTACTTGAAACACGCCCTGCTCGGTCCGCGTCTCATCGAATGTGCGAGCACGCTTCTTCAGATCGAGGGGCGATCCGCGAGAGATATTCTCGGCACACCAGACGATCTCAAGCTGCATTCCAGCGCGACGCTCTTTGCGTCCGTCTCACCCACGGGATCGGTGTTCGATCGGCTGCTCGATAAATATTTCGGCGGCCAGCGTGACGGTCGAACGTCGGAGTCGCTCGCCGCTGACGCGTAAGCGCGCTCAGCGCGACGAGACCGACTGCCAAGTGGTTGCCGCCTCCCTGTCCCAATGCCTTTCCAGGCAAGGCGGATGGTTACTCGTCGAGTCTTGTCGCTGCCCTCACAATACCGTGTGGGTGCGCTCTTTATCTCGTCGCGGGAGCACGTGCCGGCGTGCTAACACGCTCCACCAACTCGAGTCCATCGAGCCGTCCGGGTGGAACATTCAGGCTCAGTACCCTTCCCGCTCGTTCCACTTGCAATTCCCGAGTCCGGTCGCTTCCGTGCATCTCGAGATCGTTCGTAACCTGGAAGCTGGTGGAGACGACCTGACCGTCGTAGGTCAGGAGCAGGTCGCCGGCCAGGAACCCTCTGTCTGCGGCAACCGACCCGGGTTTGGTGCGGTCGACGCTTACTTTGAAGTCCAGTGGACGACGCTGAGTGTCGAGGACCGCTCGGGACACCTCTTCGCCATCTTCATCATACTGAAACGTCACGATGGAGTACCCGTATGCGTTCGTCGTCCGTCGTCCCTCGACGTCGTAGTCGGAGCGTTCGACGAGCCTGCTCCCGCCGTAAGTCCAACGGCGCATCGCGTAGCCGAGCCTGGTGGCGACGGCCGGTTGGTCCCTCTCATCAAAGTAGGTGCGCAGAAGAATTTGACCAGCTTGAGTCCACGCAATCCGGGCCGATGCGTATCCGTCTATCCCTCGCGTTGGCTTTCCGTCCACTCCCCAACAGGCGAGGCGTTCGATGAAGCCACGCGGATCGTACTCGTAGCGGATGGTTCCACAGCCCTCCGGGCCGCGCACGATGCTGTCGTTTGAGTCGACGTACGTCGTGGCCGTTTCGAGCCGGCGCTCATCGAAAGTGTGGCGAACCGCCGAGTACCCATCAATGCGGTTGGTGCGCTGTCCGTTCTCGTCCAGGAACTCCGTTCGCGTTCGATTCCCCTGTGCGTCGTATTCAAAGGTGGCTGCGGCGAAGCCTTCCCGGGTCTTGATTGGGTTCCCCTTGGCACTGAGGTACGTCTCCCTGACAAGGCTGCCGGCAGCATTGTAGGTATCGTGGATGACCGCATAGGTCTCACCAACACGTCCGGGCTCTCCGCTCAAGTTGTAGAAGGCGGTGGTTACGCGGTTCCCGCGATGATCGCTGGTGAACTTCGCGTGGGTCAGGCCGTCGGACGACAGCGTTGGGGCGCCCCGTTCATTCAGGCACTGTATCTCGCTCAGATTGCCCACGTCATCGTACTGAAGCCGGTTCGTCGCACAACCGCTCCTTCCCCTCATCGAGTTGCCCTTCTGGTCGAGGAGAGCGCTCTCGACGGCAAACCCCTTTGCGTCCCAGGTCACCAGGGCCTGCGGCGCACCTTCTACGCCACGAGTCAGTCCGCCATCGACGCCGTGAAAGCGAATCAGGGCTTGCCGGGCACTCTTCCAATCGAGCGTCTGTCTTGCGAATCCGCTGGCGCCGACAATGGGTTTCTGGTCCGGGCCCTGCAACGAAAGACCCGTGAGTCGTCCGCTGGCGTCATACGTTGCGGTATAGCCGGCCGCCCCCAGGCCTGCCACCAGGGAAGGCTGACCTCTCTCGTCGAACAGGGACGCCTCGATCTGGTTGCCCACACGATCGTAACGAAGCCTGACGACGGCGATTCCCAGCCGTGAAGCAACCGGTACGCCCGACTCGTTCACGGTACTCGACTCAACGACATTCCCAAAGCTATCGCGGGACAGAACTTCTTTTAGCGCGCCGACGTCGTTCGGATGGTCGGCGCCATCACACCCGAGATACACAATTTCTTCTGCCAGCTCCGAGTCGCCCAGTACCGCGCGATATCCACATTCGCCATTCTCATTCGCTGCCCCCTGCCTCTGATCATCGAGGTACTCGACCCTTTCGTTGCGCCCGGCATGCGGACCTTCCGCGATTCGCGTATAACGAAGGTACCGGATACCCGACTCCCGTACTGGCGTGCCGAAGCCCTCGGCCTTGTACTCGCCGAGGTTCGGCGCCGCGAAGTGGATGGTGTAAAGTCGGCGGCCTCCGCGTGTGAAACCGGCCTGCTCCAGCACGTTGCCATCGCCATCGTGCGTGAATGTCACGCGAGCGAGCTGTGCCAGGTCTGAGGAGATCGCATCGTCCAGTTCCGCTCTCTTGCTTGGGATCGGATTCAGATCGGCCATCGCCGCACCGGCAAGTGCAAGCCCGACAGGAGGCGCGTAGCCCGATGAATCTACCAAGCGGACCTCGTGTGCGGGATGGCGCCTTCCTTTTCTGACGACGACAATGCTCCCGCTCCGACGTGCAACCATGTCGCGCGCCAATGGCCCGACACCGTCGGGCAGCCCCCAGCGAGTCGTCACGTGTGCGTAGTAGTTGACGATCGTGCGATGGTAGGCATCCCAGTACCAGAGCGCGCCGAGTGCGATCGACAGCACGATCGCTGCAAGCACCAGGTGTTCCACGGAATGTCGATGCCGCGGATCGCTTACGGCCTCGATGTCTTCGGTTGGAGGCTGCGCCAGCGTTCGACCGCAGATGCGGGCAACCGCCTGCCGCAGAGCGTCCAGCGCGGAGTCCTCGTTGCGTGGAGTCGTGCCCCTCAGGTCGAGCGCCTGGAGCAGCCGAAACTCCAGTGGAATCTCGACGTCTTCCGCAAGGACCGGGAGAAGAATCTCCCGTCGCGCCGCCTCGGATGCCTCGGCACGAACCCAGCGAGAGGCGACGCTAGCTTTAGTCCATAGGACAACGGCACAGTCAGCGTCACGCAATGCCTGATCAATGACCTCGTCAAACGGCATCCCCAGAGGTATGTGACGGTCCCACCAGACGGTCCAGCCGTGCGACGTTAGATACACCGCAATGCGGGCCGCACGTTCCCGGTCCTCTGCGGCGTAACTGATGAAAACTGAACCGCGGTGTCCAGACGAGTGCTCGGAACGCCCCTCGTGCTCCACGCGCATCTCCTGACGAGAGCTGCTGTGCCGCCACGGATCCTTCGGACGGCTGGGTGAGTGTATTCACGCGGCCAGCGTGAACGCAAACGCACGACTGGCCACTGCGGGTCCGCGCAATCCGAGCCGCTCGATCAGCCACTACTGGTTGTAGGTCTTGAAAATGCGCAGGGCCTGCTGCAGTTCCTCGACGTCTACGAAGTGCGGCCGCTGACAGGCAACGCAATCAGCGCGTCTTGACCTTGATCCTGTAGTCGAAGTACAGACCTTGACCGGCCGTTCGTGAGCGAAAGGCCTTCCAGTCGGCCTTCACACTCCCTTCCGGCATCGTCATCTGCGTGAAATCTGTATCGGTCTGGAATACGCGGCCGGCGGCTTTTCTCAGCAACGCGTCCTTGATCGCCTTTTGCGGATGGTCCCACCCATCCTGCGTCTCCGCCCACTTTCGGACCGCCGTGATCATGGCCGTAAACTCTCTGCTGCGCTCGCCCGCGGCCATCCACGACAGGTTTGGATGATCGTCGCCTTCAGTGCCATTCAAGGTGGCGTTGTGGCTGCCATGATGTCCCACCTTGTAGAGCACGGCTCTGGACAACAGGTCCCGGGCAGTCACCTTCTTGTCGCCGTCGTTCCACTCGGCGCCACTCCATGACACCCAGTTCCCGCGCTGGGCATCGCCGGCAAACAACAGGACCTTGCCCCCTCGACTCAGCTCGAACGCGAGCACGAGGCTCGCGTTGTTCGTATAGCTGTTCATGTCGAGCGCCAGTTGCTCGGCGGACAGCAGCCAGTCGCGATCGATACGGCGCCATTCTGCGTTCGACGCGACCTCCCGCGGGTGAGACAAAGGAATAGGTGCGTCGTTGTCCCTCCCGTAGTGCGTGATCAGAAAGGCTGAGTCCGTAGACACGAGTTGCGCACGCCCGTCGCTCCAGGGCAGGCAGTAGCGCGCGGCAAACGGCGGCTGCGGTGCGGCCCCGGCCTCGACGGCTCGCGCGGCTGCTCCGAAATAGCCGACCGGCGACGCCAGGTGGAACTCTTCGTCTCCTTGGGGATCGAGAGAACGCAGCTGTTGCGCATTGCGCGGGGGACCCAGCACGAACACGCGGGCCTCCTTCGCACCGGGAACGGCACGCACGTCCCCGTGTGGACGAAGGAATCTCGGGCCATCGGCGGCCAGGTCCTTGAACACCTTCATAGACTGCTTGTTCCTGGAGTTCTCGGGTCGCCCCGCCGCCGAGAGCAACGCCTGTGCAGCCTGGACGTCGAAGTGCTCATCGTCACCGCCCAGTTCAAACGCGAGGAACCTGTCGATCCGCCTCGTCGTGTCGTCTTCTCCTGCCGCCTGGAGGCGGTTCCGCGCGGCGAGAAGGCCCAGCAACTGATCTTTGTAGGTCTTTCTCAGGTCGTTCGCGACCTCATCGTCAGGATCCTCGGTCCACGCGAACCACGACTCTCCGATCGTGATCCCGCTGAAATTCGAGGCTGAGATGCCATTCACGTGATCCTGATGCTCGTGCGTGATGATCGCGACGTCGATGTGACCGCCGGTTGCCTCGCGAATATCGGCTGTGATCTCTTCCACCGTGGTGTTGATGAAGGCTGGCGATCCGGGCTTGTAACCACAATCGACGAGGACGTAGCTGGGCGTGCTGGCCTTCTTGCCCGGGAAGGCGAGCAGGAAGCAGTCTCCGTGGCCGATCCGGTACATGCGGACGGCCACGCTGCCGCGAGGAGGGATCAGTTTGGCCATCGATCAGATCTCCTCGTCGCGATGCAGGAGCGCAAACGGCTCGCGGGCGTTGACAACGTCTCGGG
>JABFSA010000086.1 GCA_013140775.1 Acidobacteriota bacterium | reverse complement strand
GCTCATTGCGCTGCTTGCTGGCGCTACCGCCCATCCGCTGGGTGCGGCGCCCTCCATTGTCCCGCTGCAGGGCTATCGCATCAGGTCGTGGCTGGGAAGCGAAGGGCTCAGGCTCGGCAACGTGCGTCAGATCGCTCAAGACGTGGACGGGTACCTGTGGCTGGCTTCGAGTGCGGGCCTCGTGCGGTTCGACGGGGTGCGCTTTTCGACGACGGGGCTCGTGGAAGGCGGGGACCTCCCCGCTGTTCAGAGCCGGACCGTGTTCATCGCGCGGGACGGTGCGCTCTGGGTCGGCTACGCATCCGGTCAGGGGGCCTACCAAATCCGCGATGGACGCGTCCTGGCGACCTATCTTCAAGATCAAATCACCGGAGTCGTCAGCGCAATCGCTGAGGATAGCCGCGGCGGGATCTGGCTCGCCCACGATGAAGGCCTCCATGTCATCCGGGCCGATTCCATCACGCCGGTACGCCTTCCCTTTTCCAAGCCAGATCATCGGGTCTTCGACGTGCACGAGGACCGGTCGGGCGTCCTCTGGGTCTCAGCCGCGACCGGATTGTATCGACGTACGAGCGGCGACAGCTTCGAACTGGTCTCCGAAAGCACCGATTCTGTCTTTACCTTCAGCATGAGCGAAGACCCGACCGGTCGAATGTGGGTGACGGACACCGCCCACGGATTTCGCCCGGTGGATGGCACCGCCGACCGCAATGTCGTCGGCCGGGGCATGAACGTGTTCTTCGACCGAGAGGGCAACCTGTGGGTCGCCACATTCGGCCAGGGACTGTGGAAGCTCCGCTACGACGCCGCACCAGCCCAGATGACCATCGCTCGCGCAACCGTGGACGCCGGGCTGCTGAGCGACGAATTGAGCGGCTTCTTCGAGGACCGGGACGGCAATCTGTGGGTAGGTGCCAACGTTGGTCTCCATCGCCTCACGCCGAACAAGGCGGCGTCGGTCAGTGACGTCGGTGCGGTCTACGGCGTGGCGATCGACGAGCACGACACGGCCTGGCTCGGCGGAACCGCCGGTCTCATTGCGCTGACGATGCCGCGCGGAGGTGCGGGCGCGCAACGACGAGTGGTGTCCACGCAGGAGATTCGCGCGTTGCACAGATCCGTCGGCGGCGTCATCTGGGCCGCCACCGACGCGGGATTGCATCAGATTCAGGAAGGCCGTCTCGTTCGGGCCGCGTTGCGCGGGCCGCAGCTCAGGCACGTCCGCGCCATGACGTCCGACCGGCAGGCAAGGCTCTGGGTGTCCGACGATGTCGAGGGTCTTGTCATCGTGGCAGGTGGCGCCGCCGAACGCGCCCCCATCGAAGAATCGGCCGCGACGGAACGACCGGCCCACCTCGTTGTCGACTCGCGGGATCGACTGTGGCTGACAGCCAACGACGGCTCGCTCCGCATGGTCCAGAACGGTATCGTCACGCAGTTCGGGCCGGCGGAAGGGCTCCCGCACGCGACGATCTTCACGATCTACGACAGTGGTGACGGGCAGATGTGGGTGGGGGGCGACCAGGGACTCAGCCACTTCGTCAACGGACGGTTTGAAACGCTGAGCGGAAGAAACCTCCCGATCGCGCGCGTCCTGCAGATTGCGAGTGACAGCGCAGGAGACCTTTGGCTGGGGCTGCCGCTCGTCGGCTTTCTGCGGATCAATCCAGAGGAGATCAATCGAGCGTTGGACGATCCTACATATCGCCTGCGCTACGCCGTTTATACGTCCTCGGACGGGATCGCGGGCGAACCGGATGCGTTCGCGGGCACCGGTGCTGCCGCCGATCGGGAAGGCCGGCTCTGGTTCGTGACAGGCAGAGGGATTACGGTTTTCGACCCCCGGACTCTGACCGGGGACAGAGGGTTCGATGCGGCACCCCCACGCATCGAGGGCGTCACAGCCGGCAACCGTTGGTACGGAGCGCGAGCGGGGCTGACACTGCCCGCAGGGGTGACCAACCTCCGCATCGACTACGCCCGCGTCAACCTCTCGTCGTTCGATCGCGTGAGCTTCCGCTACCGTCTTGACGGCGTAGACACGGAATGGGTGGATGGCACCGGCCGCCGGCAGGCGTCCTACGGCAACCTCGGGCCTGGCACATACCGCTTTCGCGTGCAGGTTACCAGCACCGGTTCATGGGACGACCCCGAAACAGTGTGGGCATTCGCCATTGCGCCCATGTTCTACCAGACCTGGTGGTTTGGTGGCGTGTGTCTCGTCGCCGTGGCCCTCGCTGTCGTGGCGTTCTGGCGCCTGCGCGTCCGTCAGGTGAAAAAGGAGGTCGCGGTCGTCTACAACGAGCGTGTACGGTTGAGCCGCGAGATCCATGACACCCTGCTCCAGAGCCTGGCCGGCGTCGCCATGCAACTGGATGCTGCCTCGAGTGATCCCGGCGCATCCTCGCGCATGCAGATTGCCATGGTGCGAATGCGACGCCAGTTGGAGAACTACATCCAGGAGACGCGCGAATCCATCTGGAAGCTGCGCTCAGGCACCATGGACGAACGCGACATCGTCTCGGTCCTGCAGAGCCTCGGCAGCAGGATCACGTCCGGTCATACGAAGTTCACCGTACACGTGACAGGGCGCCCGAAGTCGTGCGACTCAAAGGTCCGCACCGAGGTCGAACGCATCGCGCAAGAGGCGCTGATGAACGCCGTCAGCCATGCGCACGCCAAACAAATCACGATCGATGTGGGGTTCAGCGACCGGACATTGCGCTTGTCCATCTCCGACGACGGGCAGGGATTCGACCCGTCGATGGTGCACCGAAGCCACGGGCGGCACTACGGCCTGATTGGCATGCAGGAACGCGCCGCGGAGGTCGGCGGACGCTGCACGATTGAATCTACGCCGGGCGAAGGTGCGCACGTAGTCGCCGAATTCCCTCTGAGCGCTTAGCCGGTACGCACGTGGCCACCACGTCAATCGACATCTTCATCGTTGACGACCACCGCATTTTGCGCGACGGTCTCGAGCTCATTATCGAGAGAGAGCGCGACATGCAGGTCGTTGGCTCGGCCGCAACTGGCGAAGAGGCTCTCGACGCCCTGCGACACATGCGCCCGTCCCTGATTCTGATGGACCTCAACCTTCCCGGGCTGTCGGGCGTCGAGACGATCCGCGCCCTGCGCCAGCGCGGTACCGCGGTTCCGATTGTTGTGTTGACGATGTACGAGGGTGACCAGGACATCAGGCGTGCGCTCGAGGCCGGGGCGACAACCTACCTGCTCAAACATTCGCTGTCCGACGATCTCGTCAGCGTGATTCGGAACGTGCACGCCGGTCGCCCCTTGCTGCCGCCGGAAATTCAGGCGCGCCTGAATGATACGGCGACGCAACCGACACTGTCGAAGCGGGAGATCGAGGTCATGGAGCTTGTACTGGAAGGCTATCGAAACAAGGAAATCGCCGACGCCATGTCCATCAGTCAGCTCACCGTCCGGGTGCACCTGCGAACCATCTTCGCCAAACTCGATGTGCACGATCGAACGGCAGCCGTCAAAGTGGCGCTTCGCAGAGGCATCGTACACATTCGGTGAGCGCTCAATGCGTCATCGCGTGCAGGAGGACATCAATGCCTAGCGCATAACCGTTGGGCGAAAACTGCTGAAAGAAGGCCGGATCCTCGCCTTCGCGTTCCCACGAGTCCGCCACATCGGTGTTGTGCGTCATCAACACGACAATCCTGCCTCGCCCGTCGCGAATCGCCCGCAGATGCACGTCCGCGCTGTCCGCACCACGCTCCGACGTTGACCGGCCATCGACGCCCCGCCAGAACTGAATGTTCGTGATCTGCGGTATCTGCTTCACGTCGAACATCGTCTTGAGCAGCGGATCGTCGAGGTCGATATCCACGATCGGATACTCGGAGGGAGGCAGAACCTTGGCGATCTCGCTGGACCACTGCTGCCACGCGAGCGTGCCCCAGAAGTCGTCCACCCACAGAAACCCGCCCTTGAGCAGATAGGCTCGGAGACGGTCGATCTCATCGGGCCTGAAACCGATCGTCCCGACGTCGGACGCAACGGTCATCGGACAGTTGAATAACGCGTCGTCGGTCAGGCGAACCACGAAATGGTTGGGCTCACCGTTGTTGCGCCTGCTGACTCGCGTCTTGGTGAGTTCCGACAACCTGGTCGTCAGGTTGATCTCGGCGAAGGGGTAGTCAGTCTGCCAGCCGATGCCCATGGGCTCGGAGCGGACGCTTCGGTACGCCAGCCGACACACCACGAACGCACTGTCTGGCATGTGTTCCGGGGCATACCGGGCCGGAAGGCTTCCCTCGCGAAACCTGTATCCCTGCGCGTATGCACCGCCAACGGCCAGGATTGCGGTGGCCACGACGGCAGCGACATGTCGAACGAGCCGCGCCGGCTCCATGCTGCGAGTGTAGCGCAGGACTGGTGAGTGCTATGCTGCCAGAGACCGCTTATGAAGACGCTCAGGCGTCGCTCGCTGGCGCGCGTTGTTGCTCCGGTTGTCCTCGCCCTTTTGGTCGCCGCGGTGGCCGAGGCGCAGTTCGGCCGGGGGCGGTTCTCCGCACGAGTCGCCACGCCAGAGGACTTCGACGGCGCCTTTCACTTCTGCCGGGGCTTCTTCCGCAGCAGCATCAACGGCGACGGCGGCAACTGGTCTGTTGACTATCCTCAGGCGGATATCAATCTCTCGATCCGGCTGGCTGAACTCACTCGGACCCCAGTCAGCCACGACGCGTCGAGCCAGCCCAACCACCTCATCGTTCGCCTGACCGACGACACGCTGTTCCAATGCCCGTTCATCATGATGACCGAGGTTGGATCGGCGGCCTTCAGCGATCAGGAAGCCGCGCGACTCCGAGAGTATCTGCTCAAGGGCGGTTTCCTCTGGGTAGACGACTTCTGGGGCACATACGCCTGGAACGTCTGGGCCAGCCAGATTCGCAAGGTCTTTCAACCACCCGAGTTCCCTATCGTCGATATCCCCCAGGATCATCCGCTGTACCGGAGCCAGTTCGTCGTCCCGCAGACGCCGCAGATCCCGAACATTGGCCACTGGCTGGACACCGGGACGACGTCCGAACGAGGCGCCGACAGTGCCGACGTGCACACAAGGGCGATCCTCGACAAGGAGGGGCGCATCATGGTCCTCATGACGCACAATACTGACCTCGGTGATTCCTGGGAGCGCGAAGCGGAGGACCCGTCGTACTTCTATCAGTTCTCCGTCAAGGGCTACGCGTTCGGGATCAACGTCGTCCTCTACGCGCTCACGCACTAGGCTCTGGGGACGTAGGGCGGTTCCGCAACGCGGACCCGCCGTCACTCGCGGAATAGCGCGGCGACTTCGGGCTTGACCACCTTGCCCATGGCGTTCCGGGGCAGTGCATTCACGGTGACCAACGCCCTGGGCACTTTATACGGCGCCAGCCGAGCCTTGGCCCACTCCTGCAGCGCATCCAGCGACAGCGTTTCTCCGGACGCCAGTTCCAGGGCCGTGGCGACGCGCTCGCCCCACTCCTGGTCCGCAATGCCGATGACGGCGCATTCGGCGATCGCCGGATGTTCACGAAGGACTTCTTCGATCTCGAGCGCGGACACCTTGAATCCGCCCGTCTTGATGATGTCAACGGCCGTCCGCCCAAGCAGGCGATACGAACCGTGCTCAACGACCGCCATGTCGCCCGTGCGGAACCATCCGTCCCGAAACGCCGACCGTGTCTCGTCGGGCCGCTGCCAATACTCGAGAAACACCCCGGGACCGCGGACCTCGACTTCGCCGGTTCCGCCAGGCGCGACAGGGACGCCCGACTCGTCCACCAGCCGAACCTCGACTCCCGGCAGGGGCATCCCCACCGTGCCTGGCCGCCGTTCGCCTCGCAGAGGATTCGAGAGAGCCATGCCGATCTCGGTCATCCCGTAGCGCTCGAGCAGCGTGTGGCCGGTGATGTCGCGCCAACGTTCGAGTGTCTGCACCGGGAGCGCGGCGGATCCCGACATCATGAGCCTCAACCCGCGGGCACCTTCCGACCACACCTGCTGCTCTGCCGCCGATGCGGCCTCCCAGGCCGAGATCAGCCGCCGGTACATGGTTGGCACCGCCGTGAATACGGTGACCTCTCCAGAGGCGAACCGGTTCCACACGACGGCAGCGTCGAACGAAGACAGCATCTCGCATGTGGCCGTGACCGCAAGGGCAGAACCAAGACCGTTGATGATGCCGTGCACGTGGTGCAGAGGAAGGGCGAGGAGCAGCCGATCGGCGGGACTCCATTCCCACGCTTCGACAAGAGCCGCAATCTGCGCGCCGATATTGGCGTGGGTCGTCACCACGCCTTTCGGGCGTGCGGTGGTCCCGCTCGTGTAAATGATCATCGCCGGACGTGTCGCACCCAGATGCGGCAGCGACGGCTCGGCCGCATGGCTTAGCAGCCGGTCCGTCGTGGCGAAAGACGCGCCCGCCGCCTTTGCGATGGGCTCGAGGGTAGACACGGTCGCCGGCTCACCGGCTACGACGGCGGCACCTGCGTCACGAACGACGTACGCGAGCTCTGGCGGCGGATGTGAGGCGGCAAGAGGGACGGCTACCCCGCCTGCCCGCCAGATGCCTCGTTGGACGGCGACATACTCGAAGCCGGGCCTGACGAGAAATGCCACACGAGCTTGACCCAGGTCGTCACGCCCTGATAGCAAGGCCCCGGCAACGCGCCGTGAGGCGGCGTCAAGTTCGGCGTAGCTGTACGAACGACCCTCGGAAACAATGGCGACGCGATTTGCGTTCATCGAGATAATCTGACTGTCAGGAGTTAGAACCCATGTCCCTCATCGAACCCGGCACGAAAGCGCCCGCATTCTCGCTCAAGGACCAGAACGGCGAGACGCACAAACTCAGCGACTACGCGGGGCGTTCCGTGATCCTGTATTTCTACCCCAAGGACGACACACCAGGCTGCACGCAGGAGTCGTGTGAATTCCAGGCCAGCCTCCCCGCGATCAGCAAGCAGAAGGCTGCCGTACTGGGTATCAGTATTCTGGACGAGAAGAGCAAGGCCAAGTTTGCCAAGAAACATGGCCTGACATTTCCCTTGCTGGCCGACGCCGATCACGCTGTGGCTGAAAAATACGGTGTCTGGCAGAAGAAGTTGCGATACGGGCGCTCGTACATGGGAATCGTCAGAACGACCTATCTCATCGGACCGGACGGCAAAGTGAGTCAGCGCTGGGACAAGGTCAAGGTCGATGGCCATGTCGAGGAAGTGGCTGCGGCGCTGCCGTAGCCATTCCTGTCTGACGCCGCTAGGGTGCCGCGGGCGGATCCCCCTTTTTGAGCCGCTCGCGCGCCTTATCAACGTCGCGGTGAAACACGAAGAGGCGATCGGCATTCCCTTCGGGATCGGAAAAATTGAACTGCCGGCCTTTCGCCAACTTGATCCGCAGATTCTTCTCCAGGTAGTCCACCTGAAAAGTTTCGAGCTCCTGCAGCGTGGATGTGAACGCGTCACCCTTGTTGGCTGTTTCGTACCGAATCCCCTGCGGCGTCGCGACCAGCCTCCCGCGGCACGAACCGATGCCGTGTTTGTGAACCACATCGACCGACGAGTCCAACCGCACATCACGGAGCCGGACGACGATCTCCCGCTCGCCGGGAGTGACCTCGATAGACGTCGCCACACTGTCGAAGCCAGGGGCTGACACATTCAGCTGATGTGTTCCCGGAGACACGTTCTCCGCCACGGCCGGAGCCGATCCGACGAACTGTCTGTCGATGAACACCTGTGCACCCGGGACGTCGCTGCCGATGCGCAATACGCCGACCGTCGGGGCGGCCGGAGCCACTGGGGCAGGCGCTTCGACAGGTCGGGCTGGGACAGGCTCCGCCGCCGCACGACGGCGTGCCGACGCGGGCGCGGGTGCCGGCGC
>JABFSA010000007.1 GCA_013140775.1 Acidobacteriota bacterium | reverse complement strand
ACAGGACATTTGCCCGTTTGGATGGAACGTGGCTGGAAGGCGGCAAACAGCGAATGGACGCCGTCATCGTCGCGTCGGCCGGACGCGCCGCGTGCAGAAAGCTTCGCGATGTGCGGGCGGGCGAACCTGTTGTCTGCGGGCACGAAGGGATTCGCGTCACCCCGGAATTTCGTGAGCGCGATCGACTTGGCTTTGCCTTCATGAGCAACGACGTCTCTTCGGAGCGTCGCGTCGAGGGGGCCGTCGGCCGCATCGCCGACATGATTCGGCAAGTGAAGCAAGGTGGCGGCCGGGTGGCTGTCGTCGCAGGCCCGGTGGTGGTGCACACGGGAGGCGTCGAGCACTTCTGCGAACTGATCCGCCTCGGCTATGTGGACACCGTGCTGGCTGGCAATGCGCTGGCGGTCCATGACATCGAATTCGCACTGTCCGGCACATCGCTTGGCATCGATCTCATCGCAGGCGCCGCGGTCGAGCAGGGACATCGAAACCACATGGCCGCCATCAACAGCATCAACCGGGCGGGCAGCATCCGGCAGGCGGTCGAGTCTGGCGTACTGAAATCAGGGGTTATGTACGAGTGCGTCAAGCACGGCGTTGATTTCGTCCTGGCCGGAAGTATCCGGGACGATGGCCCGTTGCCGGAGACGCTCATGAATCTCGTCGAAGCGCAGGAAGGTTACGCGGCGGCACTGGCGAACAACGTACAACTCGTGCTGATGCTCTCGACTATGCTCCACAGCATTGGAGTGGGCAACATGCTGCCGTCGTGGGTGCGGGTGGTCTGCGTCGATATCAACCCGGCAGTCGTTACCAAACTCTCGGACCGCGGCTCGGCACAGACCGTCGGCGTCGTCACAGACGTCGGGCTATTCCTGCATCGCCTCGCTGAACAGCTGCGCTAGGCGGCGGTTACGGGATGACTGGATCCTCGAGCAGCATCCGGTACCGAACCGGATCGCCTGCGCGCAGTGCAGGCGCGAACTTCCAGGCCTTCACGTGGCTCAGCACCATCGCGTCGGACATGTGCGTGGTTCCGAGGACCTGAACCTTCTCAACCGAACCATCGCTTGCCACGATGACTTCCACGGCCGGTCCGCTTCTCACGTGCCACGGCCTGAGACCGGATGCCACGGGTGGGGTGGGTGGAACCACGTCTGTGTCGGCTGCTGAATACACCGTGTGGTCGAGTGGCTTGGTCAGGACGGCGTCAACGACCGTGTCTTCCTCGACCGGAGTCGTAGCCTTCGCCGGCGCCTCAATCGACAGGGCCTCGGCGGCAGTTGCGACCGGAGCGGGCTCGATGGCGGCGGCTGGTTTCGGCTGAACGACTCTTGCTCGACGCGCCGGGGCTACCGGCTTCTCCGCAGGCGCCGGCGCGGGTGCCGCCTCCTTTTCCTTCGCGGGCGTTCCGAGGGCTTCGGTAATGTCAGAGACCACCGCCTCCGCGGTCTTCTCCGCGCTGGCGAAAAGCTTCGCAGCGGGATCGCCTTCCTTTCCCACTGTCTCTTCACCGCTGCATGCAGCGGTGAGCAACGCGAGCGTCAAACCGCCAGCGCCGAGAAATCGTCTATAGAACGTGAACTGACATGCCCGCATGGGCAGCCGTGATCGCAAGGAACGCGCCACGCTCTCAGAGGGAAACCGAGTGCGTTCCTGCGCAACTTCGAAGGACAGAGTTCGCGTGATACTCTGAAAATCATCATGGGCAGACGCATTTTTCTGTTTCTTCTTACCAATCTCGCTGTCGTCCTCACGCTGTCTGTCGTGCTCAGCGTGCTCGGCGTCGGCCGATACGTGGGACCCAACGGACTCGACATTCAGGCCCTGGCCATTTTCTGTCTCGTGTGGGGCATGGGCGGCGCGTTCATCTCGCTTCAGCTCTCGCGATGGATGGCGAAGCGGGCAACGGGCGTCACCCTCATCGACGGACAGACCGGCCAACCTGAGCTCGATTGGCTCCACGCCACGGTGACGCGGCTGACGCAGCAGGCCAACCTGCCGATGCCGGAAGTTGGCGTCTACGACTCGCCGGAAGTGAATGCCTTCGCGACGGGCCCGAGCAAGAGCCGCAGCCTCGTGGCCGTGTCGAGCGGCCTTCTGCGTGCCATGCGGCGCGACGAGGTAGAGGGTGTTCTGGCACACGAGGTCGCGCACATCGCGAATGGCGACATGGTGACGATGACGCTGCTGCAGGGCGTGATGAACGCCTTTGTGATGTTCCTCGCGCGCATCATCGCATTCGCACTGGCCTCGCGTGGATCGCGCGACGATCGAGGCGGGGGTTCAAGCTATCTCGTAGTCTTCGTTCTCGAGATGGTGCTTGGCATCTTCGGCTCGATGGTGACGGCGTGGTTCTCGCGCCAGCGCGAGTTCCGAGCCGATCACGGTGGCGCCACGCTCGCGGGCAAAGACCGGATGCTGGCTGCACTCCGGCGGCTCGCCGCCAACCACGAGCTCGTTGACCCGCGACACGAGGCGCTCGCGACCGCAAAGATCAACGGCACGCGCGGATGGATGGTGTTCTTCTCAACGCACCCGCCGCTTGAAACCCGCATTGCGGCACTGGAGCAGGCCCAGCTCAGGTAGTCGTTGTTCAAGACCCTCATTTCCACCGACGTTCTCGCATCGCAGCGTGACGAGTCGTGGACGATCGTCGATTGTCGTTACGATCTCCGTGACGTCCCCTGGGGCGCTCTCCGGTATCAGGAAGGGCACATTCCCGGCGCTGTGTACGCGGGCCTGTCGCACCATCTGTCCTCATCACCCACCGGGACAAACGGCCGCCACCCCCTGCCGTGTGTCGAGGACATCGAAGCCACGTTTGGACGCTTAGGCATAGGAGACGGAACGCAAGTCATCGCCTACGACCAGGACTCAGGCATGTTCGCGAGCCGGCTCTGGTGGATGCTGCGTTACCTCGGCCACGATGCGGTTGCCGTCCTCGACGGCGGCTGGGCAAAGTGGACGAGCGAGGGCCGCCCTGTGCAGCCCGGCGAAGAGCACCGGCCGCCGACAGTCTTCACCGCCCGGCGGCGCAAGGAGCTGCGGGTCCTTTCCGATCAGGTCAGGACCAACCTCGGCGATGGGCCGCTCCTGCTTGTGGACGCACGATCGCCAGAGCGCTTTGAAGGCGTGGTCGAACCGATCGATCGCATCGCTGGCCATATCCCTGGAGCGGTCAACCATCCGCACAAACGTAACGTCGCAGACGGCGGTGTGCTGTTGCCCGTCGAAACACTCCGCGAACAGTTCGCGGACACGTTAGGCGGCCGATCGGCCGATCAGGTGGTGATGTACTGCGGCTCCGGCGTTACCGCCTGCCACAACCTGCTTGCGATGGAGTACGCGGGTTTCGAAGGTGGGAAGCTCTATCCGGGTTCATGGTCGGAGTGGTCAACCGATCCCACGCGACCGGTCGAAACAGGACCGGCCCGAAAGCCCTAGTTCGCCGCTGGCGCCAGCGTCACCAGGAACCCATCCTGATTGGGCGCCGCGTGCTGGCGATTCTGGCGGATGCGCGAGTACGGAATCTGCACCAGAACACTGGAGTCCTGTCCGGCCTGGGGATAAACGACCACGCTCAGGTCACTCGAAGCCGTCTCAATCTGGGCCGCGGTCGTGACATCGGCATACCCAATGACGAGAACCTCGCCGTCGGCGAGCTTGTGCGTCTCGTAGCTGCGGTAGCGCCTCACCGCGAAGAGCGGCGCGTTCGGCAAACCCGGCGAGTACGTGTAGCCATAGACACCCCGAGGCAACGCGTTCACGCCTGTGCCTTCCTCGTTCGCCTGCACCAACCGGACATGATGCGTCGCGCGGATTTGTTCCTGGTCCACACGATCGGGCGTGTTGGTGTAGGTGACTCTGCTCATGGGAAGGGATTATCTCAGACTCCTGTGCCGATGGAGCAGGTAACGCCAGTGCCGCCCATACCGCAATAGCCGCCCGGGTTCTTCGCGAGGTACTGCTGATGGTAGTCCTCGGCGTAGTAGAAGGGCTGTGCGTCCGCGATTTCAGTCGTGATGCGGCCGTAGCCGGCAGCGGTCAGGCGATCCTGATACGCCACCCGAGACGACTCCGCGGCCTGTCGATGGACCTCTGACAACGTGTAGAGCGCCGATCGGTATTGAGTGCCGACATCATTGCCTTGCCGCATTCCCTGCGTAGGGTCGTGGTTCTCCCAGAACAGTTTCAGCATCGCCTCGAACGTGGTCTTTGCGGGGTCGAACACCACAAGCACGACCTCGGTGTGACCGGTCATGCCGGAGCACACCTCGCGGTATGTCGGGTTCGGCGTGTATCCTCCCGCATACCCAACCGCCGTTGTGTAGACCCCCGGCGACTCCCAGAACTTCCGTTCCACTCCCCAGAAGCAGCCCATGGCCACCACAAGCTGCTCGAGACCAGCGGGAAACGGTGGTGTCAGGGGATGACCATTGACGAAGTGCTGCGCCGGCACCGGCATCGACTCCGAGCGGCCGGCCAAGGCATGCTCTGGTCGCGGCAAACGAAGTTTCAACGATGAAGTGAGAGCCATACAGTACCAAGATGCCCGAAACACCGGTGACGTTTCAACCGAAGCCTGAGCGGCGCCGGCCCGAGGCGGAAGATGTGCCCCTCTCCGTCCTCTATGAGGATGAATTCCTGCTGGCCATCGACAAGCCGGCCGGAATGGTCGTCCACCCGACCTACAAGAACTGGTCCGGCACTCTCCTGAACGGCCTCCTGTGGCGCGTCCGGGATCAAGGACCAATTGTCCCAAGCATCATCACACGTCTGGACAAGCAGACGTCGGGCCTGGTCCTCGTCGCCCTGTCGGCTGTTATTCACGCGCAAGTCCAGCGGGACGCCGCGGCCGGCCTGGTGAAGAAGGAGTACCTCGCCGTGGTCGAGGGTGCCCCCTCCCCGGACTCAGGCACGATTGCACTACCACTCGCGCGGAGCCCTGAAGATCGCCGCCGCGTGGTCGTGACCGACTCCGGTCAGCCGAGCGAAACGCGATATGAAGTTCTATCGACGACCGGTGACCAATCTGTCGTGCGGTGCGAGCTCGTGACCGGACGCACACATCAGATTCGCGTCCATCTCGCTCACAATGGCTGGCCGATCATCGGAGACGAGGTGTACGGCACCCCGCACCCCTCGCTCAACCGCCAGGCGCTACACGCCTGGCGGCTCAGGTTGACCCACCCCGTAACGCGTCAGCCACTCGAGATCGAAGCGCCAATACCTCCAGACTTGCGGCAGGTGATGGCCGATCAGAATTTCACGCTGTAGAGCAGCTTGAAGTTGCGTCCCATCTCCGGCGCGAGATCCTTGATGAGCGACAGATGGTTTCGGTACAGCTCGTCGGCGACGTTGTCTACCCGCGCCGTCACGGTGTGAAGCAGGCTGCCCGCCTGCACGGAATACGCGGCAAAGAGACGGAGCAATGTGTATCCGTCTGTTGTGGTCTCTTCACCAAGCACGCGATCCTGCTTTGCGGCGGCAACCACAGTTCCGCCTAGCTGTAACGCGTTGTATTGATACCGCAACCCAAACTGCGTGCGCAGAGGTGGTATGCGAGGCAACGGAACATCCGACTCCTTGAGGGAGCCTCGCACGTAGTCGAGACCGGCTTCGGCGAAAAGATTGTCCGTGAGCCGCACATCTCCGTGCGCTTCGACTCCTTGCAGCACGCTGTCTGCAGCAATGTTCTCGACGATCATGAAGTCTCCCGCTTCGTCGATGTCGAGGTCGCGACCGGGGAACTTGCCCTCGAAGTCCGGCAACCGGCTCTGCAGCTCGTCCAGCCCAATGGGACTTCGAAACACGTAGTCACGGATGTCGTTCCGAAAGTAGGTGATCTCACCTGACGCACGCGCGTGGCGCCACCGCATCGACAGGTCGAACCCAAGCGCATGCTCGGGATCCAGGTCAGGGTTGCCGACCTCAAACGCAAAGTTGCCTGGATGCGCGCCGAAATAGAAGAGTTCCTCCAAAGCGGGGTTGCGCGCGGCCCTCGCGAGACTCACCGCAAACGTCAGATGCTCCTCGGTCGCCGAGGGCGTAAACAGGAGCCCGATCGAACCAGACCCGCTGGTAAACGATCGCCCGGCCTCCCCCACTGGTTCGTACCTGGTGTGATCGACACGACCGCCAAACTGGAACCTGACGTGCGACCAGGTCATTTCCTCGTAGAGGAACGCCGAAAGTGCCCGCTGATCGACGTCTGGTGAAAGGGCCTCGGCACCCGACGCCCCGAACGAGCGATCGAGGTACCACGCACCGGCCTGCCCCTTCATTCCGCCAATCGTCTTGTGACCGCCCATCAACTCGGCTTCGACGGTGTTGTTCTTGAACGCGGTACCGATGTCTGCACCTTCCAGCTCCTCGTGTTTATACCGCCGCATTGACAGCGTCGCCCTGTAGGAGTCGAGGGCCCCCGTCAGGCCCTGACCGCCCGTACGCAGGCTGAGGGCGTGACGCCGTGGCGTCAACTGAATCTCACCTCCCTCGACGATGGGAATACCGTACTTGGTGTCGTCGTACCCGTAGCTGCCGCCGACATAGGTCTTGTCACCCGTCCATGAGAGCCCGACATTGCCGAACCCACCGCGCGACTGTGAGTTGTCGAGCTCGCCTTCCGGCGTACCGACATCACCAGACCGTCGTCCTCCGCCGCCCGCGTGAAGTGCGATGGCGCCGTCACCGGCGCGCACATCAAACGCGGTCGCGGCTTCCGACGCGGCGGATCCGATGTCAAACACGACGTTGCCGTCCACACCCTCAATCGAACGCGTTGGAATGTCGTCGGTGATGACGTTCACCAGGCCGCCAATGGCGTTGGCACCGTAGAGCAACGTCGCAGGTCCACGCACGACCTCAATCCGTGATGCGGCGGCCGGATTCACCGTGACGCCGTGGTCGCCGGACTGGCTCGAAAGATCCCCCATCCGCTGCCCATCCTGGAGGATCTGCACGCGATCGCCGTCGAGACCACGGATGACAGGCCTGGCCGGCGCCGGACCAAAGCTTCGTGCCGCAACCCCCGGTTGGCTCTCGAGCGTCGCGCCGAGGGACATTTCGAGCTGCTTCGACAGCTCTTGGCCGCTCAGAACCGCCGTCGGCTGATACACCTCGAACTGGCTTCGGCTGTCGCCACTCACCGTCGTCTGTTCCTCGAAGTGCAGTTCCGGATCGATCGCAACGTCCATCGCCGTCGAGGTTCCCGCGGACACCGTGATCTCCGTGCGACGTGTCGAATATCCCTGAGAGTGAACAGACAAGTGATACGTGCCTGTGGGCACGTTTTCGAACCGGAATGTACCGTCCATGGCCGAAACGACCGTCCGGGCCAGTTCGTCGATCTGCACGGTGGCGCCCGGAATTGGATCACCCGAAAGGGAATTGAGCAGCCGGCCGGATAGCGCAACGGCGGCCTGAGCCGAAAGGGTGGTGCTCGACACCGCCGCGATCAGCAGCGCGCACGAAAGGAAGAGTGCTCGTCTGTGCATCTGTATCTCCAGAAAACCAAGTAATCATCCGCAGAACGGACGAGCGGGCTCCCCCCCCGCGTTACCACGGGGCGAGGGAACACTCGCGGCGCCCGCTGCGCAGCGCGAAGCCGCACATTGCGGTGTGAACCGAGTGGCTACGCGGCTGGAGGTACTGGAGGAGACCGGAGCGGCGGCTGCGCAATCTGAGCGTTGCGCGCAACCATGATGAGGTCGAACCGAGCATAGACACGAATGAAAACAGCCGGTGCGGCGACGAACTTCGTCGTGACTTGCGGCCGGAACGTTCGCGTCCAGTGACAGACCAGGCAGTGGAGCGGGTGGGAGTTGGCGAAGGTTGAAGGCGCCGTTATTCGATGGGCCGTGGCGTCGTGCACGACGATCGCGTCGCATCCTGGGTCGTGGCAGTCATCCTCATGGGGGGAAACCGCCGACCCACCCAGCGCAGCCAACGACAGGAGCAGCGTCGCTGCGACGCCGGACGCCCGGGTGCGGAACCAACAGAGCATGGCGCGACTCACCCCACCTGAGGCCGAACAGGGGTATTCAGGACCGCGCCGGTCTCCCGCGTCACCCGGCGGCGAATCAGGGGACGGACCGCCGCCATGGCCGCGAGTACGAGGCCAAACGTACACACGATGGTCGCCCCGGTCGGCAGGTCGAACTGGACCGAGAAGTACATCCCGAGCATCGACACGACGGTGCCCATCACCCACCCGATGGCCAGCCTGGGGCCGATGCGCTCCGAGAAAAGCATGCCGCCGACCGACGGCACGATGAGATAGCAGAACACCAGCAACACACCCGCGATCGCGACTGAACGCGTCACGACGAAACCAAACGAGGCGTAGAACAGAAAATCCCAGAACCTCACGGACACGCCCTTGGCCGCGACCGCGTGCGCGTCCATCGAAATGTCGAGGAACCGCCTTCTGAAGGCGCAATGAAACAGTCCGATCACGAGATAGATCGCACCCGTCAGCCACACTTCGGGCCACTGCACCGACAGGATGTTGCCGACGAGCATGTCCCGAAGGTGCTCGGACTCCCCCGTCGCCTTGCTGAGCAGCAGAATCACGGCCGCCGAGGCGACCGCGTACGAAATGCCGATGATGGCTTCCTGCGGGATGCGGGCCTCATGGCCCTTGATCACCGCAAAGATCACGGCGCCGATGAGCGTAAACCCGAGGCTCATCCAGTAGATGGCCGGTCCGTGCGCATCGTAGCCTTGCCACACGGCAAGGGCAGCCCCAAGCGAGGCGATTTGCGCGAGCGACAGGTCAACGAAGATGACCCCTCGCTCAACGACGTGCAGGCCGAGATAGGCGTGAATGCCCGCGATGATCAGGCTGGCGGCAATCGCCGGAGCGAGAAATTGAAAAATCGTCCAATCCACAGTGGCGCTACCTTCCTGTGACTTGTTTGAGCGCTCCGGCCAGGAGCCCGATGTTGTACTCGAACAGTTGAATGAAATCGGTCGCCTGCTTCACACCGCCAACGGAGGGAGCCAGTACGAGGACCTTGCCGCCTGGGACCTGACTCGCGATGGCCTGAGGCGTCTTCAGACTGAAGTACGGCTCGACGACGATGAGCTTGATACCGCCGCGCTTCATTTCATCGATCAGGTCGATAGTGTGGGCGGGGGATGGCGGAATACCCGGCTTCGGCTCGACGTAGCCGATGACCTCGAGCCCGAAGCGCTCCATGAAGTTCGGCCACGAACGGTGGTACGTGACCACCTTGGTGCCCTTGTACGGGGCCATGGCGGCGTCCCAGCGCTTTTCGGCCGTCGCCAGGCGTCTGTCGAAATCGTCGTAGCGCTGCGAGAAATAGGCTTTGTCGGCTGGCGAGAGTTCGCTGAGCTTGTTGCGAATGGCCTGCGCCATCAAGCGCCCGTTGCCGGGTTCCAGCCAATAGTGCGGATTGCCGAACGGGTGCACGTCGCCCATCGCGCGCGTAATCTGGCCGGTAGGAATCTCGAGAATGCGGACGTTCAGCGAGGCGTCGAGATATCCCTGGCCGCCGGGCTGGATCTTGGCGTTGCGGCTGCTCGTCACGAGCGGCGGCAGCCAGCCAATCTCGAGATCCCGGCCGACCGCGATGTAGAGGTCCGCGCGGTTCACCGCAAGGATGAAGCTGGGTTTCGGATCGACGAAGTGCGGATCCTGATATCCCTTCGCGAGTGCGGTGACCGACACCTTGTCGCCGCCGACTTCGCTCGCAATCGACGCGAGGTCTTCAGTCGAGGTCACCACGTTCAGCCTCCCTTGAGCGTTCCCCGTGTTGCCGGCGAGGAACACTGCCACGACCGCCGCGATGCCTGACGCTCTGATATTCATGATGTTCCCCTGAAGCTAGAACGGGTGTGCGCCGTGGGCGCCAATCGCGAACAGGACCTGAAACAGCAGTTCGTTCGCCTTCGGGCCCTCCCCGTACTTGATCCTTCGATACTGGCCGCGAATCTGGTTGAACTCGCTCGGCCGGTAAGTCAACAACAGCGAGTGGCCGCTGTCGCGTACCCCCTCGTCAGCCGCGCGATCGGATCGGTCGTATCGCGCGCCGGCAAGCCAGCGCCGCGCAAACTGATAGTCGCCCGAGACGTAGTACCCGAACGCAGACTGCACCCCTCCCGGCTGGTCGCGGCGGCTCCACACCAATTCAGAACGACCGAGAAAGGTGCGATAGTTCGCCTGCTGCAAGGGACGCCAGCGGACCGTGGCGTCAATCCCCCAGAGGTCCGTCGCAAAACGCCCTGCGTCCACATCGTCAACCACGCCTGAGGCATTGTGGCCGCGAGCGAACGACACCCCGAGATCCACGTTCGTGTCGTCCGAGAGGTCCTGATATCCGCGCAGATGGCCTACGTAGCTCAGGTCACCTGGCGTGCTCGAGTAAAAGACATCGGCGGAGTCTCCACGGTAGACTTGCCCCGTCGCCTCGAGAAAGATCCACGGGTTGGTGATCAGGCGAGCGACCGAGACCCCGGCGTCCGAAATACCCTCTTCTCCGCCCACGAGGTTGTCAGTGACGAGCGGCCGATCGGTCCACGGAACCACATGGCTGTGGAGCGTGTTCAGCTTGCCGAACGCCGCACGCATCTTCCCAACCTTGACGAGCAGCCCGCCGGGAATCGCGGGGAATGTCAGGAAGCCCTCTTCGACACCAACCCCCTCTTCGCCGAACGACATGAAGAAGTCGGCCCGCGCGTAGGGATCGACGATCGCCTGGAACGAGACCTCGGACTCCGGCATCTCCAGCGCCGGACTCGGGTTGACCGTGTTCCGACCGGCGGCGCCAAGAAAGTTGCCGATCACCGCGATATCGGGATTGAAGACCTTCGAGGCTCCGGATGTCACCTGCGGCTGCGGGATGGACTCGCCAGGCGCAGCCGGGACAACGCTCGGCGCGCTCGCGACCAGACGCGCCTCGAGCGCAGTCAACCGATCTCCGTACTGCCTCTGTACTTCGGCTAACTCTTTTCGGAGCTGCTCGATCTCCTGTCGCAGTGCCTGTGGGTCAGCCGTCTGCGCCGATGCTGCCGCGACCCGGCCGAACAAGACGACGGCCATCAAGGCGCGCAGCAATACACGTGTTTGGACCTGCATCGATCTCTCCAACGAATGTGAACGTCCGAGACGCGGGGCTTTCCCGCACCGGGATTCGACTAGGCGACTGGAGAGACGGGAGGAGCTCGGAGGGGCGGCTGCACCGCCGGGGCAGCCATGGCGGCCGCGAACGACTCGATGGGACTGACGATGTCCGTCTCTGGGACGGACACCAACAGAACTCGTGCCTCGGTCTGCGGTCGGAACGATCGCAGCCAGTGGCACACCAGGCAATGGAGCGGATGGACCTCATCGCCCGCCGAGGATGCGACGATGCGATGCGCAGCGGCGTCGTGCTCGACCGCCATGCTCAGGCACGCCGAATCGTGACAGTCGTCAACGTGCGGGGTAACAGCTGACGCGCCGAGTATCGCGAGTGACACCATCGCCACCGTGGCGATACGCGACGACTGGGCACGAAACCAGGCAAGCATCGACATTTCAGGGTAGTGATCGGTTGCCGAGGTGTCAAGCAGCGCCTGTGCCGCTCAGCGGACCCGTCATCGATCGTTGTACCATCGGCCCCTCGTGCCCCTCACCCGTCGTCAGTTCATCTGGAGCACCGCGGCCTCCGTCGGGTCGCTGCACGAACTCACGCGCTACGACCGTGGCTGGCCCGAACTGCTTTATGCCCAGTCGCCGGAGGGCGAGGGCTCGAGATTGTTCCGCCACGGGGTCGCGAGCGGCGATCCGCTCACCGACCGGGTGATCCTCTGGACCCGCATCACTCCGACGGATCCGGCGTCAACGTCCCCTGTGGACGTGCGCTGGCGCATCGGCAGCGACGCGGCTGTCTCCCGGATTGTGGCCGAGGGCAACGTGCGTGCCGTGGCGGACCGGGACTTCACGGTCAAAGTCGATGCGGGTGGACTGGAACCCGGGCGCCCGTACTACTACGCCTTCGAAAGCGGTCGTGACCGTTCACCGATCGGAAGGACGCGAACGCTGCCTGCGGGCAACGTCGAGCGGGTCCGCTTCGCGTCTCTCTGCTGCTCGAACTATCCCGCTGGCTACTTCAACGTCTACCGGTGCGTGGCCAATCGCACAGACCTTGACGCCGTGATCCACGTCGGCGACTACATCTACGAGTTCGAGGATGGCGTCTACGGCGATGGAAGTTCACTGCTGAGAATCCCCGAGCCGAGAAAAGAAGCCGTCACGCTGAGCGACTATCGGATCCGCTACGCCACTTACCGCACGGATCCGGACCTCCAGGAAGCACACCGGGTGCATCCATTCATCGCGGTGTGGGACGACCACGAGATCACGAACGATACGTGGGCCGACGGCGCCAGCAACCACAACCCCGAGCGAGGTGAAGGAGATTGGGCGACCCGCAAAGCGGCGGCGTACCGCGCCTATCTCGAGTGGATGCCCATTCGCGAGTCGAGTGCAGCCGGAATTCATCTGTATCGGAGCTTCCGGTTTGGATCGCTCGTCGATCTGGTGATGCTGGATACACGTGCGCTTCGCGACAAGCAGGTTGCGACCACGGATATTGCTGCCCTTGCTGATCCCCGCCGGACCATTCTCGGAGCGGATCAGGAGCGATGGCTGTTCGATGAATTGCGCTCCGCGCAGCGTGCCGAGATTGCGTGGAAGATGCTCGGGCAGCAGGTGATGTTCTCGCGCGTTGTGCCACCGGGGCAGTCAGTGATGCTGTCGGACACGTGGGAGGGCTACCAGGCGTCGCGCGATCGCGTGCTTGATCTTCTGGCCTCGGAACGCATCCGTGACGTCGCGATCCTCAGCGGAGACCTGCACAGCTCGTGGGCCTTCGATATCGCGCGCAATCCCTGGAGCGGCTACTCCGGTGCGACGGGCGAAGGTTCGCTCGCCGTGGAATTGCTCGCGCCCGCGATCAGCTCGGCCCCGCTCTACTCGACGCCAGGACGTCGAGAGCTCGCACCGCTGCTGCGTGCGGTGTCGCCACATTTGAAATTCCTCGACGGCGACAGCCGTGGTTACGTCCTCGTTGACATCACAAGAACGCAGCTGCGAGGCGAGTGGTACTTCGTGCCAGACGTGCTGACGCGATCGGCTCAAGAAACCCGCGCCGCGGCGTTCGTCTGTGAGCGCGGGTCCGCGCACCTCGCGACGGCGTAGCCCTAGCGCGGCCAGCCGTTCTTCGGCAACCCTGGCGTCACGCGCAGCGCGTTCTGGTAGTAGACCTTCTTCAGCACATTGTCCGGCAGCCCCATGCCGTAGAGCTTCCAGAACGCGTGGTAGTCGCGGTAGTAGTCGAAATATTCGTCGTTGGTCTCGAGGACGCGCCAGTAGTAGGGGAACTCCGTCGGTGCGTACGTGTCTTTTCCGAACAGGATCCGGTCCTGGTACTTCATGAAGAAGTCGTGGGCCGCCCGCGGCGTCCGTCCCAGGTCGTAGAGAATCGCCGCCAGCTCGAGCACGATATTGGGATTGGCGTCGAGCAGCTTGCCCGCCCTCGCAAAGTCGTTCGCGTGCCATCCGAAGTGCGCGACGATGAAGCGGGTCTTGGGATGCGTGCGGAACAGTTCATCCCGCTCGGCTGTCAACGTTTCAAACGAGACGGGCACCAGATACCGGCGACGGTCCGGGAAGAGCGAGAGCTCGAGCCACCGTTCGTTGTGCATGTCGAGCGGCTTGAAGAACTGAGGCGGCTCACCCGTGTGAATGATGACCGGAAGGTTCAACCGGGCGGCGGTCTCCCATAGCGGACTGAGCTCCGGGTCGGTAATCTTGAGGCGCGTTCCGTCCACCTTTTTGGTGTCCATGCCGGTCTCTTTGAAGATCTTCAGACCGATCGCACCGTTCTTGACGTCGGCCTCGAGTTGCGCCGCGGCCTTCTGGCCGTATCCTGGCGCGACGTCTCGAAACATGTTGAGACCGTTCGCGTACAGCGTGAATCGATCTGCGTACGGCGTGCTCTTGATGTAGTCGATGCGCTTCTTGAGCGCGTCACCAAAGCCACCGCTCAGGTTGTTCAGGACGCGGATATTCAGCGCGTCCATCTCAGTGATCAGTCTGCCGATGGTTTCGGGAGTCGGGCCGGTGTGGCTGTGAATGTCAACGACCGGAAACTTCGCCTTCGGGATCGGGTGCTCGGGGGCCACAAGCGACGTCTTCGGCCTGTAGTCCACGATCGTCGGCGGGGGAAATTCAGGCGCCTGGCAGGAGCCCACGCGCACGAGCGTGGTTCCCGGCGGGCATTCTCCATCTGCCTGGAGAGGAACGCCTCGTCCACGGCCGCCGCCTCCGCCGCCCTGCGGGGCCGGCCCCTGAGCCGCTGCCAGAGTGACGACCAACCCGGCCGCCATCAACACAAGAATTGCGCGTCGCATCACGAGGTGCCCCCCGGCGACAACGTTACCGCAAGAGGGCGACAACATTGAAACTTGTCCGGGGCTCGGGATTCGGGACTCGGGAGTTTACCGGGAACGTAATGTTTCGACGTACTTGTTGAGCAGCGCCTTGTAGGGACCCTCGTACGCTCGAACGTATCCGGCGAGCTTGGTCAGCTGCGCAGGGGGCAGCACGAGTCGCTCTTTTGTGGCCACCTGATACTGGGCGTAGACGGCGGCCAGCAAGGCGGTTTGATCCTTGGGATTCCGTCCCAGATAACTATCGAGCACGGGAATCGCTTCTTCGAAGCGCCCCGTCATCAAATAGGCGGCCATCAGCCGATGTCCGATCTCGTCATCGGTCGGTGTCCGCTGGTACGCAGGTCTGAGCACGTCGATGACCGAGGCAGGCTGACCATCACGCAACCTCGCGTCCGCGAGAAGTGTGTACGCGAGCAACGGACGGGCTTCGGTGCCGAGCGCCATCTGCCACACGCCAGCCGCATCACGATCGCGGCCCGCCGCGGCAAACGCAGCGCCCAGGTAAAACGCTGCCGGAAAGAACTCCCGTCTCGGCCCAGCGGCAACTTCGAGTTGTGTGACCGCCTGCGTCAGCTGGCCCTTGGAATACCAATCCAGCCCTTTGAGAAACGCAGCGACCGACTGGTCGCCAGAGGTCAACGCATCGACAGCGCCCGCGCCGTAACGTCCGGCTCTCGCCTCCGCCACCGGACCCTTCATGTCGGGAAACTTCTGTTCGACTGAATCCAGAAGCGCAGTCAGGAGCCGGGGGGTCAAGGCAATCCGCGGGTCGAACTTGGCGACACTTCCGCGGATGAACGGTGACACGGCCGCAGACGACTCGACCGCATCCAGAATGAATGGACGGACGAGCACGCCTTCGACCTTGCCGCCTCGGGTAATGCGGGCACGTGTCACGTAGCGACCCGCCGGAAGGAGTGTTACCGACAGCACTCCCTGGGCGACGCGCTCAGTTGGATCATCACCGCGAATCACAGTGGCTGCACCGGAGAGCAATGCCGGTGAGTCCTGATCCTCTGCGACCTCAAAGTTGACCTGCGCGCTGTCCAACGTTTCCGGTGAGGTGGCGTAGAACTCGAGGAACACACCGACGTTGCCTTTGACCCTCGGCTCCACACCGGGCCGCATGCGAGGAGCCGTCCCGTCGCCTGCGTCGCCAACCAGCAGATCACCGAGCGCGAACTCTTCGCCTCCCAGCTTCCACGCGTTGACTTCCCGGATTACGCCGCCGCGCCGGCCCGTTGGGTCAACCACTCCGAAACGCAGTGAGTAGTTTCCTGGCTCGACCACGATCTCGCCGAGATAGTCGCGGGGGGAATTGGTGGCGCCGTCAGGCACCGTGAGCGTTCGCTTCTCCGAGTGACCCGCAACGACCATGCCTTCGCTGTCGAGCAGCACGTATCCGACCGTGTACTCCTCGGGCGCACCGCCTGGCTGGCCCACTTCGGCAGCCAAAACGATGCGCGCTTTGTCGCTCGTCTGATCCTTCTGGGTGAACGTCGTGACCCTCACGGGTACTTCAGCTACCCCGAATGGTGACTTCAGCGTGTCGAGCAGTGTCTCCTCGGCATTCTTCCGCGTCGTGGTCGCCGTCGAAAGCACGAACGCGCGGCGTGACTTGACGGTCACGTTGCGACGGCCGACCTCGACATCGACGCGATGTCCCTCGCCGTCACGATCGGTCGGGATCTGCTCGACCCCAAGCAGGTAGTACGCGAGCATGTCACCCGCGAGGCGCTGGAAGATCGTTTCGCCGGTGCCAATGACGTTGTAGAGAGTGCCCCGGGAGCCCGCCGCGAGATCGGCGAGACCGGAGATCTGCATGTCACGATCCTCGGCGACCGTCGGATTCAACTGTGCGACCGTAATGTCGTCACGCGGCACGTCCATCAAGAGGACGTTGATCGTGACGCGAGCGTACGCGGCCGTGCGAATGATGTTGTCGAGTTCGCTCGGGTTGTCGAGCACGAGACCCTCGGACATGAGAATCAGCGTCTTGGGCCCCTCGATCACGGAGAGCGACAGCAGCAGGTTCTGAAGGCCACGCAGCGAATCCACCGAGTTCTGGCGCACGCTGCGGGTGAGGTTGCTGCTCTCGCTGAGCACGTCGCGTTCGCATTGCTCGCGCGCAAATCCGACGGTGTTCGGGCACTCACGCGTGATCACTTCGTCGAACGTTCGAGTGTCGGCCTTCTCGGTAATCGCCACGGCTTCATACACGCCGATGTTGAATCTGGAGGGCATCGGCGACTGCCGTCCCACCACGCGTTCCATCCCGCGGCGGATGCGCGTGTAGTCGTTCGTGAACGCCACCTGCACACCGGGATCGGGATAGGCGATGAACGCAACGCGATCCGCCGGGCTCAAACGATCGAGAAACTTTCCTGCCGCCGCCAGCACCGGCCTCGCGGCGCCGAACCGTATCCCGAGCTGGTCCACGGCCAGCACGATCAGCCGACCGTTCGACGGTTTCAGGTTGGTCGTGTAGTGACTTTCAAATGGGTCGGCCGCTTCGCGTTTCGCGGCCTCCACGTCGATCCTGACGTGCTCCGCGGACACGACCCGACGCTGCACACCGTCGATCTTGACGGTGAAGTCAGGTGGAAGAAGGTTTTCGACCGGCTGCCCCTTCTGGTCAACGACCGCAACATCGACCTCGATGAGGTCCACGCCGGTTCGAAAGGTTGGCCCTTGAGCGGGTTCTGCCGGGGGCGCCGGCGTCTGCGCCTGCCCCGCAAGTGATACCGCGAGAGCCGCCCACATCACGACGCCGGAAACGAGCTTCTTCATGAGGTTCTCCGCGCGAACGGTTCCCCCGGGGAGCAGGACGTTCCATCTCAAATCAACGCGGGGAAAAAGGCAAGGGGATCGTTCGGGCCGTTCAGGCTAGGTGAGCACCCACCACGCCGCGCCGGCGGCGCCACACAGGAGTGCGCCGAAAAGGGGAAAGGCAATCGGCGATACAGCGACGAGAATGGCCAGCACCACGACAAACGCGGCTGGACCGATGGGCCACAACAAGGCCAGCAGCAGTCGGCTGAGCGGCCGCGCATCAGTCCTCAGCAGCCCCCACACGAAGCCGGCCAGGTAAACCGCCAGCCAGGAACTCATGCTCGCTACTTCGCCGCCCGCTCCAACTCCTCGTCAATGATCGCGGCGAATACCTCGTAGGGCTGGGCGCCACTCACAAGTCGTCCGTTGACGAAGGTGGTGGGCGTGGACTCCACGCCCAGCCGCGTGCCGATCCCCATCTGTTCCTGGACGCGGTCGCCGTACTTCGCCGTATCCATGCAGGCGCCGAACTTCGTCGCGTCCAGGCCGGCATCGGCCGCGTACTTCTTGAGGAACTCCACGTCGAGCGCCTGCTGATTGGCGAACAGCCGGTCGTGATACTCCCAGAACTTGCCCTGCTCGCGCGCACACTGCCCGGCTTCGGCGGCTCTGAAAGCCTGCGGGTGAATAGCCGTCAGCGGAAAGTCCTTCCAGACGATCCGGACACGGTCGCCGTAGGTGTCCTTGATGCGCTTGAGCGTCGGCATCACGCGCGCGCAGAAGGGGCACTGAAAGTCTGAAAACTCCACCAGGGTCACCACCGCCTTCGCATCTCCGATCGTGGCGTCGTCTGCAGTGACATTGACCTCGTAGCGGGGTGCGTCGAGCGTCATGCGAAGCGCCGGACCTGACTTGCGCAGCTCGCCCACGAGTGCCGTGTATGCGCTGGAACGCTGCTGATCGTCGAGGTACCGACGAATAGTGGCGGCCATGGCGTCGAAGCCCCGGCCCTGCATCTGACCCTGGTTCTCCTGAAAGAACGCCGCGACCTGTCCGTCGGTCACCGGCTTCGACCGCTTGGCCATCTCGGTCTCGGCGTACTGTGTCGGAGTCACGCCCGCCTTCTTCGCGGCCTCTTCAATCAGCGACTCAGCGATCAACGCGTCGAGTGCATCCTTGCGGCCGTCGTACATCGCCTGAACGGCCTGAGCGTGAGCGGACGGCTGGTCTGCGCGCCACCGGTCGTCGAGTTCCTTCACGGTGATGGCGCGCTCGCCGAAGCGGGCGGCCACGTCGGAGGCAGCGGGGGCCGACTGTCCTGCCGGGACCTGCTGGGCCGGTGTCGAGCACGCGAGCGCCAGAAGCAGGGCGCAGATCGCAAAGAGTCTCATGACGGTGATCATAGAGGAATCGTCAAATAACGACCAGAAAACGCTACATACCATGTCACATGTTCCGGGCGACGTCGCGTGCGGGTCCGGGGGATCAGGGCAGTAAGACAGGTTTACTCCGCGGAACGATCGTTGCTAAGCTCGCGTTAGTGCGAATCGGCCTGACCCTGTCGGCGATTGTTCTGGCAAGCGGCCTCGTGCTGGCACAGGACGCGGTCTTCCGCTCGGGCACTCGAATCGTGTCGGTGCAAGCCACCGTTACCGACTCCAACGGCCGCCTCGTGCCTGGCCTGGAGCAGGAAGACTTCACGATTCTCGACAACGACAAACCGCAGGACATCACCTTCTTCGACAACAACGTACAGCCGTTCACGGTCGTCGTCATGCTGGATTTCAGCGCGAGCATGACGGGTAATCTCGATCGACTCCGGTTGGCCGCGGAGCAGTTCCTGCTCCGGATGCTCCCGGCGGACAAAGGACAGGTCGGCGCGTTCAGCGACAAGATTCAGTTCAGCGGTGAGTTCACGAACAAGCGGGACGATCTGATCTTCGCGCTCAAGGATTTGCAGTTCGGTAACCCAACGCGTCTCTACGACGCCATCAACGAGAGCATGGCCATGCTGAAGGGCGTCGAGGGACGGAAGGTTGTCCTGGCGTTCACGGATGGCGACGACACCGCCAGCCGCGTCGGCATGGGTGACGTGCTCGACCGCGCGCGGGACGAAGAGGTCATGGTGTACGCCATTGGCCTCGAGTCGGAGTATTTCAACGGTCAGCGCCAGGTGCGCTCACGTCCGGACCGCGGATTACGGCGCCTCGCCGAAGAAACGGGTGGCGGCTACTTCGAGCTGAAGAAGGCCGACGACCTGGGCCCGACATTTACCCGCGTGGCGCAGGAGCTGCACAGCCAGTACTCGCTGGGCTTTACGCCAGCCGTCCTGGATGGCAAGGAGCACAAGCTCGCCGTCCGCGTCAGACAGGTCGGCATGAACGCACGTGCGCGACGCAGCTACATCGCTTCACAGGAACGGCTCTCCAGCCCCGACTGACTCCCCTGGGAGCAACGGTCATCTTCTTCATGACAACTCATGCCCGGCTGCAGCCCGGCGCCTTACATATCAATGCTCAGTGAACAGGATTTTCGCCTCGAAGCGGATCGCGCCCTCGAACGTGCTCAGCAATCGCTGCTTCCGCTGGCCGATCAGGAAGGGTTCGAGGTCGAGTTGCAGAACGGCGTGCTGCAGATTGTTTTTGAAGAACCCGCCGGCAAGTTCGTCGTCAGTCCCAACGCACCGGTGAAACAGATCTGGGTGTCGGCGCTGTCGCGCAGCTTCAAGCTGTCGTGGACCGATGAGGGCAGGACATTCGTCCTGGACGGCGAGCCGCTGAACGCGTTGCTCGACCGCCTCACCCGCCAGCAGCTCGGTAACTGACGGTCGTAGTGCTCGGCTTCAGCCGATTCGTGATCAAAACCGTACGCCGAACGCCATCTGAAACGTACGCGGCGCCAGATAGTTGCCGTTGCTTTGCGCCTGTCCGAACAGCGGACTCTTGAGATAGCCAGTGGGCAGCCCCGACTCGTCGAGCGGACTGTCGGGATCGGCGCGAACCGTTGTGTTCCACGTCACCAGCTTGCCGTTGTTGAGGACGTTGTAGAGCTCCAGCTTCAGCCAGGGCCGAGCGCGCCGCAACACGGGGACGCTGTACGTGGCGGCCATGCTGAACCGCCCGTAGTCTTCGAATCTCCCCGCCCCGCGAGGTCCGAAATAGATCGTCTGGCCCGTTGGCTGGCTGACGTAGCCCGTGATGCGATCCCGCTGGAGCGCAGAGAGCGGTTGCCCCGCGGCACGGAAGCTATAGGTAAGCGCTGAATCAAACGCGAATCGCCCTGAGACATCAACCCTGCCAAGGCGCCCCAGCCCAAGACCGTACACGCTCCAGACATCGACGCTGTGTCGCTGGAAGCTCGCGAGGCGCCCGACGGGATAGTGTCGCTGTTCGTTGAACGCCTCAGGATACTCACCGATTGGTGATGAGATACCAGGCCGATTCGCCGACTCCCCTTCGAAGTTACCCTCGTTCTTCAGCTGCACCGTCCACGCGCCGTTGACCATCCAGCGGGGGATCGGCCTGTAACTTCCGAACATCTCCACGGCCTGGTACCTGCGCTGCGGCAGGTCGCTGTTGCGATACACGATGTTTGAGAAGACATCCGTCACCCCACCCTTCGAGACCGTTGTGGTGCCGGTATCCAGCGTGACGAAATCCTCGACGAAGTTCGTGACATGACGGTTCGAATAGACGACTTTCGCGTACGCCCGTCGGCCGATCGTGCGGCCTGCCTGCAGCGTGAACTCTTTCGTAACCGGCGAGGACAGACCTTCGTCGAAGAACACGTTGGCCGTGGGAAACGATCCGTCTACGAACACGTAGTTCCCCGGAGTGAATCCAGGCGCGAAGCTCCGGCCTTGGCCCTCTGGCCCCACGTACACACCGAGAAGCGCATCCGGGTTACCGACGTTGGTGTTTCCGGCGAACTGCGCTTCACCGTACTTACCTGCGTAGTGCCCGTAGGTGGATGAGATCACCAGTCGTCCATCACCTGCGGGATCGAAGGCAAGTCCGAGCCTCGGGACGATGGTCCTGGTGTCCACGCCAACGATCCCGCCAGTGGCGTTGCTGCGCACGACTTCGAACCTCGTCCCGACCACTCCGCTCCATCGGCGGTTCATGCTCCATCGATCCTGCAGATAGAGTGACGTCGTCTTGATGTCGATCTTCGCGCCTCGTACCGGCAACCAGTTTTCGATAGTGGTCTCACCAGGCACGAACACCGGCGTCAGGCGACCGCTGGCATCGAGCGCGGGTCTTCCCTGCGAATCAGTCAGATACTCTGCGCCGAACACATAGCCCGTCGCTGTCTGCGAGTTGCCTCCGCGATTCGTTGTCTGAAACAACTCCGCGCCGATTTTGAGATCGTGTCGTCCCCATCCCGACACGAAGTACGACAGGGATCCAGTCACCTGACGGTTGTCGCGATCCTCGGGGTCCGTCGCGTCGAAGTACGGCGCGTTGTAAGCGCCGAGGGGATTGGAGTTGATGATCGGCGAATCGAAGATGTCAGTGCTATCTCCCCCGGCCTTTCTGAAGCCAGACTGTTTCGTCGAAAACTGAAGCTCGGCAAAGAGGTTCGAGACTGGCGTGCCTCGATAGGTTGCAACAACCTGTCGCAACGGATACTCAGGCCGCATCAACGCTGCCGGATCGATCGTGAACCCGAATGCAGGCGCCACCACATTGCTCTGGTTCGCAAGATACTGGCCCGACACAACGTGCTGGCGTGCCACAGTGGCCGTGAGCTTGACCTGCCCGCGTGTATTTTCGTTGCGGAAGACGTACGGAATACCTGTCTGCGGAAACGTGCTGTCGTCTGACGTCCGCTGAAACAATCCCGCCGAAAAGAACCACACGCGATCGCGGACGATAGGACCGCCAAAGGTTGCCTCGTGCACCTTGTTCAGTTTGTCCGTGCGCGAAGTCCCGCTCATCTTTTCGAACGGCGAGCGTCCTTCCCACGAGGGGTTGCTCCAACTCTCACGGAAGCCTCCAGAGAAGACGTTTCCTCCGCTTCGGCTGACAACGTTGACCACGCCACCGGAGAAGCGCCCGTACTCGGCCGAGATCCCGCCCGTCAGGACCTGAGTCTCAGCAATCGCGTCTTCGATGAACAACGCGTCGGCCGTTCCGAACAGGTTGTCGTTGACGTCAGTTCCGTCCACGAGAAACACATTGTCGTAACCGAACGATCCCGAGATTGAGAGCTGTCCCCCGTTCGGCGTGTTCGTCGTCAAACCCGGCATCACCGCCGCGATCGCATATGGCGTTCGGCCGAGCGGCAGCAGATCGAGTGTGTCTTTCGTGATGGTGGTGCTCACCTGCGTCTGACGGACGACGCTGTCGGCCTGGCCCACGACCAGGACCTCCTCAGCGATCGGGGCGGCGGTGAGCGCCACGTCAACATCCGCAACCGAGCCCAGCGGCACCTCCACGCTACGTTCGACAGAAGAAAATCCCAGGAGCGAGAAGCTCGTCGCGTAAGTGCCTGGGGGAAGCCCCCTGAAGTTGTAGCCGCCTCGCGCGTCGGTCGTCACAGAACGTGCGCCTTGAAGAACGGCTGATGTCACGACAACCGTGACGCCCGGTACGACAGCACCCGAAGCGTCCGTCACCACGCCGCGCATCTCCCCTGTCTGCACGCCCTGAGCGGCCGCCGTACCTCGTATGGAGGGTGGGATGGTCAGCAGGAGCACGAGCAGGATGACTGAGCGCTGCCGCAGCTTCATGGTGAGCCTTTCAAGGGAGCGGGTTGTCCGAAGATAACCCATCCCGACCGGAAAGGATCCGCCACAATCACGACCGTCGTCCATGACGCCAGCCGCCCGCCAGCGAAACCGCGATCGAGGCGAACGCAACGTCGCACGCGCTGGCCATCGACGCTACTCGGGCGCGCGCACTGTCCACCGCTTCTCGCTGAAGCAATGTGGCACGTAGCGGATGCATCAATCCGAGAATGAACGACGACACCACCGCGGCAAGCAGAATGCCGGAAGTCAGCACCAGGGCCGCAGCGAAGGTGACAACACCGCCGCTGGCGAGCAACCAGAGCCCTCGCGAACCGCAGCCCGAACTGCGCGCAGCGACGAAGGCGCCTGCGGCCTCCGCGAGCGTCATGGCCGCCACGGCAAGGGTGAGCGCATCTGGGGAAAGAATGCCCTCGGTCTGTACCAGGAATGAAGACGAGGCCGCCAGCGCATCAATGAGGGCGACGGGCAGAATCAGAATCGCCAGACGACCGCGGAGCAATGCCGACGCACTCGACCCCTCGGATTGGTCGCCGCTCTCGTGGGTTGTTCCGTCGCTCCTGCTATCGACTGGCGGTTCGATCATGCAGCAGGCCATCGCCAGACCGAACGCGCACAGCGTCGCCTCCGCCGCCCACGCGGCAGCAAAACCCACGTGCGAGACGATCACGCCGCCCGCGATGAGGAGCGCGACGAGCGCAAAGAGGCCTGCGGCCTTTGTCTGTGCTTCTATCTTCTGGAAGTCTTCTTCGCGGCCAAGCGCGACGCACGTGCGATAGAGCAGTGCCTCGTCGGCGCCCGACCGAAAGGCATCGCCAAGTGCGACCAGAACAGCCGCAAGGACCAGCTCAGGGACACCTCGTCCCAGCCAGCACGCAAGCATGCCGATGACTTGAACGAGAGAACCAATGATCAGGCTGGCCCGATGCCCGAAGCGGTCGGCGAACCAACCGGCCGGAATTTCGAGACCGATGAAAGCCAGATCGCCCGCGACAAGAATCGCGGCGACGATGGCCGGAGAGATACCGCGCTCCCCCACCCACCAGAGTAGATAGAGGCCGTGCATGACGCCTTCGATGCTGGCGACGTGGTAGGGCAGGTAGAGCGTGAGGTTACGGCTGAGGGATCAATTGGGTGGCATGTCCGTAGCCTAACAGAATGGTCAACATCAGTCGTGGGCTTTGCTTCGAACCCTCGGCGCGTCCCGGTCCTGCCTGAGCATCGCGTCTCGACGGCTCGACATACGAAAACTTTCGTATTGACATCTACGAATGTGTTCGTAGATACTCCGCCACATGGTGAAACGTGCTTTGAAACGACCGACCGACGCCGAGCTCGGCATCCTTCGGGTGCTGTGGACCCGCGGACCGAGCACCGTACGCGAAGTGGCGCAAGCGATGGATCGCGAGAGCGCCTATACGACGATCCTCAAGTTCCTGCAGATCATGACGGACAAGGGGCTCGTGTCTCGAGACGACTCACCGCGCACGCATGTCTACGAAGCAGTCTCGAGTGAAGGTCAGACCCAGCAGCAGCTCGTCAGAGATCTGCTCGATCGCGCGTTCGACGGGTCGGCGACCAAGCTCGTGATGCAGGCGTTGGCCACAAAGAAGGCGTCTCGCAAGGAACTCGACGAGATTCGGAAACTACTGGATCAACACGGGGGAGGCCGCCAATGAATTCCTGGACGCAGATTGTCGGGTGGACCTTGATTCACTTCGCGTGGCAGGGCGCGATCGTGGGCCTGCTGACGGCGGGAGTCCTGCGACTCTACCGCCACCGCTCTGCCAACGCCCGCTACGTCATTGCGTGTGTCGCGTTGATGATCATGCTCGCATCCGCGTTGGTCACAGCGCGTGTGCTGGCTGGACCGGACTTGTCGCTCGGGTTGGCGGTGATTGAACCCGACGCCGTTACATTGCCCGGCGCGCTCTCGACTGCATCGAGCAACGGGACTCATGACGAGATGACGCTCGGAAGTGGAGCGCTGAACCGCATCGACGAAGCTCTGCCCGGTATCGTGCTCATCTGGCTGGCCGGCGTGGCGGTGCTGCTGCTTCGGATGGCCGCCGGCCTGCTGAAGGTGCGCCAGCTTCAGGTCACTGCGCTCGCGAACGAGGCGTCTCGCTGGCAGAGCACGGCCGAGCAGATCGCCCGGCGACTGGGGATTCGCACGTTTGTTCGTGTCGTGGAGACGACGGAGGTGGATTCCCCCACCGCCCTTGGCTGGCTCCGCCCGGTCATCCTGCTTCCTATTGCCGCGCTGGCGAACCTGACACCCGTTCAAGTCGAGGCAATCCTTACCCACGAGTTGATTCACATCCGACGGCACGACTACGTCATCAACGTCCTGCAAACGATCGCTGAGACCGTCCTCTTCTACCACCCGGCTGTGTGGTGGACCTCACGACAGATTCGCATCGAGCGCGAACACTATTGCGACGATGTTGCAGTGCAGGTTTGTGGAGATCCCGTGGAGTATGCGGCCGCCCTGACCGAGCTGGAAGAGTGGCGCTCCCGAGAGGTCTCACTGGCGCTGGCCGCAACAGGTGGATCGCTCAGAGATCGCGTCCGGCGACTTCTCAAGGCGCCCGTCGATCACGACGCACGTTCACTGAACTGGATTGTCCCTGTGGGGTTAACACTTGCCTTGGCGGCAGGCGTCTACGTCCTGTCAGCTGCTCCATCCCAAGCCGAGGGCACACTCGCAGACAACGGTGTTCAAAGCGCGTCGGCAAGTGACGCTGGCCAGGCAATCGAGCCGATGGCCTCACCAGTCAGCTTTGGATGGCAGGTCTTGAGAACAGACCACTTCGATATTCACTACTACCCGGCACTCGGGTCGGCGCTCCAGCCAGCCGCGGACTCAGCGGAGCTGGCATACCGGAGGATCAGCACGGAGCTGCGGCACGACCTGCCGTTCAGAGTCCCGTTGATTCTCTTCAAGACACGCAGCGACTTCCAGCAGCAGACCATCGTTCCACAGGCAGCGGAGGCGATTGCTCGTGGACAGGTCGCGGCGTTCACGGAGCCGCGGCGCGGCCGGGTCGTCATGTTGGTTGATGAGAACCCCAGCGTCTTGCATCAACGAATCACCCACGAGCTGACTCATGCGTTCGCGTTCGAAATCATTCCCAGATCGGAAGCACAGGCCAGCGGACGAGTTCCCATCTGGGTTGACGAAGGACTGGCCGAATACATGTCGGGAGTGTGGGACCCCGTCAATCTCAGCCGGATACGCGAGCTCGTGTCGGCCGGCAACGTGCCGAGCATGACTGCTCTGACAGGGGGCGAGACCGATCAGACTCGAGGTGCTGTGGCGAATCTCGGACACGCAGCGTTCGAGTTCATCGAAGCCGAGTACGGAAAGGCGGCCGTCTGGCAGTTCCTCAATGAGATCCGGAGAAACGTGGTCGATGGTGCGGGTGAGGTCTATCCGACGGCGTTCAACAGGACGCCGGAGGAGTTCGATTCGGCGTTTGCGCAGTACCTCCGACGCCGGTTCAACCTGTAGTCCGCCTTGGGTCGAGCGACGGCGAGGCATCTCGCCGTCGCCCGAGCAAAAGGTCTGCGGCCGTCAGGCCTGACGCGGGTCCCTGTCGCGGCGGACGGTTACTTTCTTCCCTCGCAGCGACGCCCCCTTCATTGCCCTGATCACGTCGTCGGCCACGTCTTCCGAGACCTCGACAATCGAAAAATTGTCGCCAATCTCGATGGCACCGACGCTCTTGGCCGTTACGCCCGCTTCTCCCGTGATTGCGCCGACCAGATCGCCGGGGCCAATCTTGGCCTTGCGTCCGGCGCCTATGAAGAGACGGACAGGGGAGGAGAGGCCGGATCCACGAGACGGCCGCGCGGGCTCCTTCTCAATCTCAGTTTCAATCTCAGCGTCAGCGTCGGTCGTCGCGTCCAGCATCTTGATCGCGGCCGCTGCCACGTCGAACAGATCGAATTCGTTTGCCAACGCCTGGACGACGCCCCGGACATCGTCCAAATCGCCGGCGAGGAGGCGCTCGCGGATCGACGCGCGTGTCACCTCCAGGCGCCGCGCCTTGAGATCGGCAACGGTGGGGACCGTGGCCACATCGATCTTCTGTTTCGTGAGCTGTTCGATGCTGCGCAACAACCGGTGCTCACGAGGTTCGGCGAGGGTAATCGCTGTCCCCGCACGACCGGCGCGGCCGGTGCGACCGATGCGATGTACGTAGGACTCGGGCGCCGCCGGTACGTCGTAGTTGACGATGTGCGTGATCTGCTCGATGTCGAGCCCGCGCGCGGCGACGTCTGTGGCGATCAGCAGGTCAGCCTTGCCGGCTCGTACCCGATTCATGACCGCATCGCGCTGTCGCTGTTCCATGCCCCCGTGCAGCGCTTCAGCCCGGTAGCCGTGGGCGTTGAGCGTTTCGGTCAGCGTATCGACTTCCAGCCGGGTGCGACAGAAGACGATCGCGGAGGCGGGGTCCTCCATCTCGAGGATTCGATCGAGCGCCGCCGGTTTCTCGGACCGCCGGACGATGTATGCGACCTGGCGGACACGGGGCATCTTTCCAGCCGCCGTTTTTTCGCGCGCGATCGCCAGACGTCTGGGCTTCTGCAGGTGCCGCTCCGCGATCTTCAGGATGCGCGCGGGCATCGTCGCGGAGAACAACGCCGTCTGGCGGGTGTCAGGCGTTTCGTCGAGGATCGTCTCGATGTCTTCGGCGAAGCCCATGTCGAGCATCTCGTCCGCCTCGTCCAGTACCAGCACGCGGACGGCATCCAGGTTCATCGTCTTGCGGCGGAGATGATCGAGCGCTCGTCCCGGTGTCGCCACGACGACGTCAGCACCGCGTTCCAGCGAGCGAATCTGCTGCTGCATCGATGAGCCGCCGTATAGCGGAACGACACAGAGTCCGGTGCCGCGGGCGTATTTGTGAATGGCCTCCGACACCTGCATTGCCAGCTCGCGCGTCGGCACCAGGACCATCGCCTTCACCGTCAACGCCGTTCGTTCCTTGGATCGAGGGCCGGCTGCCGCGTCACCGCCGATGAGCTGAATGATCGGCAGCGCAAATGCCGCCGTCTTGCCCGTACCGGTGGCCGCCTGAGCCAGGAGGTCGTGTTGCGCAAGCATCAGCGGAATTGCTTCGCGCTGAACGGGAGTCGGCTCCTCGTAGCCCAGTGCCGTAAGCGTTGCAGTCAGTTTGTCGGACAGGCCGAGGGAGAGGAAGCCGGACGATGGAACGGGCATCCCTTAAGTGTGAGGCATAACCGAACCACGCGAGAGAGATTCGGAAATATAGTTCGTCAAACCCAGGGACGTGTCTATTGATCTCCTGGGTTTACCGCGCCTTCAGGCAGTTTCTCTTTCGCCACCGAGTGGAATGCTGAATATGTTCGCTGCACCTTGGCTTCGAGCGCAGCTCGTCCGGCCGCCGGTGCTGCCGCAATTCGTGCGCGCAGCTTGTTGCGCTTCTTGACCCGATGTTGACGCAGATGGTTGTCGGTCCACTGATGGCTTGCGCTCATGATGATGCTCCTCGGAGGAAGCCTATCTCGCCAACGTAGCGGCCAGCTGTTCCCAAGTGCACACTGAGCTTCGATGGGCAACCTTCGCGTGAGTTGCAAGCGAAGGTTGGTACCGGTACGGGGATTCGAACCCCGGTTTGATGGCTGAGAACCAACCGTCCTAACCCCTAGACGATACCGGCACTTGGGGGCGTGAACCCTTCATGTTAGCGAAATGGTGCGCTGCCGGTAAAGGCCAGACTCGCCAAGGTTGTCGCTGCTCGCCCCAAGGCCGCTGTGCCCGGTTTCAATTTCGAACAATCCAGCCCACAATCACAGGG
>JABFSA010000145.1 GCA_013140775.1 Acidobacteriota bacterium | reverse complement strand
TGCAGATGGGGGCGTCTCTTCAACCGACCATGGGCTCGAGAACGTGCGGCTGCACGATGCGCAGACGCTCGCACACTGGAGTCGTGCGGGATCGCTGGTTCCTTCGGACAACGACACGATCATGAGCACGTTCGCAAGACGAATGATCGGCGCGGCGCTCCTGGACACCCGCGTGTACGAGGAGGTGGAGGCCGATCGTCGCGGGAACGGACAGGCTGTGGTCGTGGTCCTGCTCGCCAGTCTGGCGGCAGGGATAGGGCTGTGGGAAGTGGGAGCCCAGGCCCAGGATCCGCAAGCCCTCGCATCTCGCGTCATCGGAGCTCTGGTGGGGTGGATGGCCTGGGCCGCCCAGACCTATCTCGTCGGCACGCGACTCCTGCCCGAGCCCCAGACCAATGCCGACCTCGGCGAGTTGCTGCGCACCATCGCGTTCGCCGCCTCTCCTGGCCTTCTTCGTGTGTTCGGAGTACTCCCGTTGGTGGGATGGCCGATCTACGCGACAACGTCGGTCTGGATGCTCGTGACGATGATCGTCGCCGTTCGGCAGGCCCTCGACTACCGCAGCACCTACCGAGCGGTCATGGTGTGTGCCGTGGGATGGGTCCTGTCCATCGCCATCGCAGCCGTCATCGGGAATCTCTTCGTGCGGAACGTATCGTAACGTTGCTCGTCGCGCGCGGTCTCTCAGGCCGCCTCAGTCTCGGGCAGTGTCACCCCACTGCTTGCCCGTGAGCCAGATGAGCCAGAGCCGACCATCGGGCGCAAGCCCAGTCGATCTGCTGACACGCCGCGCAACGCTTGGACAGCTCAGGTCTCCCTCCCGATCTCTTTGATCTTTCCAACTCTGCGGCTTGCTCTCATCACCATAGATTCCGAAACTAATCAGACACTGGGCGACGTGGGCCTTCTTTCAGAGGTACCGACGGTACCCAACGAGCGCAATCTCGATCGCCATACCACGTGGAAGCATGGTGACTCCCCAGAGCAAATCCGACGCCCGCTATAGTGACTTGGGAGCGAGCCTGGGCAGGAGCCGCCAAGGGATTGTTCGCACCGTGTGGGGAAATCCCCGTCGAAACGCCATCGCAGTGCACACGGCTGCGATTCGCACATTGGTATGAGGGGAATGCCGGCACAGGCATGTCTGAGATGCTCACGTTGGCTGGCGCATTCGGCGACCGGCGGTCACGGGCATGAATACTGCTCTGACTTGTGGCATCGAGTGGGCATCGAGCGATCGCTCGGCTCTCCCGCTCGACAGCGAATTGAGGCTCGCCATGCTACCTAATCAGACCCCGGCGTTCGACGCGTCCGACAACGAGACCAACTGCTGTCCCCGTTTCAGGCCTGAGCCGTGGCAGCACCAGGAACTCCACTTCGACAACAAGCTCTTCGTCAGAGCATCGACAGTCAGCGCGTTTCACATGCCGCTCAACATGGGCTCGGTGTTCGCGCGGACGATCGGCGCCATAGAGGCCGCGCATGCCGCCGGCGGCGGACTGCTGGTACTGAGCCACGACGATTCGGCCTGGCACGCCGAGCATCTGTTCGCAGTCGACAAGGAGGTACCCGGCGCCGACATGGTGCGCATGAGCGGCGATTTCCTGACGCGGGTGTTCGAAGGCCCCTATAAGGAGGCACCGACATGGGCCGCGACGATGGCGGCGTATGTGAAAGAGAGAGGCAAACACCTCGACACGCTGTACTTCTTCTACACGACGTGTCCAAAGTGCGCGCGGCACTACGGCAGGAACTACGTGGTGGGCGTGGCCAAGGTCAGCCCGCTCGAGGCGTGAATCGTGGCGCGAGGTAACCGGGCGCCGACCGAACGGGACGTGTCCGGAGCCAACCGCCGGGCCCAGCCAGTGAAGCGTTCACTTCTTGCGGGCTTCACGATTCTTGTCGCGTGGATGCTGCTCGATCTGCTCATTCACCGGATGTTCCTGGCACCCTTCTACGAAGCCACCACGAATCTGTGGCGTCCATTCGATCAGATGGATGTACTTCTCATCTACACAGCGACGCTCGTCTTGATCGGTGTCTTCATCGGTATCTACACATGGCTGGTGAGACCGAAGTCGCTCGCCGCCGGTCTGGGGCTAGGGGCATCTATTGGCCTGGCGCTCGGTGTCGCGGTGGGGTTGGGCACCTTCATTCACATGCCGATTCCGCCTCCTGTGGCCTGGGGCTGGTTCATCGGTGGCTGGTTGAAGGGGTTGGTTGCCGGCGCCGTGATGGGACTCGTGATCATCGACCCGTGAAAGATCGCCTGCGCAGGATCCCCCCTATTGACTCGCTCTAATCGCATCGTCGGCCCCAAGCAGTCAAGGACCCGTACCCCGCTCGCCGACGGATTCCCTCAGTAGGAGGTGGGGACATGACCATCCCCACCTCCTCGTGCCGACGTTCAACTCGCAACCGACGCCGCAGTACGGACACGTCGTCCTGGTCCACTGCCGCGGTCGCGCCAGACGAACTGCCCCTGCAGCTCCGCACAGATGCGGACGCAGCGCAGACAGTCCACGCATCGCGCCATGTCGCGACCACGATGTACGGGTGGGACCGGTCCAGGGACTCCACGTGGTGCCGCTGCGCGAGCATTTTGACGATCCAGTGCCGCGCCTCCTCCGCTGCCCCTGTCGTCTCGATCTCCATGCCGTCGGTGAGCGGCGTGATGCAGGCGGGTACCGGCCTGGCCACTCCCGCGACCGTAACGAGACAAGTCCGGCACACACCAGTGTCAGTGAGGCGCTCGTCATGGCACAGCGTGGGCACATGGATCCCCACCTGTCGTAGCGCGTCCAGCACGGACCCGCCGCCTGGCAAGTCGTACGCCTGATGATCGACGGTGACATGGACCACGTGAGCCCCCAGGTTTCCAGGAGCAACGTACGTGCCTTCCAGCGATCGGCCCTGACATGACGGCGCCGCCATGGTCTCAGTCGCGCGAGTCCGGCGCGCACCCGGCGGTCACGATCGCGGTTGCCAAGCGAAAGGGGACGAACGCCATCGACATCGCGCACCGCGTTACCCAGAAGCTCGACACGTTGAGGGGCACGCTGGTGCCCGCTGACGTGCACTTGACGATCACGCGCGACTACGGCGAGACGGCGGCCGAGAAGAGCAACGAGCTCTTGTGGCACATGCTGCTGGTGGTGTTGTCGGTGTCGGCGCTGATCTGGCTGGTGCTCGGTCGGCGCGAAGCCGCCGTCGTCCTCATCGCCATCCCCGTGACCCTCGCGCTGACGCTGTTCATGTTCTATCTCTACGGCTACACGCTCAATCGCATCACGCTCTTCGCCCTGATCTTCTCCATCGGCATTCTGGTGGACGACGCGATCGTGGTGGTGGAGAACATCGTGCGGCATGCACGGCTGTCCACCGGCGAGTCAGCCGGGCTGATGGCGGTGGCGTTGCGGTCAAGATGCTCCCCTTCGACAACAAGAGCGAATTCCAGGTGATGGTCGATATGCCGGAAGGCACCGCGCTCGAAACGACGGCACGCGTGGCGTCGGCTCTGGGCTCCGCCGCGTTGGAGGATGCGGCCGTGGTCGATGTCCAGCAGTACGTGGGGACATCCGCGCCGTACAACTTCAACGGTCTGGTGCGTCACTTTCTCCGCCGGGCCCCGCACCTCGCGGACCTGCAGGTGAACCTGGTGGCCAAGGGGGAGCGGTCTGAGCAGAGCCACGACGTGGCCCGACGTGTTCGGGATCGACTGGTGCCGATCGCGCGGTCGTTCGGCGCGACGCTGCAGGTGGCAGAGGTGCCACCCGGACCGCCGGTGCTGCAAACGCTGGTTGCCGAGGTCTACGGACCTGACGCCTCACGTCGAATGGGCCCGTCCTCTACTACATGGCCGAGAGCCGCGAACGCCCAGATGACGGCGTCGCCGTGGCGTAAAAGGAGAAAACCTCATGACAATCGAACGATCGTTGCGGATGATTGCGGGCGCCTTCGTCGCCGCGAGCGTGTTGCTGGGGATCTACGTCAACCCGCTGTTCCTCTGGTTCACGCTCTTCGTGGGACTGAACCTTTTTCAGTCCGCGTTCACACAGTGGTGCCCGATGATGGCGATTCTCCGCAAGGCGGGCGTCCGGAGCTGACTCCGATCGACCGTCGCGAGCGGCTTCGCTACTGAATGTCGCCTGGTTTTGTGGGCTTGAATTGTCGGAGGGTGTTTCGCGCGTCTTCCAGAAATTGCATTTGAGCCAGGTTCGCGCTGAGCGCCTCAGCCGTGGCAGCGACTGCAGCAATCGTCGCATTTCGCGCCTCCTCCGCTGCGTGTCGCGCCTCCTCAGCCGCGTGGCGAAGCGCCTCGCGTTCCTGGCGCATCGACTCCAGTTCCTCGCGATATTGTTCGCGAAGCGCTCTGGCCGCCTCGGCGATGACCCGAAATCGTTCGGCCTGCATCCTCGCCGATTCCGCCATCGCGCGGTGATCTTCGGCGCTGCCACGTTCGTGATCGGCTTCCTCCCGAAGATCTTCAGCCTCTTCTCGCCCCTTCTCAGCCGTGACACGATTCAACTCAGTCGGCGTCTTGTTGTCAGACATCTGGGTCCCTTGGCTCTCCTTCTCCTTGTTTGAGTCGCCTCGCTACTCGGTCGTCTTGCCGTCGAAATGTTCGCTGTCGGCCTCCGCGTCGTCGCGGGTATGGTGGACCACGCCGTCCCTGTGATTCGGCGGCGCATAGAGCGTATAGAGTTTCAGTGGACTCGTGCCGGTATTGATGATGTTGTGAGTCGCCCCGGCCGGGACGACGACCGCGAAGCCTGCTCGGATCGCTGTCCTCACGCCGTCGAGGATCGCCTCACCGGTGCCCGCTTCGACGCGCGACTCCTTTCACCAACCCAGCGGCCGGCTCACCACCTGCCGCAACAGTGTCATCAGTCCATCCACGTACTCGATGCCTTCCCTTCGTGCGTGGGATTGGTGCAGGTTGTAGGCCAGCGTAGGCGCAGATTTTGATCCGGGTGTGCCAGCGCCCGGCTCACGAGCGCCTTGGCGAGTCCCTTGGGCTCTGCATCGTGATGCCGCTCGTCCGATCCCCGCGGGAACGGCCGGCGGCGCGGCGCTGCAGGCAACCCGACTCGCGGTCACATGACGCGCCGGCCGCTCACCAATCCGGCCAGGAACAAGACGACGGCAATCACCAACAGGACGTGGACGAAGGCGCCGATGGTATAGCCACTCACCAACCCGAGCAGCCACAAGATCAAGAGAACGACGGCAATGGTGTTGAGCATCGGATTACTCCTTCCGGCGGGAAACAGTGCATGAGGCGTGCCGGGCCGTTACTGCCAGGAACGCCCTCGCCGACGGCATGGCTGTTGCCGGCGACGGAGATTCACAGGCTGAGAGCACGCCGACCAACGGCGGGGGTCGTATCATCGACAACGTCCGGGTCAGCCGGTCGGCCCAGTCGCACCAGTCGCGTGAGGGTGACCGTTGCAAACGCGGCTCTGAGAGAGGAATCCCGTGTCAGCGCACAATCATCAGCAGCACCGGGCAATCTTGCAGCGCATTGCTCGCCGGGCGATGCTCGAGCGAGGCCTGCTCCCAACCTTGTCCGCGGCGGCGTCTGCCGAACTCCGGACGATGCAGACTCCCGCCATTACCGAGGGCGACGCCTCGGAGGTTCGCAACCTCACGGGTCTCGCGTGGGCGTCCATCGACAACGATGACTCCCGGGATCTGGATCAGTTGACGGTGGCCGAGACCCTCGCCAGAGACACTGTCAGGATCCGCGTGGCAGTCGCGGATGTGGACGCGCTGGTGAAGGCCGGCTCCGCCATCGACACGCACGCCAGGCACAACACCACCTCGGTGTACACGGCGGGCGAGATCTTCCCGATGCTGCCCGAACAGCTTTCGACCAACCTCACCTCCCTCAACGCCGGTGAGGATCGTCTCGCGGTCGTGGTGGACATGGTGATCGGCGCCGACGGATCGGTGCGGAGCTCCGAGATCTACCGGGCACGCGTTCGCAATCATGCGAAGCTCGCCTACAACAGTGTCGCCGCCTGGCTGGACGGGCACGGCGCCGCGCCGCCGGCGATGACGGCCGTCACTGGACTCGCGGAGAATCTGCGCGTGCAGGACCGGGTCGCCCAGGGCCTGAGGGCGCTGAGACACAGCAACGGCGCGCTGAGCCTCGAAACGATCCAGGCGAAGCCACTGTTTGACGGTGAGCAGCTCCGTGAGTTCGCTGTGGAAACAACCAATCGTGCCCGGCAAATCATCGAGGACTTCATGATTGCCGCCAACGGCGTGACCGCCCGGTATCTCGCCGCGCGACAGTTTCCGTCGATCCGTCGCGTGGTGCGCACGCCGAAACGCTGGGACCGAATCGTGGCACTGGCCCTGGAACACGGCGCTGAACTGCCGGACGCCCCGGATTCGGCCGCTCTCGACAAGTTTCTCGTCACGCAGAGAGCATCCGATCCGTTGCGTTTCGTCGATCTGTCTCTCGCAGTGATCAAACTCCTGGGCGCGGGCGAGTACGCCGCAGAACCAGCCGACGCCACGGCCACGGGACACTTCGGTCTCGCCGTCAAGGACTACGCACACTCCACGGCCCCCAATCGCCGCTACCCGGATCTGCTCACGCAGCGTCTATTGAAGGCCGCCCTGGCGGGCCGGCCGGTGCCGTACAGTTTCGCCGAGCAGGAAGTCCTGGCGAAGCACTTCACCGAAGCGGAGGACGCCGCCAACAAAGTCGAACGCCAGGTTGCCAAGTCCGCGGCGGCGCTGCTTCTCGAGTCCAGGATCGGGGAGCAATTCGATGCGCTGGTCACCGGGGCGTCCGGCAAAGGCACCTGGGCTCGCCTGCTCACCATACCCGTCGAGGGGCGTGTCGTCCGCGGGTTCGAGGGTGCCGATGTGGGCGCCCAGATTCGCGTGCGGCTCCTGTCGGTCAACGTCGAGCGCGGTTTCATCGATTTGGCGAAAGTCGGCCTTACGCGTGAGCGTCCCTGACACCACCGCACCGTACTGGAGTCGCGAGGTGGGCGACCTCAACACATCCCTGGGCTCGAGTTGGAACGGGCTCACGGCGGCGCGCGCCGCCGAGCGACTGGCGGTCGTGGGCCCCAACACCGTGGAGGACGCTCAGCGCCTCGGCCCGTTGCGCCTGCTCTGGAATCAGGTCGAGAGCCCTCTCGTCCTGATCCTGATCTTCGCTGCCGCGGTCTCGCTCGGCCTCTCCCAGTGGGTCGATGCGGCGATCATTCTCGCGATTGTGATTGGTTCCACGCTGCTGGGCTTCCGTCAGGAATACCGGGCGTCCGCGGCCGTCGAGGAGTTGAAGAAGCGCCTCGCACTCACCTGCCGCGTGGTGCGCGACGGCGTCGAAGGGACCGTGCCCGCCGACGCGCTCGTACCCGGCGACGTCATCGTCCTCTCCGCCGGCAACCTCATTCCCGCTGACGGACGGATTCTCGAGGCGAGAGACTTCCTCGTCAGCGAGGCCAGCATGACCGGCGAGTCGTTTCCGGTAGAGAAGCAGCCAGGAATCGTGCCCGCTGACGCGCCGCTCAGCCAGCGGACGAATGTCGTGTTTCTCGGGGCGTCGGTGCGCAGCGGTACGGCGAGAGTCCTCGTCGTCGATACGGGGCGGCGCACGGCATTCGGCGTGATCGCCGCGCGGCTGCGTGCGCGGGAACCTGAAACCAACTTCGCCCGGGGACTCCGGCAGTTCGGCTATCTGTTGATCCGGGCCATGGTCGTCATCGTCCTCTCGGTCCTCACCGTGAATCTCCTGCTTGACCGTGGACTCGTCGAGTCGCTGCTCTTCTCGGTCGCCCTCGCAGTCGGGCTCTCGCCCGAGCTCCTGCCTGCGATCGTGAGCATCACGCTCGCGGCGGGTGCGCGGGCCATGAGCAAGGAGGGCGTCATCGTCCGCCGCCTGGACGCCATCGAGAACCTGGGCAGCATGACCATCCTCTGCACTGACAAGACCGGCACGCTGACCGAAGGGACCATCGTCCTCGCCGACGCCACGGATCCGAGGGGGCGCACATCGACCGGCGTCCGTCAGCTGGCGTTCCTCAATGCCTCCTTCGAAACCGGGATCGATAACCCCATCGACGCGGCCATCGTCACGGCGGGCGAACAGGCAGGGCTCTCCGCTTCCGGCCACGACAAGATCGACGAGATCCCCTACGACTTCCTGAGAAAACGCCTCACGATCGTGATGGCCGAGAGAGGCGACGCCGAGCGACATCTCGTCGTCACGAAGGGCGCGTTCTCGAACGTGCTCTCGGTCTGCACGCACGTGGAGCGTGACGGCGCCGTGCTCGCACTGACGGATGCCGTCACCGCCGAGCTCTTCGTGTACTACGAGTCGAAAGGCACGGCGGGTTTCCGCGTCCTCGCAGTCGCGACGCGTACCGTCTCGGCCAAGGGAACCTACCAGCGCGACGATGAAGCGGAGATGGTGTTCGCGGGCTTTCTGCTCTTCCTCGACCCTCCCAAAGTCGATGCGGCGCGCATCATCGGCCACCTCGCGACACTGAACGTGCAGGTCAAAATCATCACGGGTGACAACCGCTTCGTCACGGGCCACATCGCGGGATCGGTCGGGCTTGACCCGACGTCGATGCTCACGGGTGACGCACTGACAAAGATGGACGACGAGGCGCTCTGGCATGCGGCGCCCGGCACGTCGCTTTTTGCCGAGATCGATCCGCAGCAAAAGGAGCGCATCGTGCGTGCGCTCCAGCGCACGGGTCACTCGGTCGGCTACCTGGGCGACGGAATCAACGACGCCCCCGCTTTGCACGCGGCCGATGTCGGCATCTCAGTCGATCATGCTGTGGACGTCGCCCGCGAGAGCGCCGACATCATCCTGTTGAAGCGCGATCTCGATGTCCTGCGGACGGGAGTGGAGTACGGGCGCCGCACCTTTGCCAACACCCTCAAGTACATCTCGATTACGACGAGCGCCAACTTCGGAAACATGGTCAGCATGGCGATCGCGGCCCCACTCCTGCCGTTCCTGCCGCTCGTCGCCAAGCAGATTCTGCTCAACAACTTCCTCTCCGACCTGCCGTCGATGGCTATCTCGACCGACAGGGTCGATGCTGAACGTGTGGCGCACCCGCAGCGCTGGGACGTCGCGCAGGTCCGCCGCTATATGGTCGTGTTCGGCCTTGTCAGCTCCATCTTCGACCTCCTGACCTTCGCCGCGCTTCTCCTGCTGTTCCGTGCAGGCGAGGCGACATTCCAGACGACATGGTTCGTGGTCTCGCTGCTCACGGAGCTCGGCGTCGTGCTCATCCTGCGCACTCGGGGACCCGCCTGGCGCAGCCGGCCAAGTGCGCTCCTGCTGTGGACGACCGCTGCGGCCACAGTGTTCACCCTCGCCATTCCGTTCTTCGGGCCCGGCTCCAGACTGTTTGGCTTTGTGCCGCTTTCAACGGTGGAGATGGGCGCCGTCGTCGGGATCGTTGTGACCTACCTGGCAGCTACCGAGGCGACGAAACGTTGGTTCTTCCGCCACACCTACAACGGCGAGCCGACGATTCGGAGCGCGGGTCGGCAGACGCGATTGACCTGAGCGCCGGCGATCTCAACCGAGCACGTTGTCGAGAGACATCATCACCGTGAAGCCGACGATGAATCCAAGTGTCGCGACATCGGTCTCGCCGCTCCGAACCGTTTCAGGGATGAGCTCTTCAACGACTACGTACAACATGGCTCCGGCTGCCGCGGCCATGCCATACGGCAGAAGCGCCCCCGATACGAGTACCAGCGAGGCGCCTAGTACCCCAGCGATTGGCTCGACGGCAGCTGACAGTTGGCCCCAGAAGAACGCCCGGCCGCGGCTCATTCCGCTGCGCCTGAGCGGCAGAGCAATCGCCAGCCCTTCAGGAACGTTCTGCAACCCGATCCCGATGGCCAATGCCGTGGCCGCACCGAGCTCGTCACCACCGTAACTGACGCCGACAGCCAGGCCTTCGGGAAAATTGTGTAGCGTCATCGCCAGCATGAGCAGCGTGGGCCGCCGCCACACCACGGGCGGACCTTCTGACTTCGCCTCGTCCGGAAACTCCGCGTGCAGGTGTGGCAGCATCTGGTCGGCGAGGTACATGAACGCGCCGCCCGCCAGCACGCCGATCGCGGCCGGCGCAACGCCTCCCGATGCAATCGCGGGTACGAGCAGTGACCAGCACGATGCCGCCACCATCACGCCGCCGGCAAAACCCATCATCCCGTCCATCAGGCGGCGGGGAGCTGACTTGAAGAAGAACACCGGGAGGGTCCCGATCGCGGTCAGGAGGTACGTTCCGGTGGTGGCGACCAGCGCCTGGGATACGGGGCTCAGACTGCGAAAGCTCTCCAGCATGTGTGCTGCCCAGGCGCTCTCGCAGTCTTGCCTCGCTTCTACTGTTAATGCCCCTTGTCGAAACGCGATCCATGGGAGGCCACGACCTGCCATTGCCCGTCCTTCTTCACCCAGACGTCGGTGTAGTGGTAGTGGCCGCTCGTGTCCTTCCCGTCGTACCGGCTCTTCTCTTCCTGACTGGTGAAAGCCACCGCGGTGTCGCCGTAGACATTCACTGAGATCTCGTCGAGCACCATTGAATCCACGACAAAGTTGCCCTTCGTGAGATCGTCCATCGCCGACGACTTGGGGTAGACGTGCGCGGTGGGACTGGTCCCATTGAAGTCCTCGGCAAGCAGACGATCGATCGCGGCGGTGTCCTTCTTGATGATGGCCGCGACCCAGTCACGTTCGAGCTGCGTGATGGTGGCCTCGACGTCCTCCGCGGGAGCGGCAGCGACTGCCGGCGCAGACTCGGCCGGTGGCGCAGCCGGTGCGGGCGCTTGATTGCAGGCTGCAGCGGCGATTGCCGCGGCCACTACGAACGGTGCCATGAACTGACGTGTCATCTTCGCCTCCAGCGATTCCGAGTGACCTGGAACTTCGAGCAGGGCAACTGCCGTGCACGTCCAGGCTCGACCTCCTTGGGGCAATTTGCGTACCGAACACGCGCCGTGGACGATCTCCGGAGTTCTCCGGCAATACGGGCCCGAACGCGGAGCCACATAGTCGATTCGATGTGGAATCTTTCGCAAACAGCGAAACTTTTCGCTGAGCCACGACTGGAGTCTTGTCACTGGCTCCAGACGGAGCACCGCGGTGGCTACTCCAAAGTGAACGGTGGGTATTCGTCCACGAGCAACAGGAGGTATGCCTCGACTCGCAGCGTCCACCGCATGACGGCCAGACCAAACGGATACAAAGAGGGCGGATACGCACCTGTGAAGAGAATCGCGAACCACGCGACCAGGGTAGTCAGGATCCAACCGAACGTCAGAAACACCAGCAGGATGACGTGCGGGATCGCGAGCAACAGACGGATGGCGATCGACGTACGGTCCCGTGGAACCGATGGACTGATGACATCAATCGTTGCCGGGTACGCTCCATCGCCGAACGATGGATACGCATCCGCGAAGAGTCCCATGTAGGCGAGGTTTCTCGTGTGCCAACGAAGGTAGTAGAGCGAAAACTCCCGAATACCGCGAATGTGCTCCCCCGTAATGAGGAGCGTGAACCAACTGACGATGGCCATCAGATACGCAGCCGCGCCGAGGAGACCTGCACCACCGGTACGGGATGACCAGTAGACCGGACCAACGAGGAGTGCGTGCGGAATGGCCAGGACAGGTCTGAGCGCTGTCGTGAGCTTATTGTGACCGGTCAATCGCGGTTCGACGGTCACCGACACTGGATACGTCATCATGGGCTCCTCCGACCTTCCGCTTCGCGCGCCAGCGGTTCTCTACGAACCAGCGCTCTCTCTGACGCGAACCCCTTCGCGCACCATGTCGCCGGGATGGACGATCACCTGTGTGCCTTCGCTCAGGCCCATTGTGACCTCAGCCTCGCGCGATGTCTGGTGTCCAATCTCTATAAGGGCGCGCCTCGCGCGGCCGTCACGCACGACATAGACCGCCCATTGTTCCCCTGCACGGAAGAGTGCGCTGGTTGGCACCTTCAGCACGTCCTGGGCTTCCCAGATGACGATGCGGACGTCCACGCGATAGGCGTCGCCGAGCGCTGCACACGCCGCAGGGTCCGATGGCTGGAGCATCACGTTCACGCGCTGCTCTTCGACGCCAAGCGCTGACAGCTTCGTGAAGCCGGCAGGCTCTATCCGGCGCACCCTGGCGTCGAGCACGGCATCCTGCCCCCACTGTTCGATCATCGCGCGAGCGCCCGCCTCCACACGGACCGCATCCGCCGTCAACAGGTCCACGACAATCTCCAACTGGCGCGGGTCACCCAGTTCCAGGAGAGGCTCGCCGGCCGGAACGACGCTCTCGCTCTCGCGCAGCCTCCTGAGCACGACGCCATCGGCCGGTGCGCTCACCATCACCGTTCCCATGCTCGCCGGGGAGGACGGCAGCATGAGTCGCGCCTGCGCCCGCTCGAGCTCCGAGAAGGCCACCTGAACCGAGAACAGCGCCGCCTTGACCGCTTCCTTCGCGAACCGTACCTCGTCCTCTCGCGTGTCACCCTCTTGCGCAGGCAGTGCCCCACCCGCAACCAGCCGCCGGCTGCGCTCCACCTCACGCTCTGCCTGTGCCTCCGCGGCCCGCGCCCGCTGTTCTTCGGCCCGTGCGCGACCCAATGCGGCCTCAGCGCTCTCCACCGCCGCCTCCGCCTCGGCTCGCGCTCTCACATCCAGCAAGGGCGGCGTTTCCGGCCTGATGCGCGCCACGACATCGCCACGCTTGACCGTATCGCCTGGTTCGAGCTCGATCCGAAGCACGCGCCCGCTCACCGGAGCCGACACGACGAATCGGTCCCGTACTCGGGTTCGCCCTTCCTCATCGACCGTGACGACGAGCGCGCCACGCGACACGGTGGCCACGTCGATCTCGAGCGTCTGTGGCCACAAGGCCATCGCCAGCAAGCCTCCCGCACACGCGAGGGCGAACAGCACGCGCCGATCCACGAGCATCCGCAACATCTCGATCACTCCTGTGTCTTCAGCACCGCCACCAGATCCAGCTGGTCCAGCCGCCGCCTGACGACAACACCCGACAGGCCCGCCGCCAAGATGACCGTGAGCCAGGACCATGCCAGCGTGGCTGGAGTCACAACGAACGACATCCGGTAGATCTCGTTGCTGAGCCCGGCGGTGATCGCCTCACCAAGGAAATATCCGATGACGGCACCGACCGGCAGCGCCATCGTCGTGAGCACTGCGAGCTCCCCAAGCAGGATGAGAGAGATTTCTCCACGAGTGAAGCCCAGCACGCGAAGGCTGGCCAGCTCGCGACTCCTTTCAGACAGCGAGACGCGCGCCGCGTTGTAGACGACACCGAAGGCGATGATGCCCGCGAAGATCACGTTGATGAAGATCTGCAAGGTCATGTGCTCGGCCATCGTTTCGCGGAAGCTGCGCAACGTCGCCTCGCGCAGCGCCACACCAGCCACGCCGGGTATCAGCTTGACCTGTGCATAGAAACGGTCGAGCATCGCTGGATCGATCGTGACGGCCACGCTCGAGACGGTCTCAGATTCGCGGAGCAACCGCCTGACGCCGTCCAGGTGCATGTACGCCTGGAGACCCATGCGGTCGTCCACGAGCATCGCGACGGTGACGTCCCTGATTGGGCGGCGTCCCTCCAGTACTTCAACCTGCAGGCCGTCACCGGGCTGCACCTCCAGAATCTCCCCCAGTGCGCGGGAGAGCACCAGGCCTTCCGGCGGGATGCCCACCACCGCGCTTCTCTGGTCAAGCACACGGCTCAGGCTGGGTCTCTCGACCATGCCCGTCAGGGCGAGCGTGCGCGACCGTTGACCGGCGCGCAGCCTTACCGGCACGATCCGGGTCGTCTCGGTCTCCATCACCCCGGGAAGATGCGCGACTTCGTAGACGGAGCGATGGGAACGGGGCTCGGCGAAGGCCACGGTGGCGTCGTACCGTATCGCGCGCGTGAACTGTTCCTCGATGAGCGCGTTGATGACGTCGGTGAATGCCAGGCCGATGAACAGCACCGCCACGGCGAGAGCGATACCGACCACCGACATGAAGGCTCGACCCGGCTCGCGCTCGAGGTTGCGGAGCACCATCCGTGTCACGAGCGCCGGTTGCAACCGTCGCGTCACCCGCTCGAGCACGCTCGGACGGTACCGCGCCGGCGAATTGGGGCGCATCGCTTCGGCGGGCGGCACGCGGACGGCCTTGCGAACCGACGCCTGGGCACCCAGCGCGGCCACGATCAGGCTGGCGGCGACGGCCTCGACGGCCACGCCGGCTGACAGGTGAAAACTGAGGTCGGGAAAGCGGAAGAACTCGTTGTAAAGCCCGATCATCGCGGAACCCAGCCAGGCACCGACGCCGACGCCCGCGACCGCGCCGACTGTCGCGATTGCCAGCGCCCACTTGACGTAGTGCCACGCCAGCGCCGCATTCGAGTAGCCCAGGGCTTTCAGCGCGGCGATTTGTGATCGCTGGAGCGCGAGCGCCCGGGTAAGCGCCACCTGAAGAATGAACGCTGCGACGCCAAAGAAGATGAACGGCACGAGAAAGCCGAACATTTCGAGCTGCCCCAGCTCGTTCTGCAGCGTCCAGGCCGAGGCCTGCAGCGACTGAGGTAGGGCGCCACGGCCGCCGTATGGCTCGAGTAGCCGATCGAGCTCGGCGATGACCTCCGGCGCCGAGGCGCCTGGAGCCAGCGCCAGCGACACATCGTTGAACGACCCCTCGAGATTGAAGGCCGATGCCACGGCGCGACGATTGATCCAGAAGACACCAAACCGCCGGGCATCCGGAAAGATCTCACCCGGTCGAATGGCGTACACGTACTCCGGCGACAACGCCACACCAACAATCGTCAGGCGGCGATGCCGGCCGTTGATGACGAGCGATACCTGATCGCCGGGTCCAAGGCCGTGCGCCTCGCAGAACATCTCGCTCGCAAGCACCTCGTCCTGGCGGTCCGGATCGATCCAGCGCCCTCTGCGCAGGTACACGCCGTTGAGCGGCGGCTCCCCCTGCGGCGGAAGCGAAACCAGCCGGCCGACGGCCGGTTCGGGCATGCCCGACACGTCGAGCGTGACGTCCGCGACGACTCGTGAGGCAACCGTCGCAACGCCAGGGATGGCGGCAATCCGCTCCTCGAGCCGCACGGGAGCTCGCGTGAGCGAGGCGAACACGTCTGCAAACCTGGCCTGCCGGTAGTAGGCAGCTCGCGTCTGCTGCAGCGAGTCGAAATTCGAGAGGTAGGTGACGTACATCGTCACCCCGGCGCCGATGACGACGGCGATCGCGACCGCTTGCCCTTTCATCGCCCACAGGTCGCGCAGGAGCTTGCGGTCCAGGATGGAGATCCAGGGAGGCATCTTCACCATTGGAGATCTCTGACCGCCGTCTTGTGCGAGTTTGTTTCGATGCCGACAACCCGACCGTCGGCCAGGCGCACAACGCGATCGGCCATGCCGGCAATCGCGGCATTGTGCGTGATGACGACCGTGGCTGTGCCCAGCTCCCGATTCACACGGTCGAGCGCATCGAGCACGATCACGCCCGTCGTGAGGTCGAGCGCCCCGGTGGGCTCGTCGCACAGCAGGACGGCGGGCCGCTTTGCGATGGCGCGTGCGATGGCCACACGCTGCTGTTCGCCCCCGGAGAGCTGCGCTGGGAAGTGGTCCATGCGATCCGCCAGCCCGACCAGCGCGAGAGCCTCTTCCGGTGTCATCGGCCGCTCGACAATCTCGGTGACCAGCGCGACATTCTCGCGGGCTGTCAGGCTTGGAATCAGGTTGTAGAACTGAAAGACAAACCCGACGTGGGACCTGCGGTATTCCGTGAGCGACTTTTCGTCGGCCGTGGTCAGGTTCTTCTCTCCGTACATGACCTCCCCGGAGGTCGGCACGTCGAGGCCACCGAGGATGTTGAGCAGGGTTGATTTTCCAGAGCCGGAGGGGCCCAGCAGGACCACGAACTCACCTGCCTCGAGGTCGAAGTCCACGCCGCGCAATGCCTGCACGGTGACCTCACCCATCCGGTAGGTCTTCGTCAGTCCGCGGGTCGCGAATACCCGGGCCCCGGCACGAGGGTCGGCGCCCGGCTTCGCGTTCAAGGACACGCTGGCGCTCGCAGCGATCATGCTGTCCCCACACAACGCACAGCTCATGCCATGGTGCGCCATGCGACGCCATCGACTGCGTCGTTGGAAAGTGGTCGCCCCTTCTTCGGAGGTACGAGGCAACAGCGGAGCTCGACGGAGCGCGAAGATCCACACCCCTGCGGAGTTTTCCCCACGGATGGCGATGGTGCCACCCCGATGGCCGAAACTCAGCCGCGGACGGTCAGGACAGGACACTCAGCCGCGCGCAAGACCTGCTGAGTCGTTGATCCGAAGAGCGCCAGGTCGATACCGCCGCGCCCCTGGGCGCCCATGACGATCAGATCGGTCTGGTTGGCCGTGGCGGTCCGGATGATCTCCCTGTGCGCCCGGCCGACGACTACAACGTCCTCGACGGCACACCGTGTTTTCGCATCATCGGAAATCAAGCTCCGTAGCCGCTCGTGCGCGTCCTCGGTGAGACGCCGACGGAACTCCGCCACGTCGAAATGGACGCTTGTGGGGGGCTCCTCCTCCGTGAGCCACTCGATTGCGTGCAGGACGGTGACGACACCCTTGCCTTGCTGCGCGAGATCAAGCGCGAACCCGAGAGCCTGGAGCGCAGACGGCGAGAAGTCCATCGGACACAGGATTCGCCGGAGCGCTACGTCGGCAGGGGCCGCGACGACTGCGTGTGGTGGCACCGTGAGAATCGGACATGGCGCCTTCCTGAGAACTCTTTCCGCAACCGAACCGAGCAGGAGACGCTCGAACCCACTGCGGCCGTGCGTACCCATCACGATGAGATCGGCTCGCACCGTAACGGCCTGATCCACGATCGTGGTGACCGGATCCCCAGCCTCGGCGGCCAGGGTCGCCTGGAGCGCGGCGCCGCCCGCCGCGTCCAGGGCCTGGCCCAGAGCGGCCAGCACCTCTTCACGCGATACAGGACGCACGATACTGACGGGACCTCCAAGTTGACCCGACGCCATCTGCACAGGATCGAACGTGGGTACGACGTTCAACACCGTCAGTCGCGCCTTGTACCAGCGGGCGAACGCTGTCGCACAGGTGATCACGCTCACCGATGACTCACTCAGATCAATTGGGCACAGGACATGTGTGAACCTGACCACGTCGCCTCCTTCGTTGTCGATCTGCTCTCATTCGCGTTCGCGTGCGAGGTGGCGCCACGCGAGCCGGGATAAGACTTCTGCCAGTCCCCAAGCAAGAATCGCCCCGCCGAACACGACGCTCCAGAGTTCCAACGGGATGGCCGCGTGCCCCAGGAGTTCCGCGGACACCGGCAGCCACGCAGCCATGAGCTGGACGGCGATGCCGACACACACCGCGGCGTGCAGATATGCGTTGGGAAGCGGTCTGGTGCGCGCGCGCCGTGACGGGTAGGTCAACAGGAGTTGGCCGATAGCCATGAAGTGAAACGCGACGGCTCTGGCGACGTCGAGGTCATAGCCGAGCCGGGGCACCAGACCGAGCACCCCCAGCGCAAGCAGCGCTTTCATGCTGCCCGCCATCACAATGAATCGGACCGCTGGCCGCTCGAGCAGCGGAGATGCAGGAGGGCGCGGCGGCTGCTGCATGACGCCCGGTGTGCGATCGAACGCGATCGCCAGAGCCGGCAGGCCGTCGGTCATGAGGTTGATCCAGAGAATCTGAACAGCAGTGAGTGGGAGCAGTAACGCCCCGCTCGTATCCCTGAGATCGAACGCGAACGCAATCACGGCGCCCCCGGCGACGAGCAGGACCTCGGACAGATTGGTCGAGAACAGAAAACGGAGGAACTTCTGGATGTTGTCGTAGATGCCTCGCCCCTCTTCGACTGCGCCGACGATGGTGGCGAAGTTGTCGTCGAGCAGAACGAGGTCCGCGACTTCGCGGCTGACGTCGGAGCCGCGCTGCCCCATCGCGACGCCGACATCCGATCGTTTGAGGGCCGGAGCGTCGTTGACCCCGTCACCGGTCATCGCCACGATCTGGCCTTGCGCCTGCAGGGCTTCGACAATCTGGAGCTTCTGCTCAGGGTGCACGCGGGCGAAGACGTTGACGTCACGTAACGCGCCGGTGAGCGTCGAACCCTGGTGGCCAGCCAGATCTTCTCCGGTCAGCACGCCGGCGCCGGGGATGCCAATCTTGCGCGCGATGGCGAGCGCAGTCGCGGGGTGATCGCCGGTGATCATGATCACGCGAATGCCGGCGGCCTGCGCGAGGCGCACGGCTTCGGGCACTTCTTGCCGCGGTGGGTCCCAGAACATCGCGAGGCCCAGAAACGTCAGTGATACTTCGGCCTCCCCCTCTACCCAGGCGATCGCCAGCACGCGAAACCCCTCGCGGGCGGACGCGCCGGCCTTCTCCATCCAGGATTCGCGTTCGTGAGGCGACAGGGTGCTGCGGTCGAAGATCACCTCAGGTGCGCCTTTGAGGTAGCTCACGAGCCGGCCGTCCTCCTGCACCGTGACACGTGCAAACTTCCAGGCGCTGTCGAAGGACCGTTCTGTGACCGGCGGGTGGTCCTGACGTAGTCGCGCCACGTCTGCCCCGTGCGCCGCGGCGTACCGGAGCAGGCCCAGATCAAGAGGGTCACCAGCACCGGTCGTGAAGTCCGCGTCGTTCGCCAGGACGATGGCCGCAAGTGCGCGAATCGTGTCCGTCGAGTCGAGAGACCGGACCTCCATCCGGTTTTCGGTCAAGGTTCCGGTCTTGTCGGTGGCAATGATGGTCACCGACCCGAGTGCTTCGACCGCCGAGAGCCGCCGCACGACAGCACGCTGTCGCGCCATCCGCTCAACACCGAGTGCAAGGGCCACCGTGAGCACCGCCGGCAATCCCTCAGGCACTGCCGCCACGGCCAGAGCCACGGCAAAGATGATGCTCTCCGGCGCGCGACCGATCCCTTCGGCGACGATACCCAGCAGGCCAAGCGCCGCGGCGAGCGCCAGCACCCAGCGAGCAATCTGTCGTCCGAGCTGATCGACCCGCCGTTCGAGCGGAGTCCTGGCGATCTTGATATCGCCGAGCATGGTGGCCAGGCGCCCCATGGCGCTCGCGGCCCCGGTCCGCGTCACGTCCAGGTGCGTCTTCCCGCGGACCAGCAACGTACCGCTGAATGCCTCGTCGCCGTCCCCCTTGTCGACGGGCACCGATTCGCCGGTGAGCACCGATTCATCGAGCAGGGCCCCACGGGCGTCCACCAGGGTTCCGTCTGCGGGAATCCGATCGCCGGCTTCGAGGCGCACACGATCGCCAGGAACCAGTGCATGGGTCGCGAGCCGGACGAGCTGTCCGTCGCGAAGCACCCACGCCTGCGCTCCAGCCAGGGCTTTCAGCCGGGCGAGGGCCGCCTCGGATCGCTGCTCCTGATACAGGCTGAGGACGGCATTGAGCAGGAGGATCAACGCAATGGCCATGGCCTCAATCGGCCAGGTCTGTCCGCCTTCGTACAGCCAGAGTCCGATATCGAAGGCGAGAGCGAAGAGCAGGATGTAGATGAGCGGGCTCGCGAACTGGCGCAGGAAACGACGCCAGAGCGGATCAGGGGACCGCTCTGGCAGTGCGTTCGGCCCAACGTCGGCGAGCCGTTCGGCCGCAATCTTCGAGGAGAGCCCGCTCATGGAGTCGTCACACGGCCTCGTCCCGCAGACTATTGAGGGTAGCGAATCGACACCGGCGCATCGAGGAGACGGGCGATCTGCCGGCGTTCATCGACCATCGGCCACCAGTCGTACAGCAGAATCTCGAGCGGACGCCACATGGCGACCCATCCGGTGATGACGAACCCCTCGCGAAGAATCCCGCGCAGCGGTCCGGATGGCGGCGACCCCATGAGCTCCGCGAGCGTGAGGAAGATCACGAGCACCGTGAGGCCCAGGGCCAGGCTCATCTGGCCGCGGCGCATGTGTTCGCGAATCCGGCGCTGGATCTGGTCGAGCTCGTAGCCGAAGTGCGCGCGAATGGCGGTCGTGATGGCATCAGCCAGCAGTCGAGGCTCGGGTTCATCCGAGATGGTCACGACGATCGCGATCGGTTGCTTTCGCGGGATCTCCTCTGCGGCAGCCAGCAGGTACTCGACCGCATCGTCATCGAGGTCGCGCTCGCGAAATGGCGCCGGATCCCTGAAGTCGAAGAGCTGTCGGGAGTGCGAGACCCTGATGTCGATGCACCACCGGCCGTCCTCCACACGATAGCGAGCGGGCGTGGTCATTCGCGCATCCTTCCCTCCAACAATGGCGAGAGGCTTCAGCCCGAAGGCCTGCGCGCTGCACCGCCGCAGAAAGCGGCTCTAGACTATCGCGTCCCACCGCGTGGGAAGTATCGACCGCCAGATGTCATGGGACTGTCGCAGCCGTGGCCATCACCCTGATATCTGGCTCGACATGGACGGCGGTTGAGAGCGACGCCGACACCAGACAGGCCCTCTGAGTCTTGTCGAGCACGGCCTGCACGCGTGCGGGGTCTGTGCCGGGCGGCACCGACAGACTGGGCCGCAGGGCGATCTCGGTGAAGCGCGTGATACCCGCCTGCCGATCGACGATACCCTCCGCCTTCAACTCGAGCTCCAGGAACTCGAGCTGCGATGCATGAGCCACAGCGCGCAGCGTGAACAGGTAGCAGCTCTGCACCGATGCAAGGAGCAGCTGCTCTGGGCTCCACGCATCACCCGGGCCGTCGAAGTCTGCGGGTGCCGCCGTGCGCAGCACGGGAACGCCAGCGCTCGACACGTGTGCGTATCCGGACGGGCCTCCCGTCAAGTGCGCCTCATAGCGGTGGGGTAGCGGCTTCATGGCTGCGCGCCGGTGACGATCTTCAGCTCGCCCCACCACGTGACACTGCCCAGTGCCACATCCACGTGCTCGACGTAGGCAATTCGATCCTTGATGCGCGTGAATCGAATGTACCGTCCAGGCTCCGACGAGAGGTAGGTGAAATCACCGGCAGAGGCCAGCCGGAGCGGCTGGTTCTCTCGACTCGTCCAGTAATACTGGCCATCGACCACGCTGACCTGGAGACGGCTCTTGGCTGCTTCCGCCGGGTCGAGCAGCCGCCTGGTCGTGACACCTTCGGAAGAATCGACTCTGACAGTGGGGGTACCCTCCATTACCGTGGCGGCAGGGGGGATTCCCAGGCCGTTCGCGGGGGTGGATTCCTGCGACAGCGCACCCTGCACCATCACACCAACGAATAGAACCGCCATTCCGATCGATCTCGTGAACGCTCGAGTCATCATTGCCAACTCCCAGGTATCAGACCCCGCAACGTTCATGCCCGGCACTCGTGCTTCATTCCGGGACCGGGCAGGTGTCGAGTTGCGGAATCTCCCGGACCGAACGGTAAAATTCCCCGCCCTCATCTCAGCCTTCATGCGGTTCACTCGGTCGGAACAATCGGATAACGGCGATTCGGCGCCATCGGGACTCATGGCCCGGAAAATGGAATCACTGGCGAGTGGAGGTCAGCCATGCCGGCTCAAGTTCGTCACATTCTCTGCCCGGTCGATTTTTCCGAAGGATCGCGACGCGCGCTGGACCACGCGGTGACCCTCGCCAGGAGGCATCAGGCCCGACTGTCAGTTGTGCACGTGCAACAACTCTCCATGCCGATGTATGGGGCGTCGTACGTTGGGCCGGAAGGACTACTCCAACCGATCGTGCTGACCGACCTCGAACGGCAAGGCCTGCTCAACCGCCTGGATGCAGAGGTGGCTGAGGATCGGATGGCGGCCCATGTGCCCATCGAAACGGTGCTGGACGAAGCGGCCAATATTTCCGAAGCGATCGTCTCGCGCGCGCACACGACATCTGTCGATCTCATCGTGATCGGCACCCACGGACGATCGGGCTTCGAACGGCTGATGCTTGGATCGGTCGCTGAGAAGGTGCTGCGAAAGGCCGGGTGCCCGGTCCTTACGGTGCCTCCTCACGCGCCAGACAGCGTGCCACGAGAAGCCGGTGCACTTCGTCGAGTCTTGTGCCCTGTCGATTTCTCAGAGAGCTCCAAGGGCGCCCTCGATTACGCCGCCGCGCTTGCCCGGGAAGCATCTGCACGTCTGACGGTGCTGCACGTGGTGGAGCCGATTCCTGCCCTTCCCGAGTACGCTGGCGCCGTGGATATGGCCAAGCTCCGGCACGAGTGCTTCGAGCACGCACGAACGCAGCTCTCTCGAACGGTCAAGGAGTTCGTACGGGACACCTGCGCGACGGACGAGCTGGTGCTCGTCGGCAGATCCCATGCGGAGATCCTGCGTGTGGCAGCGGATCAGGCAGCAGACCTGATTGTCCTGGGAGTTCGAGGACGAGGAGCGGCGGACCTCATGTTCTTTGGCTCGACCACCAACCATGTCGTACGCGGGGCGCATTGTCCGGTGTTGACCGTCAAGGACGAGTCGATACCATCGACACCGGCACGGTGAGGAGGATAGTGAGACGCTATGCACACAGACGTGTCGTATCTCGGGTTTCACCTGCCGCATCCGTTCATTGCAGGAGCGTCACCATTCGGACACCAGATAGACACGATTAAGCGGCTCGAGGATGCTGGCTGGGCAGCGGTCGTCCTGCACTCACTCTTCGAGGAGCAGATCACGGCCGCGAAGGACGGGCGCATCCGGCACATGGACCCGCTCGATCCGAAGTTCGCCCAGAAGTTGGCCCACTTTCCCGCGTCCGATGACTACGCCCTGAGCCCTGACGCGTATGCCGAGCACATCAGCCGTGTGAAACAGAGCGTCAAGATTCCGATTATTGGCTCATTGAACGGGACCTCGCCCGAATCGTGGCTGCGATTCGCGAGGATCATCGAACAGGCGGGCGCCGATGCGCTCGAACTCAACCTCTACGAGGTCGTCGGAGACCTGACGACGTCTGCCTCGGCGATCGAGGCAACGTTCGCCACCATTGTGGGCAATGTCAAACGCCTCGTTCGTATTCCGGTGGCGGTCAAGGTGCTGCCCTACTTCACGGCCTTTGGTGACATGGCACGGCAGCTCGATGAGGCGGGCGCGGATGCGTTGGTGCTGTTCAATCGTTTCTATCAGGCGGATATTGACATCACGACGATGAAAGTGAGGTCGCAGGTCGCGCTGTCCACGAACAGTGAGTTGCTGCTGCGCCTGCGATGGCTGGCGATCCTGCATGGACGAATCCGTCCGAATCTTGCTCTGACGGGCGGTGTCGCCGTGCCCGACGATGGTATCAAGGCGATCCTGGCTGGCGCCGATGTCGTCCAGATGGTTTCGGCGCTGCTTCGCCACGGTCCAACCTATCTCGACACGATGCGCGGCGGCCTTCACCGTTGGATGGAGTCGCACAAGCTCGACACCTTGGACGACGTCCGGGGCAAGGCCAGTCTGCAACGAAGCGACCCGACCGCCGTCGAACGAGCCGCGTACCTTCATACACTCCAGAGCTGGGGCCGCTGACGCGACCGCGGCCGCTGGCCGCCCGTCACGACGGCATAAGTGTTGCGCTCGAAGGATATGGCTGACATTGGCCGTCATGGGGAGGCAAAGTCGATGCGGACACGAGCACTGATCTTCGTCGCGTGCACGCTTGCGACGGTTCTCGCCGGCAGCAGTGCCGCGCAGCAGGTTCCGTCGGTTCGCTCGCCCGTCCGGGTCTCTTGGGTCACCGTGACAATTCAGGGCACCTCGAACAGAGGAACCTTCCTCGCGTCCACCAGGACGGTACGCGTGGCACGCGTGCAGCTGGCCGAACCTCGATCGGGGGATATCCTCGAGCACGTGCTGCGGCCGGGTGGGTTCGACGCGTTCGACGTCTCCCTTCCTGTCATGACGTTGACCTCCCCGGACGAGGGAGCCGACGACTACATTCACCGCTCGCTCAAGGCCGATACCCATCCGGAGATCCGTTTCCGGTTGCGCTCGACCACGGAAGGGGTCGCCGATGCGATGGGGTATGTGCACCTCAACGCCACAGGACTCCTGACGGTTGCCGGCGTTGACCGTGAGGTCACACTCAACGTCCGGGCCCGGCGGGCGAACCAGTCGCTGCTCGTGGAGGGCAGCACTGACCTGCTCATGACCGACTTCGGGGTGCAGCCTCCGAAGGGACCGCTCGGCATGCTGCAGACCGACCCACTAATCCGCGTCCGCGTCTATCTCGTCGTCACCCAGGGTAAATAGGCACGCAGGAGCCATGCGGCTGCCATTCACGGACACTCAGTTCTTCGACGTTCTTGCTGCCTACAACACCGTCCTATGGCCCGCCGGGGTGGCTCTGTGGATAGTGTCGCTTACTGTCACGGTGCTTTTTGTCTCCGCCGGGCGTCGCACATCCCGAGCCCTCTGCTGCCTCCTCGCGGGCCACTGGGCCTGGTCGGGCATCGCGTACCATGCAACATTCTTTACACGCATCAACCCCGCCGGATGGCTGTTCGCGGCGCTCTTCGTAACCGAGGCGTTGTTGCTTGTCTGGTATGGGGTTCTCCACGATCGACTGCGGTTCTCGACCGCCGGTTCGACACGCCACGTCCTGGCGGCGGCGCTGATTGCCTATAGCTTCGCCTACCCGTTTCTCAATATCGCCCTGGGCCTCGAGTATCCGAGGATTCCTCTCTTCGCGGTTCCGTGTCCGACGACCCTCTTCACCGCTGGCCTCTTGCTCATCGCCGAGCGTCCCCCCGTCGGCGTGCTGATCGTGCCGGTGCTGTGGTCGGTGGTCGCGACTTCAGCGGCAGTCCTCTTCCATGTGCGTGCGGACTTCATGCTTTTCCCGGCCGCCCTTCTCCTTGTCGTGTTCGCCGCTATGGATCACAGGGCGCGGTACCGTCGTGGACGATCCGGCCATCGAATCGCGAATCGAGCATGAGGTGCCGGACTACAAAGACTGAGCGCACCTATGTATGACACCGACGTCGTAATCCGTGACGGATCAACCCTGCGCCTGAGAGCCGTTCAGGCCGGGGACAGAGAAGGCTTGTTCGAACTGTACGACCGGCTCTCATCCGGAAGCCGGCGTTTCAGGTTCTTCGCGACCATTGCGAGCACCGAGGATGAAGTGTTCCGACTGCTCCAGATGGATCCGAATCGAGATTGCGCCCTCGTCGCCGAAGCGGCGGGTCATATCAGCGGCATCGCGGCGTATGTTCATGACACACAGGTCCCCGGACGCGCCGAGGTCGTGTTTGCAATTGCGGACTCGTTGCAGGGCCGCGGCGTCGGCACCCGCATGCTGGAGGTACTCGCCGATATCGCGCGCAATCATCGAATCACCACCTTCGACGCCTACGTGCAGCAGGACAACCGCCAGATGATGCGAGTGTTTCTGGACTCGGGATTCGAGACACAGCGCGAACTCGACGGTGGCGTTTTTCACGTCGCCCTGACGCTCGCTCAGAGCGATCGATACGGGACTCTGGCCGCGGAGCGATCCCGAACGGCGGCAGCCGCGTCGATGAAGAGCTTCTTCGAGCCACGAACCGTGGTGGTCGTCGGCGCCAACCGTGAGCGCGGGAAGATCGGTTCCGAGATTCTGCACAACGTGGCGTCTGGCGGTTTCACGGGGCGTCTCTTCGCGGTCCATCCCACAGCCGCCTCGATTGATGGCGTGCCCGCCTACCCGAGCGTCACGGACATTCCCGGTGACGTGGAACTCGCAATCATCTGTGTGCCCGGCGCGAGGGTCAGCGCGGTTGTGGACGACTGCATTGCCAAGCACGTGAAGGCACTGGTCATCATCAGCGCGGGTTTCGCTGAAACCGGGGCCGCGGGCCGGACACTCGAACGGGACATCCTGGGTAAGGTACGCACCGCAGGCATTCGAATGATCGGGCCGAACTGCATGGGCATCATCAACACCCATCCCTCGATCCGCCTGAACGCGACGTTCTCACCGGTGGCGCCAACTGAAGGGCGTGTGGCGTTTTCAACCCAGAGCGGAGCGCTCGGCCTGGCGATTCTCGACTACGTACGCCAGCTCGATTTCGGGATCTCCACCTTTGTGTCGGTTGGCAACAAAGCGGATGTCTCGGGCAACGATTTGATTCAGTACTGGGCGGACGATCCGTGCACGGACGTCATCCTGCTGTACCTCGAAAGCTTTGGCAATCCGCGGCGCTTCGCACAAATCGCCCGCAGGGTCGCCGCTCAGAAGCCAATCGTGGCGGTGAAGGCGGGTCGATCACCGGCAGGCGCACGCGCGGCGTCGTCACACACGGGAGCGTTGGCCGCGAGCGATGTCGTGGTGGAGGCGCTCTTCCGCGAGGCCGGCATCATCCGCACAACCACCCTCGAAGAGCTGTTCGATGTGGCGGCACTCCTCGCTCATCAACCGGTGCCCGCTGGATCGCGCGTCGCGATCCTATCCAACGTCGGTGGTCCGGCCATCCTGGCGGCCGATGCCTGCGAATCGCACGGGTTGGTCCTTGCGATGCTCACCGACGCGACACGCGAGGTGCTGAAAGGACTTCTGCCCGCCGAAGCCAGTATCGGCAACCCCATCGACATGATCGCGTCAGCGACCGCAACGCAATACGAACGTGCGACACGCGCGCTGCTGGCCGACGAGCAGGTGGACAGCCTGCTGGTCATCTTCACACCCCCACTCGTGACACAGGCAGACGACGTCGCGCGAGCGATCGTCGCCGGGGCGAAGGGCGTCTCGAAGACGGTGGTCGCGAACTTCATCAGCAGCCGCGGGGCGCCTCGGGACATTTCCCCGATTCCCTCGTACCGATTCCCGGAGGCTGCTGTCGCCGCGCTTGCACGCGCCACCGCCTATGGAGCCTGGCGGCGGCGTCCCCAGGGAGTGATTCCCGTACTGCCCGGGTTTCAGGCCGATGTCATTCGAAGCGTTGTCGATGGTGCGCTGCAACGCGGCGACGGATGGTTGACGTCCGACGAAGCCCAACGCCTTGCCGGCGCCGCAGGCATTGCGTCGGCCACGGCCAGGGTCGTGACCAGCATCGACGCCGCAATAGCCGCAGCACAGCAGACTGGCTACCCGGCAGTGCTGAAAGCGTTGGGGCCCACGATTCTCCACAAGAGCGACGTGGGCGGCGTCGTCCTCGGCCTCGACGACGATGCCTCCTTGCGCAGCGCCTTTGAAGAATTGGCGTCGCGTTTCGGGCACGCGATGACGGGCGCCCTCGTGCAGCGGATGGTGCCGGGTGGCGTGGAGATCCTCCTCGGCGGAGTCGTTGATCCCACCTTCGGGCCACTGGTCGCGTGTGGTAGCGGCGGAGTGCTGGTTGACCTCCTGGCTGACACAGTATTCCGCCTGCACCCGCTCACAGACCTCACCGCCGCGGACATGGTCGGGAGCCTCAAGGGCGCGCCACTCTTGCGTGGGTACCGAGGTCATCCGCCGGCCGATGAACGCTCCGTCGTCGATGCCCTGCTGCGGGTGTCGGCCCTGATGACGGTTGCGTCTGAGATTCAGGAACTCGACATCAATCCATTGAAGGTGTTCGAGCATGGCGTGATGGCCGTGGACGTGCGGGTCCGTGTCGCCCGGCCAAGGAACGAGCCCCTTCCCACAAGTCGTCGTATTTCCTACTGAGCGCCATCCGCGCAAAAAGCCGACGAGATGCGATTTTTTCCGCATTCTCGGGTGTCCCGAGCTGGAAGTCCAGGCACTATTTGTGCTGGTTCCTGGTGCGCTGTCCTGGCATGCGGCATGCGCTGCAAACCCTCAGAGAGGCGGCCAGACAGTGGTTCAGATCAAACGCATTCTGTGTCCAATCGATTTCTCCGAGTGCTCACTACGGGCCTTGCATCAGGGAATGGCCCTGGCCCGGCGATACGGCGCGAGCCTCACCGTGCTCCATGTATTCACGAATCTGCCGAACCTCGAGATCGCTGGCATTCCGCTCGACGATCCCGACCACAAGCTGCTGATCCAGCGGATGCAGGTTTTCACAGGTGACGTTCCCCCTGACCTGAAGATCCGTTTCGTTGCGCGTTGCGTGCAGGAGGTCAGCGCCGAGATACTCGCTCAGGCCGAAGAGGCCGATCTCGTCGTGATTGGCAGCCACGGCCGATCCGGCTTCAACCGGCTGTTACTCGGATCGGCGACAGAAAAGGTTGTGAGGAAGGCGACACGCCCGATCATGGTTGTCCCACCGCATCTGCCGCCTGCCGGAAGCGGATTGCTACGTGGCACGCCGCCCCACATCGTCTGCGCCATAGACTTTTCGGCTGCCTCGCTCGGCGCGCTGACGTATGCGATCAGCCTGGCTGAACAATCCGCGGCTCAGCTGACGTTGTTTCACTCGATTGAAGTGCCGCCGGAGTTGCTGGAATCGATTCCGCTGCCCGCAGAGTTCAACATCGAACAGGCCCACGCCGAAGCCAGAGCCGGATTGCTGCAGCGGCTGCGCGAGCTTGTTCCTTCGTCAACCCGCGAACGGTGTGAGGTGAAGACACACGTTGACGAAGGCATGGCCTACCGGCAACTGCTTCGGCTGGCAGTCGAACAGCCCATTGACCTGATCGTGATGGGCGTCCAGGGGCGTGGAGCGGTGGACCTGCTGCTGTTTGGCTCCAACACCGCCCGCGTGATACGCGCGGCCACGTGCCCGGTCCTGATCGTGCCTGTTCTGCCCGGGAATGCGGGAGCACGACCGACGGACTAGCGAGGATTCTACCGTTCCGTTGCGCGCGTCCCCTTCGTGACGTCTCGGGCCACACCAAGCCTCTCGGCGACAACGCTCTCGACGATGTCCCAATCCACCCGGTCAGTCACGCCGGCATCTCGCGCCAGCGTGCGTGCCGCGGCGACAGTGACGGGCGCCAGCCGGTATGCGTCCCGGTGCACTTCGAGAAACACACGGGAATCTTCTTCCGCGATCAGCATCGGCTCGTAGATGGTCTGAACAGAGCCACCCTTCGGAACGCGCGAGAACAGCCACTCGATATCGGCGGGATGCAATCGCACGCATCCATGCGTGACGGTCCGGTAGATGCTGGCAGGAGCGTTCGTACCGTGGATACCGATGCCACCCCCGCTGAGCCCCAGCCAGAACTGACCCAACGGGTTGTTGGGTCCTGGCGGCACTTCAGCGGGCAGCTCACGGCCCGCCCGTCGCGCTTCCTGTCGAATCGACTCGGGC
>JABFSA010000030.1 GCA_013140775.1 Acidobacteriota bacterium | reverse complement strand
TTGTGGCCACCGAGAACGCGCGACGAAGACCTCAGGCCCAGCCCGCGGCACAGGAAGAGCCGCAGCAGGGTGTCACACGTACGGAAACCAGCGCACGCGGCAGGGGTTCGGTCTCTCGACCGGCGGCGCCGGTGGGAGCGGGGTGCAACTCGATGTATCGAACTTCTGCTGCCCCGAGTACATCGAGCAAATGGTGACTCTCATTCACAGGAACTGGCAGCCGAATCAGGGAGTCAGAGGCGTCACGCTCATGAAGTTCACGATCACGCGCCCTGGCGTCATCCAGAGCGTGATGGTCGAGCGTCCAAGCGGGTTTCTGGCTCTTGACCTCGCTGCGGAACGCGCACTCCTATCGACGAGACTCCCTGAGCTACCCTCGCCATTCCCGAATCCCACGCTGACCGTTCACATAACCTTTGAGTACCAACGGTGACGATCATGAGAGATGTCAGGACCAGCCCACGCGCGCGCGCGTGGGTAATGGTCATTGCGGTAGCAGGCGGTTTGGCGATAGCGGTAGCTGACACCACGGCTACTCGGACGCTACAGGACGCTCCGCAGCAGCCGTCCGAAGTTGCCGTCGTGATCAGCGGGGATCCCGGGACACCGCCTCGCTACGCGGTACCCGACTTCGTCGCCATGAACCCGGAGGCGGCGGATGTCGCGAAGACGATCAGCCAGGTGCTGTGGGACGACCTCGCCTTCGAGCGCGAGTTCTATCTGATCCCCAGGGACACGTACTCCACCATTCCGACCGCCCGTACGGCTGGGCAGATTCCGTTTGCCTCGTGGCGCGAACTGGGTGCGGATGGGGTGATTTTTGGGAGCGTCCAGCGCACGGGCAACAACGTCCGCGTGGAGATACGGCTCTTCAACATTCGCACGCAACAGTCGGTGTTCTCAAAGGAATACACGGGCACGGCAACCAACCCGCGACTCTTTGCCCATATCGCGTCTGATGAAATCCACCAGCAGCAGCGATCCCTGCGCGGCGTGGCGAGGACCAAGCTCGCCTTCTCATCGGATCGCAACCGGGAGCGCGTCGGAGGCACCGTCCAGAACAGAGACGTCAAAGAGGTGTACGTCTCCGACTATGACGGCGCGAACTCACGACGCATCACCGCCAACCGCCAGCTGAACATCATGCCTGTCTGGTCGCCCGATGCCCGTTCGGTGGCGTATACCTCCTATCGCCGTGGATATCCGGATCTGTTCATCGCGATGATCTACGACGGCGTCCAGCAGGAACCGACAAAAGGCGGCACGCAGAACTGGCTGCCGATGTTCTCGCCCGACGGAACCCGTATCGCCTTCACCTCGAGCCGCGACGGCAACGCCGAGCTGTACATCATGAACCGCGACGGATCGGGCATCAGGCGGCTGACCAACCATCCGGCGATCGACACGACTCCAACGTGGTCGCCAACCGGCACGCAGATAGCGTTCACGTCGGACCGCGCAGGCCAACCCCAGATTTACGTGATCGGCGCGGACGGTTTGAACCTTCGTCGCCTCACGACCGCCGAGTCGTACGCGGACCGACCTACCTGGTCACCGGCGCCATTCAACGAGATTGCATTTGCTGCTCAGACCGGTCCGGGGTACGACGTCAAGATTTACGACCTGGCAACCGGGGTCACACGGCAGATCACTTTTGGCGAAGGATCCAATGAGAGTCCGGCCTACTCCCCAAATGGCCGGCATCTTGCGTTTACATCGACACGCACGGGCCGAGGCGTGCAGGTCTACACGATTGGACGTGACGGGCGGGGCCTGAAGCAGGTTACGCGTGAGGGAAACAACTACACGCCGTCGTGGTCGAACTGACGGATCGAGTGCGAACGCTGTCCCCCATTTATCAACCCTTCAATTGGCGCTGCTCCGGCAGCGAGATGTGCAATGTTTAAGGTATCAACCCGAACGTGTGTGGCTCTCCTCCTGCTCGCTGTGTTTGTGGGGGGCTGTGCGCGCAAACAGGCACCAGCCACACGTCCGATGCCCACACCGAATCTGACGTCTGAGACACCCGAGTCGGTCACCCCTGCAGGGCCACCCCCGCCGGCGCGCGTCGAAGACACTCCGGTTCGCGAGTCGGAGGTCATCACGGAAGACGGCATCTCGACCCGAGATCTGGAAGATCTCAATCGCAACTCGCCACTCCAGCCTGTGTTTTACGGGCTTGACAGCTCCGAGCTTGACGAGACGGGGCGGGCGATCGTGACATCCAACGCGCAGGTCTTGAAGAAGTACCCGGGCTGGGCCATCACGGTTGAAGGTCACTGCGACGAACGCGGCACCGCCGAGTACAACCTGGCCCTTGGCGAGCTGCGGGCGATCGCGGTCAAGAACTACCTCGTCTCCCTCGGCATTGCCCCAGCGCGGATTCTGACGGTGAGTTACGGCAAGGAGTTTCCGTTCGACTCCGGCCATCACGACGCCGCGTGGGCGAAGAACCGCCGGGCCCATTTTGTGATTACATCGAAGTAATCTGAGTTGACGTGCACGAGGGGCCGGCGTCACCGGCCCGAGGATCGATCATGAAGAGAGTGACCGCGTTCGCGCTGACCGCCCTGCTGGCTGGTCTGGTGCCATCGGCTTCCGCACAGAACCGGGAGCATCAGCAGATGACCGCCGATGTCCGGATGCTCCAGGAGCAGACGCAAATTCTGACGACGGCGCTTGCCGCCCTCAATCAGACCTTGCTGGAAGCGCTGAAGACGTTGAACGCCCGACTGGATCAGGCCAGCGACGCCGACCGCAAGGCCTTCGCGGACCAGAAGCTGCTCATCGACAACATCCAGGACGGCGTTCGCATCATCCGTGAACGTTCGAACGACACGAACGTCCGGATGGGTGAACTTCGAGAGGAGCTCGAGGCCCTGCGCGAGACGGTTCAGTCGCTGCAGCGAGCGGCAACAGCTCCACCGCCATTTGTCGATCCCACGCTACCGGTAGATCCCAACGCGCCACCTGTCACTGCGGCACCGACGCAACCGATCGCACCGGCGCCGACCTCGCCCTCGCCGGTCGTCTCCTCAACCGCCGGGCTCTCACCGACGCGACTGTACGAGACCGCCCGGGCTGATTACTTCGCGGGACAATGGACGAGCGCGATCAGCGGCTTCGAAGCGTTCCTTCGCGCGTTCCCCCGATCCGAACAGGCCGACGACGCCCAGTTCCACATCGGTGAAACCTACTACGCCCAGAATCAGTGGGCACAGGCGATTGCCGCATACAATCAGGTCATCCAGAATTACGTCGGGACGAACGCCGTTCCCGATGCGTACTACAAACGCGGTCTCGCGCAGGAGCGGCTCGGACAGGCTGACGCCGCGCGCGGATCGTGGGAAGCAGTGGCGAAGAATTTTCCCGACAGCGACGCCGGACGGCTGGCGAAGCAGAACATCGATCGACTCGGCCGCACGCCGTAGGTCGGTCTCCCCCTCTTGCCGCGTCCTAATCAGTCGGGACGAGAGGTCTGGAAAGGACAGCGCGAATGGGCAGCGTGAACAAAGTGATCCTGGTGGGCAATCTCGGCCGTGACGCCGAGCTGCGCTTCACCCCGGGTGGGGCCGCCGTGGCCACGCTCAACCTGGCGACCACCGAGGTGTGGAACGACAAGCAGGGTCAGAAGCAGGAAAAGACCGAGTGGCACCGGATCGTGCTGTGGGGCAAGCAGGCCGAGAGCCTCCAGGAATACCTCACAAAGGGCAAGCAGATCTTCGTCGAAGGCCGCCTTCAGACACGCCAGTGGGATGACAAGGACGGGAACAAGCGGTACACGACCGAGATCAAGGCCGACCGCGTGACACTGCTTGGCGGTGGGGGCGGAGGCGGCGGCCGTGGCGGTGGTATGGAGCGCGGCGGACAGTCCATGGGCGGCGGGCAGGACGATCCACCCATGGAGCCGATGACGGACGACGATATTCCCTTCTAGATTCGCCGGGTCCGCTGCGCGGAACCCGGCCTACAGCCGTCGGTCACTACCTAGGGCGGGTTCCGCGCAGCGGACCCGCCAACTCGATCAACTCTGCTCTACCCGCCCGTATCGATCTTCGAGCCGTACAACATCGTCAAGTTCCGGCGTCGATACTTCAAGAATGTCGCAGTCCTCGATCGCGGTCATCCGATGGACTGTCTTCGGCGTCACGTGGACCGCATCCCCCGGCTGCATTTCCTGCCGCGTGAGCACACCGTCCCGCTCGATCTCGAACAGCATGCGACCTGAATACAGATAGATCGTCTCGTCCTTGATGTTGTGGTACTGGAGGCTCAATGCATGACCGGCGGTCACGTGGAGCACCTTCCCCACATAGCGGTCTGTCTTCGCCCAGTGAAGCTCGTAGCCCCACGGCTTGTTCACACGGTCCACGCTAGCACCCATGCAGTCTGTACCCTCTGCGCGCATCCGGCGCGATGTCATTGATCCAGCAGCTACGAATCCCGATGCCTGACGCGCACTTTCACGCCCTTCACCTTCGAGAGCGGCTTCTTCAAGGCCTCAGCCATCATCACCGACCGGTGCTGTCCGCCCGTGCAGCCGATCGCCACCGTCAGGTAGCTCTTACCCTCCTTCACGTACTGCGGAAGCGCGAAGGCAAGAAAAGACGACAACTGATCGAGGAACTCACGCGTCGATGCATGTCTGCGCATGTAACGGACGACCGCTGGATCGCGCCCGGTCATATGCCGCAGGCTGCTCACAAAATGCGGATTCGGAAGACATCGAACGTCGAACACGAGGTCGGCATCCACCGGCACGCCGTTCTTGAATCCGAAGCTGACGAGATTCACGACCATCTCGGCACGCGATTCGCGATGCCTGGACATGCGCATGAAATGGTCGCGAAGCTCGTGCACCGTGAGATTCGAGGTATCGAGAATCAGATCCGCCAGGGAGCGGATAGCATTCAGCTTTCGTCGCTCCTCGGAAATCCCTTCGCTCACCGATCGATCCCGCGCCAGCGGGTGTGGACGACGAGTTTCGCTGAACCGCTTGACCAACGTCGAATGGCTGGCCTCCAGAAAAATCAGCGTCGGCTTGACCGAGCTCGCCCGAAGCTTTTTGTACACGCGAGGAAACTGCGACAGAAATCCACGCTCCCGCACGTCCACGACTATTGCCACCTTGTCGGGCCCGGCATCGTCGCGCATCGAGAGCTCCGCCATCGTGGGGATGAGCTGCGTCGGGAGATTGTCGATGCAGAAGTAGCCGAGGTCTTCGAGGGCCCGAATGGCCTGCGTTTTTCCAGAGCCGGAAAGACCCGTCAGGATCACGAAGCGGCGGTCGCCGGGATCGCGTCGCCGGGCTGGCTTATCTGTCTTTCGTCGTCTGGGCCAGGTATCTGCCACGGCTCGAGCGGGACACGCCCGCCTTAGTAAAGGACCTTCCGCTGGTTCGACGTCGGAATCTTGAGTTCCTCGCGGTACTTCGCGATCGTCCGACGCGCCAGATCGAGCCCTTCGCGCTGCAGCATGCTCACGATCTTCGAATCGCTGAGCGGCTTGCGCGGATCCTCGGCCTCGATGATCTTGCGGATGCGCTGCTTGATCGTCACCGACGACACGGCATCGCCATACGCGCTGCTGATGCCGCTGTGGAAAAAGTACTTCATCTCGAACACGCCCTGCGGCGTGTGCATGTACTTGTTGGTGACCACGCGACTGACCGTGGATTCGTGCATCCCGATGTCATTGGCCACGTCGCGAAGGACGAGCGGTCGCAGGTATTCGATCCCGTGGTCGAGAAAATCACGCTGAAACGTGATGATGCTCGTCGAGACCTTGTGAATCGTCTTCTGCCGCTGCTCGACCGACTTGATCAACCACAGTGCAGAACGGAACTTGTCTTTGACGTACGCCCGGGTCTCCGCCGTGTTCTCGGTCTGGCTCTTGTCGAGCAGCTTGCGATAGACCGGGCTGATGCGCAGCTGCGGCAGTCCTTCTTCGTTGAGCACGGCGACGTACTGATCCTCGACCTTCACGACATACACGTCGGGGATGACGTACTGCGATTGCGACTGATTGAACCGGCTGCCAGGCTTCGGATCGAGGTGGCGAATGATCTCGATGTGCTGCTTGAGCTCATCGATGGACATTCCCAGCTTGCGCGCGAGCTCGGGAACCTGATGATTCTGGAGCAGCCGCATGTGCTCCGTGACGATCTTCTCTGCCGGCGTGCCACCCATGCCCAGGTGCCGCAACTGCAACAGCAGGCACTCCTGAAGGTCGCGCGCCGCAACGCCGACCGGATCGAAGCCCTGCACGAGCGTGAGCGTTCGCTCCACTTCCTCAACGGGCCACGGCCCCATCGCCGCAAGCTCTTCGACGGTCGCGACGAGCTGCCCGTCGTCGTCGAGATTCCCGAGAATTGCCTCGCCGACTTCCCGTACCAGCGGTTCGTCGGTCTGCATCGACAACTGCCACGCGAGATGATCGCCGAGTGACGGCGCCGTCGATAGCGTGTTCTCGATCGGCGGAAGCTCCTTGACCTCTGTCGGCGTCCGAGCCTTGTAGCCGTCGTCCAGGTAGTCGCCGAAGAAGTACTCGTAGTCCTGATCGTCCCAGGAGTCGGTCTTCTCGGGCTTCTTCTCTTCCTGCTTTTCCTGGGTCGCCTCGACCGGCTGGAGCTCTTCGGTCGGCACCTCTTCGAGCATCGGGTTCTCGACGATCTCCTGGTTGAGGAGCTCCGACAACTCGAGCGTCGACATCGGCAGCAGTTTGATGGCCTGCTGGAGCGACGGGGTCAGAATCAGCTTCTGAACGAGCTTGGTATGCAGCCGTTGCGAAATCGCCATGTCGTCAGACGCTCAGCGTCGATCTCCGAACACAAAAAACATCTTAATCCAACCGGAAGTCGGCCCCCAGATAAATCCGGCGCACGTCCTCGTCTGCTGCCAGCGATGCCGGCGTGCCGCTGCTCACAATCGTGCCGTCGTGCACGATATAGGCGCGGTCAGTAATGCGCAGCGTTTCCCGCACATTGTGGTCCGTCACGAGAATCCCGATGCCGCGTTCTTTCAGATGCGACACGATCTTCTGGATATCGGTCACCGCGATGGGATCGATTCCGGCAAAGGGCTCGTCGAGCAGCATGAACCGTGGAGAGACGGCCAGCGCTCTCGTAATCTCTGCTCTCCGGCGTTCACCTCCGGAGAGCGTGTGCGCGGGCGCCTTCGCGAGCGGCGTGAGATTCAACTCGCCGAGTAGTTCAGCGAGACGCGTCTTGCGCTCTCGAGCGCTCAAGTCGAGAGTTTCCAGGATCGCCATCAGGTTCTGCTCCACCGTGAGACCTCGAAAAATCGAAGCCTCCTGCGGCAGGTATCCCACACCCTTCCGTGCGCGCACATACATCGGGTCGTCGGTCACATCCTCATCGTCGAGGATCACGCGACCTGCATCGGGAGCGGTCAAGCCGACCGTCATATAGAACGTCGTGGTCTTTCCGGCTCCGTTGGGACCCAGGAGACCGACCACTTCACCGGATGCGACTTCCAAGCTCACGCCCTTGACGACCGTGCGGCCACCATAGGACTTCGTGAGGTCACGGGTACGCAGCGTAGACATCAAGGCGCGGTTGAAGCGGGACACGACCCGCCACGCCTCGACTGCGTGCGGATTTCCTCGTTGCCGTCCACGATGACCCGTTCTGACGATCGGAAGAACGTGACCGTCCGGCCCGTCGTTTCGCGGCACTCTTCAACGATCGTCACCGGCACTGTGGCAACACCCGTAATGACGTAGCGCCCGTCTGCATCAAAGTAGGTCAGCCGGTCACCGGTGGCCACCCGCGTGTCGAGACGCACGTCCACGTCGCGATAGGCCTCCAGGCGGTCAATGCGCGAGGCCGCTCCAGCAAGCACCACTTCGATCCGAGTGGCGCGCAAGTCCCCCTGCGGTCCGCTGAGCTGCGCGGGCGTCGTCGATCGTGCGGCCGCTGCACCGGCGCCTGGTCGTGCACCCGAGGAATTCACCGGGCTCGCTGCGACGGCGGGCTGAACGCTGGCAAACGTGATTCGCCTGGCCGCATCGTCGTATCGAATCTCAGACGCACGGCCGATCGAGACACCGCCCTCGAGCGGGAGGTTCGAGCGACCGTTGCCGATGGCGACCAGGTCCGCCTTGCGCTGGTCGAGCGAGATCGCATCCGCGCGGATCGTGGTGTCTCCCTGCCAGAGCATCGCGTCGCCAGTGTACGCCGCCGTTGCTGCCACACCTTGATAATCGAGCGTTCCCGCGCTCACATTAGCCGCCTGCCCCTGCTGCAGCAGCCCCGGCAGCCGGGTGGTCTGAGCACCCCCTGCCTGCCCGCCCGTGTTGCCTCGGGCGCCCGCAGCCTGCGGCCGTAACACGGTTCGCACGTGGCCGGTCGCGACCATCCGGGGCCCCTCGATCGTGACGTCGATGGTGTCGGCATCGATCTCGATCTTTTCATCCGACACCCTCGGAACCTTCCCTCCCTCCGCCCCTCGGAGGCGAAGTCCGCCACCTGCCGGATCGTACTGAACCTCACTGGCTGAGGCGCGCAGCCCCTCGGCTTCAAACGACACGGCCGTGGTGAACACCGCCGAGGTCACGTCTTGTCCGGACAGCGTCGTGCGAAGCGCGGCCGAACGCGCGGCACGCCGCGTGGTTCCCTTCTCCTCAAACTCCACTTGATCGTTGAACCGGGCGGCGGTCAGACCCTTGCCGGGTTCACCTGACGCATCGAACGACCGCGCTTTGATTGTTCGAGACGGCGCGGAAGCAGCAGCCGGCAGCATCATCCGAACGCCGCCCCGGCCGGTGGCCTGGGTCAGTGTCTGGTCCGGAGCGAACATCAGTTCGAGTGACTCGCCCTCGAACTGGCGACCACCTTCGTCGTCCTCACCCGCCAGGATGACCGTGCCTCCACCCTGCAGCACCACGCGTTCGAGCACGTCACCCATGTCGGAGTAGTCAAGGTCGATGTCCCTCGCGCCCATCGACTCGAACGCCTCACCACCAACGACCCTCGCATTGCCACGCAGCTCGATAAACGTCACCAGATCATCGTCTTCCGACAGGAGCGCGCGACCTCGGTCCGACTCCAGAACCTGTTCCCCACGAAGGGCGTGCACGTTGCCCTCGAGCGACAGGTAGTCTTCGGCCCGTACCAGGGTTGCCGACGCCGATGTGAACTCCATCGTCGTCTTGCCCGCCTCGTCTGTCACTGCAACGCGGACGGTATCGGCGAGTGTCAGGACGTCCGTACTCTGGTCGTAGCTCATCCCAATCCCCGAGCCGCTCATCCGGCCCTTCTGGAACGAGACGGGCCCCGCTGCCCGCACCGTGGCGTCCGCATCGCTGAAGGTGGCATGGTCGGTAGAGGCGACGAATCCGTCACTGGCCGCCAGCCTGACGTCGCCGATGACCTGCAGATCCTTTTGACCTTCGCCGGCCTGTGCTTCACGCCCAGAAATGACGAAATCCCGCCCTCCACGCTCTTTGACCTTGATGGTCACACCGATGAACTTCGTCGCACCGCCCTCGTAGGTCAGCTGCCGTTCGGCCTCAATCACGTATTCCTGCTTTGCCGCGCTGAACTGTTGGAATGCCGCACCTGTACTTTCGATAATCGAGCGCGGGTCGAGCCGTGGCAGCAACTCGGGTGGGGCCGACGACTGGCGCTCACCAATCGCGGCGTAGACAGCGATCGCGCAGACGATCCCGAAGGCTGCCAAGCCACGTCGGACGTTTTTCTGCCATTTCACGACCTTTCGATTTTACCCTTTCGCCGCCTCGGTCAGGTTTTGGCGACCAGAGTGATCGATGAGCGCAATCTTTCGATTCTCGGAGTAAATAAGGATTCTGAAGGTTGTGATCGCCGGGCGGCGTGAGCCTCACTTCTGAAATGACGACGCCAGGAACGCGCGTCCAGCCGCTGCGCGCGACAAGAGGTGGTACCGTCATCTCTCGTTGGTGAGGTCTGGACGGCGAAGGTACAGCCTTCGCCGTCTGCCCCTTCACACGTCTGAAGCTCGAAAGTCCGCGACGTTGAGCTGGAGGTAGCGTTCTCCATTCCAGACGTCCTGCTCGAGCGAAAACGCGACATCCAGTGCGGCGCGATGGGTCGAGACGAATGTCTCGCGGTCGGCTGCGCGCCACGCGATTCCGCGCATGACCTTCCCCTGCTGACGAAACGCCATCTTGAGATGACGATCCTTGAGCACCCTCGGACCGTCCACCACTTCGACACCTTCAGCACGGAACACTGGTCTCGGATTGCCGGCGCCAAACGGCGCGAGCACCGACAGCTCCGACGCAACGCGCTCGGTGATCGCGCCAAACGGCAAGGCGCCATCGATCCAGAGCCGCGGTCTCAGATCGTCGGGCTGCATACATCCGTCGGCGTACTCGTTGACCCGGGCTCGAAGTTCACGGATCCTGGCTGACTCCATCGTCACGCCGGCGGCCTGCTTGTGACCGCCAAACGCCATCATCACCTCGCCGCAGGATTCCAGTGCGCCGAGCATGTTGAAGGATGGAATGCTGCGGCACGAGCCATGGGCGATGTCACCGTCCTTGGACAACACGATCGCGGGCCGATGGAATGCGTCCACGAGCTTCGAGGCAACAATCCCGATGACGCCTCGATGCCAGCCGTCGCCGGCCACCACGATGACCGTTCGCGATCCCACCTCGAGGTCGGTCTCAACCACGCGCTTCGCTTCCGCGACAATGGCCGCTTCTTCCTTCTGGCGGCGCACATTCTCCAGGTCGAGCTGCTGAGCCAGCTCACGGGCCTCGTCTGCCATGGACTCGTCAGACGCCAGCAGCAGCCGTGCCGCGATGTCCGGGGTGCTCATCCGTCCTGCGGCGTTCACGCGGGGACCAATGACGAATCCGATGTGGTAGCCGTCAACCTCTTTGCCGGTCAGGCCGCAGACCTCGAGCAACGCTCTCAACCCAACCTTGTGCGGTCCAGCGGACAGCATCCCGAGACCGAGTTTGGCGATCACACGGTTTTCACCGACGAGCGGCACCACGTCCGCCAGCGTGCCGATCGCCGCAACCTTCACAAAGCCTGGGAGCCAGCTCTCGCGTCCGGATTTGAGGCAGAGCGCGTGTACGAGTTTCAGCGCGACACCCACGCCGGCCAGATTCTTGTCTGGATACACGCAGTCGTGCCGCTTCGGATTGATCACCGCGAATGCCGACGGCAACGATTCGTCGGGCTCGTGATGGTCGGTAATGATGAGATCGAGGCCGATAGACGACGCGTGTCTGGCCGCGGCATCAGCACGAATGCCGCAATCGACCGAGATCACCAGCGTGACACCATCCGCCCGCAGACGGTCGAGCGCGGGTATCTGAAGACCGTAACCGTCGCGCATCCGCTCCGGGATGAAATGGATGACGTCGGCGCCAAGGAGTTCCAGGGCACGACGAAGGATCACCGTCGATGTCACGCCATCGACGTCATAGTCGCCATGGACGGCGATGCGCTCCCGTCTGGCGATCGCCGCCAGAATCCGATCCACCGCCGGCGCCATGTCCTTGAGCCGAAACGGGTCGTGCAGGTCGGTTAGTGCCGGCGCCAGAAAGCGCCTGGCATCATCGAGATCGCCCAATCCTCGTGCACAGAGCAAACGGGCGATGATTGGCGACACGTTCAGCTCCCGCGCCACGACTTCACTTCGAGACTCGTCGCAGGGTACTGCCTGCCAGATGCGCGGAGCGATAGTCATCAGAGCCCGTCGATGCCGATGTTTCCCATGGCGCGGAACTTCCGGTACCGCGCCTCGAGGCGAGTGGGCGAGTCCATCGCCGACACGGCAGCCAGGGCACGTTCCAGGGCCGTGTCGAAGAGCGCGGCCGCGACATTGTGATTCGTGTGTGCGCCGCCGGGAGGCTCGGGGACGATCTCGTCGATCACTCCAAGACGCAGCAGGTCCGGGGCCGTGATCTTGAGCGCGTCGGCCGCCTCGACCTTGCGAGCCGAGTCGCGCCACAGGATCGCCGCGCAGCCTTCGGGTGGGATGACGCTGTAGATCGCGAACTCGTGCATCAGAATCCAGTCACCAATCGCGATTCCCAGCGCTCCGCCGCTGCCACCCTCTCCATGAACGCAGACAACAATCGGCACATCGAGGGCCGCCATTTCCCGCAGGTTCAGCGCGATCGCTTCCGAGATTCCCCGCTCCTCAGACTCCATCCCCGGATAGGCCGCTGGCGTATCGATGAACGCAAGCACCGGGCGGCGGAACTTCTCGGCCAGTTTCATCGCCCGGAGCGCTTTGCGATAGCCCTCCGGCTTCGCATACCCGAAGTTGCGATACACCTTCTGCTTGGTGTCGCCCCCACCGCCTTTGTGGTGCCCCACGATGAGGACGGGCTCGCCCTTGTAGCGCGCAAAACCCGTCACGATCGCATGGTCGTCTGCGTATCGCCGATCGCCGCTGATCTCGGTGAACTCTGTGCAGAGGTGATCGACGTAGTCGAGCACCGTGGGCCGGTTCTGGTGACGGGCGACGAGCACGCGCTGCCACGGAGTCAATTTGGAGTAGATGTCCGAACGAATCGAATCGACGCGGCGCTTCAAGGTATCGAGCGACAGCTGTCGCTCCCCCGTCCGGGGCAGCATCGAGAGCGCCTCGATCTCCTTCAACAACACGCCGATCGGTTCTTCGAAATCGAGCAGGTCAGGAGGCATGTGAACTCACCGTAGCGTGACGGAACCCGAACCGCAGATCCTCTCGACTTCGGCCACGAGTTGCTCCGAGGGGCGAACCCGGATCTGCGCGTTGAGGTCGATTTTGACGCGAATGTGCCGGTCTGGCTCCTGCAGCTCGATCGCCACGCGGCGATCGCCTTTGTGCTGCAGCAACACGTCCCAGAGCCGCATGAACGTCTCCCGGTCATGACGGGGCGTCGAGAGCGTAATGGCCACCGCCGACGCGAGCCGCTCCGTGACGATCTGGACGGGAATGATTTCCGACGCGAGAATCCGAGTTGACTCGTCATCGCGCTCGATCCGCCCCTTGACGAGCACCATACGACCTTCTTCAGCCATGTGCCCGTGCTGCTTGAACGCCTCGGGAAACACCACGACTTCCACGTTCCCGCCGGCATCATCGAGCGTGATGACACACATGCGGTCGCCCTTGCGCGTTTTCAGCGCACGCACGGCCGAGACAACTCCACCGATAGAAATGTCTTCGCTCGACTTGTGCCCGGAGGGACCCGCACCATTCCCGTTGCCGTTTCCGTGGCTGGGCGTGGCGGATGCTGCCGACGCCATCTCGTCGTCCACCGACGGACGCTTCACGTTCAGTTCGGTCGTGGTCTTCGCACCGAAGGCCTTCAGCGCCTCGGCGTACCGATCCATCGGATGCCCGCTCCAGTACAGGCCGAGCGCGTCCTTCTCGTGCTGGAGTTGATCGATTTCCGACCAGGGTGCAGCGAGGGGCAAAGCGGAGGACCCGGCCGATGAGGGACCGTGATCGTCACCGCCAAAGAGCTGCGTCTGGCCGAGGTCCTTGTCGCGCTGCGTGCGCGTGCCGTGTTCACAGGCGGCGTCGATCGACGCAAAGAGCCGCGACCGGGCTTCCCGCCCGCCCTCCGGGACGAGTGAATCGCACGCACCAGCCTTGACGAGCGCCTCGAACACCCGCTTGTTGACGATCCGTAGATCGATGGCTTCGCAGAGCGCGGGAATCGATGAAATGCGACCTCCCATCTCAGTCCTCGCCGCGATGATGGCGTTCACGGCGCCTTCACCCAGGCCCTTGATGGCCGTCAGGCCGAACCGCACACCGCGGCCTGGCTCCACCTCGAAGTTCAGCGAACTCTCGTTGATGTCCGGGGGCAGCACTGGAACGCCGCGCTCGCGGGCCTCGCTGAGATACATCGCCAGCTTGTCGGTGTTCTGCGCTTCGATCGTCAACAACGCCGCGGCGAAATGCCACGGATAGTTGGCCTTCAGGTATGCCGTTCGATAGGCGAGCAGCGCGTACGCCGTCGCATGAGCCTTGTTGAAGCCGTATCCCGCGAAATGCTCGATCTGCTCGAACAGCTTCGTCGCCTTCTTCTCGTTGATCCCCTTCGCCTTGGCGCCATCGAGAAACGCTTCACGCTGCTTGGCCATGACCTTGGGGTCTTTCTTTCCCATGGCTTTCCGCAGCACGTCGGCCTGACCCAGCGTGAATCCGGCCACCGCCTGCGCGATGCGCAGGACGTGCTCCTGATACGCAATCACGCCGTAGCTGTCGGACAGAATCGACGCAAGCTGCGGCAGCTCGTACTTCACTTCCCTCTTGCCCTGCTTGCGCTCGACCCAGTCATCCACCATGCCGCTCTTCAGCGGGCCCGGACGATAGAGCGCATTCAGGGCGATGAGATCTTCAAATCGGGACGGCTTGGCGCGACGCAGCAGATCCCGCATACCGGAACTCTCGAACTGAAAGATGCCGAAGGTTGCCCCCTCCTGGAACACCTTGAAGCTCTTCACATCGTCGAGCGGCACATTGTCGATATCAAGAACGATTCCTTCGGTCCGCTTGATGCCCTTCAGGGCGTCGTCGATCAGCGTGAGCGTCGAGAGCCCCAGGAAGTCCATCTTGAGGAGACCGACGCGCTCGATCTCCTTCATGTTCCACTGCGTCACGATTTCGTCGCGCGCACCCTTGTAGAGGGGAGCGTAGTCAGTGACAGGGCCTGGCGCGATCACGACTCCAGCCGCATGGACCGACGCATGGCGCGACATGCCTTCGAGGCGTCGTCCGATGTCGATGACTTCCTTGACCTTGGGGTCGCTCGCGGCCATCTCCTTGAGGACGGGGTTCTCCGCGAGCGCCTTGTCGAGGGTCATGTCGAGGGCCGGCGGGATCTGCTTCGCAATGCGATCGACGTCGGCGTACGACATGTCGAGCGCGCGGCCGACGTCCCGCACCACGGCTTTTGCCTTCATGGTGCCGAACGTGATGATCTGCGCGACGTTCTGGCGTCCGTACTTGCGGGTCACGTACTCGATGACCTCGCCGCGACGACGCTCGCAGAAGTCCACGTCGATATCGGGCATCGAGATGCGTTCCGGGTTCAGGAACCGCTCGAACAGCAGATCGAAGTCGAGCGGATCCACGTCGGCAATCTGCATGCACCAGGCAGCGACGGACGCGGCCGCCGATCCCCGTCCGGGTCCCACGGGAATCCCCGCCTCCCGGGCATACCGGATGAAATCCCAGACGATCAGCAGATAGCCCTGGAACCCCGTCTTCTTGATGACGTCGATCTCGTAGTCCAGCCGCCGTTCGTACTCGTCCACCGTATGGCGTAGCCGCCCCTCAGCCGCGAGTTGCTTGAGACGTACGAGTCGAGTCTTGAAGCCGTCCCTCACGACCTCTTCAAAGTAGGAATCGACCGTGAACCCCGGGGGGACGTCAAAGGTCGGCAGGTGGTTCTGACCGGACGGGATCGTGACGTCGCAGCGCTCGGCGATGCGCAGCGTGTTCTTGAGCGCCTCCGGATAGTCACCGAAGACCGCGGCCATCTGTTCCGGCGTCTTCAGGAAGAACTGATCGCCGTGGTAGCGCAGGCGCTGCGTATCGTTGACGGTCTTGCCCGTGCCGATGCACAACAGGATGTCGTGCGGTTGCGCGTCACCTTGCCGCAGGTAGTGCACGTCGTTCGTGGCGACGAGCGGCAGGTTCAAGTCGCGGGCAACCGGGATGATCCCGCGGTTGACGACCTTCTGGTCCTCGATGCCCTGATACTGCATTTCGAGGAAGAAGTTGTCGGGACCCAGAATGTCGCGCAACCTGGCCGCGGCTTCCAGTGCCGGGCGGGCCTGCTCCACTCTCAGGGCGCTCGCGACCTCTCCCTTCAGACAACTGCTCAGCCCGATCAATCCGGACGAGTGTTGCGCGAGCAATTCCTTGTCGATGCGCGGCCGGTAATAGAACCCTTCCGTGTAACCGGCCGACACAAGTTTGATGAGGTTCTTGTACCCCTGCGCCGTCTCGGCGAGCAGCACCAGATGGTTCGTCTCGCTCTGTGGGCCTGTCTTGTCGAAACGACTGCCCGAGGCCACGTACACCTCGCACCCGAGAATGGGCTTGAGGCCACGTGCGCGCGCATGGTCATGAAAGACCACGGACGAGAACATGTTGCCGTGCTCGGTGACCGCGAGCGCCGGCATCTTGAGCTTGACGGCTTCGTCCAGGAGCTCGTCAACGCGGCACGCGCCGTCGAGGAGCGAGAACTCAGTGTGCAGGTGGAGATGAACGAACTCGTTCACCATGCCCTACTCCCACTCGATGGTTGAGGGGGGCTTGGAAGAAATGTCGTAGACCACACGATTGATACCCCGCACTTCGTTCACGATGCGGGACGAAATCGTCGCCAGCAGATCGTGCGGCAGTCTAGCCCAGTCGGCGGTCATCCCGTCCAGGCTTTCCACCGCGCGGATGGCGACGGTGTGCTCGTACGTCCGTGCATCACCCATGACGCCGACGCTGCGAACCGGCAGCAGAACCGCAAAGCTCTGCCACACGCGCTCGTACCAGCCCGCTTTTCTGATCTCCTCGGCGACCACCTTGTCGGCCAGACGCAGCAGGTTCAACCGCTCGCGCGTGATCTCACCGACGATGCGCACCGCGAGTCCAGGACCGGGAAACGGCTGACGTACGACGAACTCGCGTTCGAGTCCGAGGTCGCGGCCCACCCTCCGGACTTCGTCCTTGAACAAATCGCGAAGCGGCTCGACCAGCGCGAAACGCATCCGCTCTGGCAACCCCCCGACATTGTGATGACTTTTGATGACGACCGCCGGCCCCAGGACAGACGCCGACTCAATCACGTCCGGATAGAGCGTTCCCTGGCCCAGAAAGTCGAAGTTGCCGAGCTCCTTCGCGCGCTGTTCAAACACGTCGATAAACGCCGCGCCGATGATCTTTCGCTTCTGCTCGGGATCGACAACACTCGCCAGCCGGTCGAGGAACACGTCGGTCGCGTCAACGAATTCCAGGGGCAGCTGCATTTTGTCCGCAAAACGTGTGCGGATCTGATTCGCCTCGTCGTAGCGTAGCAGCCCGTTGTCCACGAAGATACACGTCAGGCGATCCCCGATCGCCCGATGCATCAATAACGCGGCTACTGTGGAGTCCACTCCGCCGGACAATCCGCAGACAACCTTCCCATCCCCGACCTGACGACGTATCCGCTCGGTCGCCTCGTCTATGAAGGACGCGATCGTCCAGTCGCCCCGGCATCCGCACACGCTGTAGGCGAAATTCCGAAGAATCTCGACACCGTGTTCCGTATGCACGACCTCGGGATGAAACAACAACCCGTACAACGCCCTCTCGGGAGCCTCGATGGCCACGATTGGCGCCGTCGCGCTGACTGCGGCGACGGAAAACCCGGGCGGCGCCGAGGACACGTCATCGCCGTGACTGGCCCACACCCGAAGCTCCGCAGGAATCTGCGAGAAGAGACGCGGAGTCGTCCCGTGCGCACCCGTGACGCGCACCAGCGCGTGGCCGAACTCCCGATGACCTGAGCGTCGGACTTCTCCGCCCAGCACTTCTGTCATCAGCTGCATGCCGTAGCAGATACCCAGCACCGGTACACCGAGGCCGAAGACGTCAGCTGAACATCTCGGAGCCCCGGCTTCCGACACGCTCATGGGCCCGCCTGACAGCACGATACCGGCAGGCTCTTTCGCGCGCAGCTTTTCGACCGGCGTGTTGAAGGGCAGTACTTCCGAGTAGACCGACAGCTCACGCAGACGACGCGCGATGAGTTGGGTGTACTGGGAGCCGAAATCCAGAACGAGAATGGTTTGATGGGACACTGGAAGGAGAAGAGTCTGAACGGTTACGCGGCGACTGCACCACCGCCGCGCGCTATTATATCGTGGTGTTCGTCGCACAGACCACGAGATATTGGGGCTGCTCTCTCGCTCTGGCAGTCGGATGTTTCGTCGCGTTGGGCGCCTGCCCTGAAGCGCGCCAGACGGCGGTCGCGATTGAACAACGTCGTCAGGCGATCCTGAAAGAATGGCGCGAACGTAAGCCGCCAGGCATCCCTCTTCTTCCTGCAGACGCTGCCTGGACGCGCACGCTGCCGGCGCCGCCTTCTGCGGCCGGCGTCATGGACGACCTTCGTGTGTACGTGCCTCTGCGAGATGCATCGTTCGCAGCGCTGACCCGCGAAACAGGCACGACCGAATGGACACAACCCTTACAGGTCGTGGCTGCACCGGCAGCGGACAACCAGCGGGTGTACCTCGCAACGGCCGATTCGATTCGTGCGCTCGACGCCACAAGCGGTCGTGAGCTGTGGTCAACAGCCATCGCGACCGCTGTGACTGCCCCCCTCACGTTGGACAGCGAGTGGCTGCTGGCGGCCGTCGAGCCTGGCGAGATCCTGGCTCTTCGTCGATCCGACGGCACCATCACCTGGCGTCGTCCCGTCGGCGCTCGAACACTGTTTCCAGCCGCGTCGAGTGGCGACGGCGCCCTGTATCTCTCGCTGTCCGACAACCGGGTCGTCGCGCTGGAGCTCGCCACGGGAGAACTGTTGTGGGAACAGCGCCTGCCCGGGGTCATCAGTGAACCGGCGGCGGCACGCGATCGCGTCTTCGTGGGTTCCACGGACAACGTCCTCTATGCCTTTCAGCGCAACGGCACGCTGGCGTGGAAGTGGCGAAACGGGGGCGATGTGATCGGCGTCGCCGTTGACAACGATGCGGTATACATCGCGTCCCTCGACAACATCATCAGAGCGGTCAATCGGGGGAACGGCAACCAGCGCTGGCGGCGGTCAACGGTGACGAGACCCACCTTCCCGCCACGCGCGTACGGTGGCACGCTCGTACTGGCTGGAGTAAAGCCAGCGGTCACATCCTTTGTTGGCTCAACGGGCGCAGACCAGGGGACGTTCGCGGCTGGCGGAGAACTCGTGGGCCCGCCACTCGTCGATGCAGCACCCCGACCATTTCAAGTCGGGCTCGTGACGATTACCCGGGAAGGCGTCGTGGAAGCGCTGCGACCACGAGGCCTCGTGTTTCGGGATACCCCGCTCGTGCCGCTCAGGGCACTACCGGGACGAATGCTCGCTCGCGACCGGATGCCGTAGGGCCGCCGCGAGACGACGAGCCCCTTCCTGAATGCGCTCCGGTGTCGGCGCCGAGAACGACAGCCTGATGCGGTCGTGGCCAGTGCCATCAACAAAGAACGCGCTTCCGACAACGAACACCAGGCGCTCCTCGAGCGCCTGCGCGAGCAACCCCATGTCGTCGTGTCGGTCCGGGAGCCTCGCCCAGAGGAAGAAGCCCCCTCTCGGTTGGGTCCAGCTCAGCAGGTTCCCCACCTCGGCGCGCAACGCGGTCTCCATGACGTCCCGCTTGCGTCGATAGAGTTCGCGAAGCCGGGGAGCGAGCCGCTCGATGGCGCCGCCGCGAATCGCTTCGTACACCACTCTTTGATCGAGGCTTCCGCTCATCAGATCGACAGACTGCTTCGCGGTCTCGAGGCGATCAATCAGGGTCGATGGCGCAACGACCCAGCCGACTCGCAACCCCGGGACAAGCGTCTTCGAGAAGCTGCTCAAATAGATCACTCGTCCGGACTTGTCGTCCGCACGAATTGACCTCGTCTCCTCCACGCGCGTCACATCGTCGAAATACAGCGATCCGTACGGATCGTCCTCGACGATCAGCATGTCGCGACGCTCTGCCCACTCGAGCAACTGGCGACGCTTCTCGAGAGACAGCAGCAGCCCAGTAGGATTCTGAAAATTGGGGACCAGATACAGGAGGTTCACGCGACGACCGGCTGCACGATGTCTCTCGCACACCTCGTCCAGATCCTCGAGGCTGATGCCGTCTGACTCCTGCCTGACACCAACCAGTTGCGCCTGTGCATTGCCAAACGCAGCAATGGCGCCGGTGTAGGCGGGCAACTCCACGAGCACCACGTCGCCTGGCGTGACGAACAGGCGCGCGATGAGATCGAGGCCCTGCTGAGAGCCCGTGGTGACGAGCACTTCATCCCGAGCGACGGTAATCCCACGTGCGTCCAGGATCGGGACGATCGACTCGACCAACGGGGTGTACCCGCCGGTCGGGCCGTACTGCAGCACTTCGTGATCGGTTCCGCTGAGGAGACGCTGCGTGATCTCCCGCAGTTCCTCCCACGGAAACGATCCGGAGTCCGGATACCCCGGCGCGAAGGACACCACGTCAGTTTGGCGGGCCAGGACGGTGCCCATCCGACGGATGGCCGACTCGTGGAGTCGGCGACCCATTGGCGACAGATAGCTGCTGTAGTCGTTCATGCCTGAGATGGCAGATGGTCGTAGATCGGAGAAGACTGCGAACGAGTGCCGATCGATCTGTTGGTGGATGCCCGGTAGAGAATCAGATACGCCCCCACGGATGTCAGGCCAAGATACTGGAACACCAGACCCCGAAGCAGCCACGCCAGAAGTTGAAGCGGCAAGGCCGCGAGGCCGAGAAACGGCACAAAGGCCACCAGCCCCAACGCCGCGGTCGCAAGGACGGATGCACCAGTCGCCGCAACGATCAACGCGAGCACCAGCAGAAACACGGTACCGACGTGTTGACGCTCTCGCCGCAGGAACACGGCTACCCGTCGAAATGCGGTGGCCACACTGCAGTCGTCGGCGGCCACGACGATCTGCACGAGGAGGTACACGAGATTGACCACCGTAATCCAGGCGACGAAGGCTGCCGCAAGAAGTGCTGTGGGGCTCCAGCCTTCGCCCGCCTCGCGACGCGCCATCAACGTGAGAAAGGCAACACCCGACAAGAGATACACGCCCATCAGCATGAATCCCAGGCGCGCGTAGCGCGGAAACAGGCCACGCGCCGACTCCATGTAGGACTCCACAGAGAACCGGGACGCCCGGGCGATGACGTCCACGTGAAGCGGTGGCTCTTCGATAGGGCCCGCTTCTCGATCGCTGCGCACCAGCGTCGCGACTGTTCCGGCCTTCACGAGAAACACGAACAACGACCCACCCACGGCAACGACGGCTACGGACAAGAGAAACGCCGACAACACAACGGGCCGTTCGAAGAGCGAGGACGCGATGGTGACTACCATCTGTCGCCATTCCAGAGACAGGAGTGACTCTGGCTCGCTGCCGACAGCAAGCGCCATCAGGAAGACACCGCCGATGATGGGCGCAGCCAGCAACAGCTTGAATAGAGAGTCCGCCGAGGCCTGAATCACGCTGACCTGCCAGTTGGCGGCTGCGATGAGCGCCCCGCGCTTGATCGATGCCTTCAGCGTGTGAGACATGGGATGAACAATTTTAGTCTCTAGTCTCTGGGCTTTAGGCTCTGGACCTACAATCATTTCCGTGCGCCTCCCAGACCGCGCCGGCCCGGCGCCTCCGTTGCCCTGGCGGCGGTTCGTTCGAATCATCGCGATGGGTCTCGGCGCCGCGGCTCTCGTGTTTGTCATCGGCCGCTTCGCGGAATTCATCGCACTGGGCACCAGCGACGAGGACGCGCGCAGCCGCGTTGAAACAAGCGTCCGGACCGATTTCGACACGATGACCCGGGCCCTCCGGGTGATGGGCCTCGGCGTCGCCGACCCCACCTCCGTGGTCGCAGCATCCCGTGACGACGTCACAGCCGCGCGACGTCTATTCGCAGCCGCGGAAGCGGCACTTGCCGCGGTGAATGTTCCGGATTTTGCGTTGACGGTCTATGCCGATGACGGGCGCCCGCTGGCATGGGATGGCCGGCCGTCCGACCTGCCGCCCGATCGTCTGCAAGGCGAAGAGGCCTGGTTCCTCGCACAGGGTGCGCTCGGTCTCCGTCTCGTCTACGTCACGCCGGTGCTCCTGCCGAACGGTCAACGCGCCGGATCCGTCGCCGCCGAGCGATCCCTCGCGCAACGGCCCACATCCCGTGACAATCCCGGCACCTTTCGATACTCGGGACCCATCGCTCCCGTCTCGATCGTGTTTCGTTTCGAGGGTGGCGCGGCAGCATCCGCGTCGCCGGCGTTCGACGTTCTGGCACCGTCCGGAGCCCTGTTGTTTACGGCAACGCTCGATCCGGCCGAACTCGCTCAAACGCGGACGCGCTGGCGTCAGGCATCCTCGTCTCTCGCGGTCACCACTTTCGGACTTGCGCTCGCACTCCTGCTCACCCCGTTGCTCGACTGGCGTAGGAGGCTGACGACCATTGGGGCTTCCCTGGCCGGCGCGGCGTACATGGTTGCCGTCATTGCGGTCAGTCGGGTCGCCTTGATGGTCGGCTCCCCCGCGCGGTGGGCCGACCACTCCCTGTTCTCGAACGCGGAGTTTTCGTCCACGCTGCTCGGTCCGCTCCTGGCGTCGCCCTACGAGTTTCTGGTGACCGCCATCGGCGCCGCGGGCGTTGTCCTGCTGTTGCTCGGTGGTATTGAGGAGTGGCGCCTTCGCCGAAAGAGGCGCCCCACCGCGATGGCCGCCGCCGTGGGCCTCTTCGTTCTTGCCCAGGCATCGGCTGGCGTGTGCCTGGCCGCTCTCCTGGTGATCTACCAGAACTTCCTCAGCCACATCGTCGCCAGCACGACGCTCGACCTTCTGCATTTCTCCCTGCATCCGTGGAGTGCGTCGAGAGTGGCGGTGCACGTCGGGCTGATTGTCTGGCATGCCACCGCGCTCGGGGGCTGCGTCCTGATTCTGCGTCTGGGCTCCGCCGCGTGGGCGGTGTCACGAAAGGATTGGCGTTTCCGCCTGGGGCGGATCGCCCTCTGGACGCTTCCCCTGCTGCTGTGGGAGCTCGAATCGCCTGCACCACTCGAAGGTCGTCTCCCTCCACTCGCAGCCGCGGCTGTGGCGATCGGGCTGGCGCTGTTCGCGACGGAGCTCACAGCCCGCTTCCGGCACGGTTCACAAGCCTACCGTCTGATGATGACGACGCTTGCCTTCATGGTTCCGGCGATGGCGTTCTATCCGACGCTCTATCAGCTTGGGTGGCAGGCGAAGGCTCGCCTCGTCGAGACGAGATATGCGCCACAAGCAATTGATCAGCGACGCACGATCCAGCGGCTGCTGCAGGAGAGCCTGAACGAGATCGATCGCTTCCCCGCGTTGGCCGAGCTGACGAGTACGCCCTCCGTACCCGAGGGTACGGAAGCGCCAACCGATCGTGCCTTTCAACTGTGGCGCGTGACCGGCCTGGCGATGTATCCCGTGACGTCATCCGTTGAGGTGTACGCGGCCGACGGTTCCCTCATCTCTCGATTCGCATTCAACCTGCCAGATGACCTGTCGGCTGCCCCGCGCGTCGATGATCAAGCGTGCACGTGGGACGTCTACGAAGAGGTGTCACCCTTCTTCGCTGAGGAGCGTCGCATCCTCCACGCTGGCCGAGCCGTCTGCGACGCCAACGGACAGCCGGTCGGATCGATCGTCACCCACGCGATGCTCGACTATGCCAATCTGCCGTTCATCCTCTCGCAGAGTCCCTACGTCGAGCTGATGCGTCCTGTCGATCCCTTGCGTGGCGAGGACATCTCAGGACGCGACATCGAGTTTGCCTTCTATGGCTGGAGCCGGCGGCCACTCTACACATCAGCGGTCACAGCATGGCCGCTTGATGACGCCGCGTTCGAGCGGGTCGAGCGCGCGCGCGAACCCGTGTGGGCCCGACTGCAGCGAGGAGGTGGCGAGTATGACGTCTATCTCCTGAACGATCGCGGCGGCATCTATGCGCTCGGTTTCCCGCTCGCGTCCGGCCTCGACCATCTGGTCAACCTGGCGGAGATCACGGTGCTGGCCTGGGGCACGCACCTGCTCCTTCTGGGTGCCACGGCGCTGATCGGACTGTTCAGCCACCGGGGGAGCACCGCTCGTGCCCTCCTCCGCGAAGTGCGAGCCAGCTTCTACCGCAAGCTGCTTCTGGCCTTCATTCTCGCCACGGTGATCCCGGTTGTGGCGCTGGCCGTGGCGACCCGCAACTACGTGGCGGACCAGATGCGGACCAACGTCGAGCAGGACGCCGTTCGGATGGCGTCAGCCGCGCGCCGGGTCGTTGAAGACCTCGTGGCACCACGTGCGGCACAGCAGGGGGCCGATGTAGACGACAACCTGATGGTCTGGGTCAGCCGATTGATCGATCAGGACGTCAATATCTTCGCCGGTCCGCGCCTTCTCGCCACGAGCGAGCGGAATCTGTTTGCGTCCGGATTGCTGCCCACCCGGACTCCTGCGAACGTCTATCGCGCGATCGCCCTGCGGAGCGATGCCTCGACGGTCGTTCGTGAACAGATCGGCGACTTGAACTATCTCGTCGCAGCGACACCCATGGCCACGCGCAGCGTAGAGGCGGTGCTGACGGTTCCGCTGACGACGCGCGAACTCCAGATTGAAGGACAGATCGACACGCTGGATCGCAGAGTGCTTCTGGGAGCGCTGTTGTTCGTGTTCGGCGGTGCGTCAATCGGATACTGGATGGCTGAGCGGATCGCTGATCCAGTGAATCGCCTGACGCGGGCGACGCGCCGCATCGCCAGCGGCGACTTCGATGCCCGTGTCACCGCCAGGTCATCAGACGAACTGGGTCGCCTCGTGGACGACTTCAGCAAGATGGCTGGCGAACTCCAGCGCCAGCGCTCAGAGCTCGAACGCACCCATCGTCTGGAGGCCTGGGCTGAGATGGCGCGACAGGTCGCGCACGAAATCAAGAATCCGCTGACACCGATTCAGTTGAACGCCGAGCATCTCCGGCGCATCAACGCGGATCGCGGTCAGCCGTTGAGCCCGGTACTGAACGAGTGCGTGAACACAATCCTCGAGCAGGTCGCACTCCTGAGGGGCATTGCGTCCGAGTTCTCCAACTTCGCCTCATCACCGACCGCAAAACCGTCATTGGTGTACGTGCACGATCTCCTGCACGACGCGATCGATCCGTACCGCACCGGCCTGGACAGCCGCATCCGGTTGGAGCAACAGATCCCGGCCAACCTGCCACCCATTTTCGTAGACCGCACGCTGATTGCGCGCTCGTTGACGAACCTGGTCGAGAACGCCCTGCATGCCATGCCTTCGGGTGGTACTCTCACGATTACGGCATCGATGGTTGACGAGGCCGTCGGTATTCGTTTCTCCGATACCGGGGTGGGAATGGATGCTGAAGCGCTCGCGCGCGCGTTCGAGCCTTACTTCTCTACCAAGACGCGAGGCACAGGCCTCGGTCTTCCGATCGCCAAGCGCAACATCGAGCTGAGTGGAGGAACCATCGCGGTGGCGAGCGCCCGCGATCAAGGGACGACCGTTGACATCACGTTCCCGGTCGCACGCACCTCACTTTAGTGCCGACCTGAAGCTGAATCTTGAGGAGCCGGCTCGCTGTGAGCTTCCTCGTGTCCCGGACGTCGGTGGATACGATGCCAGGCCAGCTCCAGAAACGTGCCGGCGAGATACCCATACGCCAGCACCACGAGCACCAGCTCGGCGTGTGCCGCGAGCAAAGCAATGCCCAGCGCGAGGAGTAAGAGCACCGGATACTTCCGGCGGGCCTGCAAATCCAGGTTCTTGAAGCTGCGGAAACGGATCGTGCTGACCATCAGCAGCGCCGGCACGATAACCATGGCCAGCACAGGCAACGCTTCACCGAAGCTCTGGAAGCCAGCCGGATAGGCATACACGGTTGCGGCTGGAATACCCGCAGCCGCCGGGCTTGGCATCCCGACGAAGTATCGCTTGTCAGTGGACCCCGCCTGGATATTGAACCTCGCGAGGCGCACCGCAGCCGCGGCGACGAACAAGAAGCCCGCCGCCCACCCCAGCCGGCCGAGAGGCTGCAAGCCCCAGGAAAACGCGAGAATCGCCGGGGCCACTCCGAACGAGATGATGTCAGCCAGCGAATCGAATTCGACGCCGAAGTCGCTCGTCGTGCCGGTCATGCGCGCAATTCGCCCGTCGAGCATGTCCACGACAATCGCGAAGCCAATGAACGGCGCCGCCGTGGCAAACTCGCCGCGCATCGCGTACACGATGCACGCGTAGCCGCAGAACATGCTGCCCAGTGTGAACATGCTCGGCAGCAGGTAGACACCTCGCCGCAGGCGTCGCCGTTCAGGGGAGCCGCGCCGCCCGAGCGGCGTCAGCATCCGGATCCTTGATGGAGGGGCATCGCCTCTGCGCGTGGTCATCGCGGTAACTCCGCAATCACCGACACGGCGCCCACCACCCGATCGCCCACGTTGACGCGGAGCACAGAACCCACCGGGACGAATACGTCCATGCGTGATCCAAACTTCATGACGCCAAACCGCTGCCCTGCCTGCATCGTGTCGCCTTCCCTGGCGCGACAGACAATCCTGCGCGCAAGAATCCCAACGATCTGCCGAACGACGATGGTCTGGCCCTGGTGCTCGAGCCAGACCTCCGTATGTTCGTTCAAGTCTCCCGCGTCGGCTCTGTAGGCCGGCAGGAAGCGGCCGGGATGATAACTCACCTTCCGCACACGCCCGGCCATCGGCATGCGATTCACGTGGACATCCATCGGTGACAGGAAAATGGTGATCTGCTGCCAGTCGCCTGATGGCGTCTGCTCACCCGTCGGCTTGCCCGCCACCATGACACGGCCATCGGCGGGCGACAAGACAGCGTTAGCCGCCTGGGTGACGGTTCTGTCCGGGTCTCGAAAGAAAAACAGGAAGAAACCCGCAAGAACAAAGAAGACAAGCCCGGCGACGTTTCCGAGGGTGACGCTGAGCGCGAGGCCGATGAGAAGGGCGCCGCCGATGAACGGCCAGCCCGCAGGGTCAATTCGCATAGAGAGCAGAACCAGGTGTCATTGTCCCTCGAATAGCTCGAGTCAATCACACCCGGCCTGCTCTGCCCTTGCGCCGCGCGTCAGGACGGGGGGCTGTGCACGTCCACATATGCACGTGCCATCTCCTCCATCCGGTCTTTGAGGGCAAGCTTGCGCTTCTTCAGCGTCACTTCTTCAATTTGTTCAGAGGTCGAAAGGTAGGGCTTGTCGGAGAGTTCGTGCAGGCGATGGTCTAAGTCGTTATGCTGCGCGGCCAACTGGCGATAGCCGTTATCGTGTTGTAGCAGCAGAACCTTGACGGTCTGTGCTTCCTCCGCATTCATAGGCTCGCCTCCTTGAGAAGAGGGCCTGCCGAACCGTACTTGGCAGGATGGCCGAACCATAACACAGTCGAATCGCGGCGGCTAGATCTGCGCGGCTCTCCCGTGCTCCCACCACAAGATCAACGCGTCTTCGACTGGATTCGTGTAGTAGCCGCGGCGCGTCGCCGTGAGCCGGAAGCCGTGTCGCTCGTACAGATCTCTGGCGGTCACATTCGATGCCCGCACCTCGAGCGTCGCGCGTGCCGCCCCCAGCGCCTCTGCTTCAGCCAGTACAGCCTGCACAAGGGCCGCGCCCAGCCCACGCCGGCGGAAGGACGGGTGAATCGCCAGATTGTTGATGTGGATCTCGTCGCAGATCAGCCAGAACGCGCAAAAACCAACCACGCGCAGTCCCCCGGCCCTGACCACGAGGATATGGCACACGGATCTATCCCGAAGCTCCGAGATGTACATTTCACGAGTCCATGGGTTCGTGAACGATTCCGACTCGACCTCGATGACGCCGTCCAGATCCCGCTCGTCAGCGAGCGGCTCTATGGCAAAGTCCTGCACGTCAGACCGGCCTGTGGCTTCCCGTCAGTTCGACATCAGGACGACGAACGTAGAGAGGCTGGATGGCGTGAGGCAGCGGCCGTTCTCCTGCGAGGTATGCCGCATGCGCAAGGGCGGCGATAGCGCCCGCGAGGACGGGTGCCACCGGATCCGTGAAGCGAGCGGCCGACCCGAGCGTGTCGCGAATCACCGCCTGGTGGACAAGCGCTCCGTCGCCTGTAAACCGAATGGACTCGTCTCGTAGCTCAGTCGCCACATCGTGGGGCTTCGCGACCGTCGGTGACGACACCTCCCGGCCAGCCTCGTAGCAGGCGGCAAAGACCTCGCCTCGCCAGGCGTCGATCCACGCGGCAACCCGACCGCCTGGGTGCTGGGCAAACGCCATGTGCGCAAGGGCATCGAGCGCGGACACACCGATGAGCGGAACACGCATCGCCACCGCGAGGCCCTGCATCGTCGCGATCCCCACCCTGAGACCCGTGAACGAACCCGGCCCAGTGGCGACTGCCAGCGCGCTGACGTCACTGAGCGAGAGCGATGCGTCCGCGAGCAGGGCGGCCAGATCGCCGGGAAGCCGCACCGCCTGCTCTCGCGTCGAGTCCCCGGCGGCTTCCCTGAGTACGCGTCCGTCCTGCATGACGGCTGCGCTGCCCGGTCGCGTCGTGGTGTCGAGCGCGAGGATTACCATTCGCCTGACAGATAATACCCACGAAGCCTACGAAGCGGCGTCGCTGCCTTCGTCGTTTCTTCCCGAATGTCGAGCCCCACAGCAACCGTCACCCCCGTCATGCGTCAGTACATGGACGCCAAGCGGCAGCACCGCGACGCGATCGTCTTCTTCCGGATGGGTGACTTCTACGAAATGTTCTACGAAGACGCCCTCGTGGCCGCGCGAGCGCTTGATCTGACGCTCACCTCCCGGTCCAAGGATGCGGGCGGAGCCGGCATTCCCATGTGCGGCGTGCCGTTTCATGCGGTGGACGGATACCTCGCGAAGCTGGTCGGCAAAGGCTTCCGCGTGGCCATGTGCGAACAGGTCGAGGATCCTAAGAAAGCCAAGGGGCTGGTCAAACGTGAAGTCGTTCGCGTGGTTTCGCCAGGCACGCTCACGGATGCGAAGTATCTGGAGGCCCGAGAACCCGCGTATCTGATGGCGATTGTGTCAACCGCAGCGGATCGAGGGCGGAAGAGCGACGAGACGATCGGCGTTGCGCTGCTCGACCTGACCACGGGCGAATTCACCGCGGCGGAGTATCAGGGGAACGAAGGCTTGCAGGCGCTTGCCGACGAGATTGCCGTGCTTCGCCCCCGCGAGATCATTCTTCCGGCCGAGTCGGATATGGCGACGCGGCTGCCTGAGATCTCGAGGCTCCAGCTCCCGGTCAGCCAGAGTGAGCCCTGGAACTTCGAACCGGAGGCCGCTCGCAGGACGTTGCTCGAACAGTTCCGCACACATGGCCTCGAAGGCTTTGGCCTGGAAGGCCGAACCGCGGCGATTCAAGCGGCGGGTGGGCTCGTCAGCTACCTGCGTGGAACGCAGCAGGCCGAGCTCGCGCACGTGCGGACCATCACGCTGAAGTCCGTCGCGGACTGCCTCGTCATCGATCCGGTCACGCTCAAACATCTCGAGGTGACTGTCGGCAGTGAAGGCGCGGCACAGGGCTCGCTGCTCCACGAGATCGACAGAACGGTCACGTCGATGGCCGGGCGACTGCTGCGCGGATGGATGCTCAGGCCGCTTTGCGCCCTCGAGCGTATTCG
>JABFSA010000112.1 GCA_013140775.1 Acidobacteriota bacterium | reverse complement strand
GGGTGACAACATCGTGTGGGGTGACATCATCGTGTGGGGTGACAGCGTTCTCACAGGGGGTGAATAGAGCATGGAATTGATGCCCTTCCACGCTGAACTCGAGGAGGACTCTATGTCTCAGCCCACATTCGGCCCCCGATGGAGCTCAATCGTCAGTGAAGGCTGGCGCTCAGGACTTCCGGATCTCCAGGCTGCCAGCCTGACGCTGCGTGAGTTGCAGGTCGCCGACGCTGGTGCACTCTTCGAGGAGCTCAACTCGGACGAGGTATCCCGATTCATCTCGCCTCCTCCCGCCAACGTCGCGGGCTTCGAGCGGTTCATCCGGTGGGCTCAGGCTGAGCGTGTTGGAGGCCGCTATGCGTGCTTCGCCGTTGTGCCGGAAAGCCGGTCCGCGCCTGTCGGTATCTTCCAGATTCGCGTGCTCGATCCGCACCAGGCGACCGCCGAATGGGGATTTGCGCTGGGGTCGTCGTATTGGGGCACGGGAATGTTCATGGCCAGCGCCCGCCGCGTGATCGACTTCGCGTTCGGTCAGATGGGGCTGCGGCGGCTCGAGGCCAGGGCGTGCGTCGCAAATGAGCGCGGCACGGGCGCTCTTCGAAAGCCGGGCGCGGTGTGCGAAGCGGTGCTACACCAGTCGTTCGAGCGGGATGGCGAACGTCTCGATCAGGGTCTGTGGACAATCCTTCGAGAGGATTGGCTCTTCCTCAAGTCAGTCAGCCGCGTAGCGGTGCACTAACCCAGTGGCTCGAACAGTCTGGGCTCTACGACTCGAAAGTATCCAGAGGTGGGCATGAACAAAACAGGTTGCGGTCGCCGTAGGGATTATCGATCCGTCCCACCGCCGGCCACACTTTCTTCGCTTTGACGAACGGCAGCGGAAACGCTGCCTCTTCCCTCGTGTACGGGTGTGGCCAGTCCGTGGCTGACACGACCTCCGCCGTATGCGGAGCGTGCTTGAGCACGTTGTTGGCCCGGTCGGCCTTCCCGTTCACGACCTCTTCTATCTCTCTGCGAATCTGAATCATCGCGTCGCAGAACGCATCGAGCTGAGCTTTGTCCTCGCTCTCGGTGGGTTCCACCATGAGGGTGCCAGCGACTGGGAACGACACCGTCGGCGCGTGAAACCCGTAGTCCATCAGCCGTTTCGCGACGTCCATCTCCTCGACCCCGGCGCTCTTGAACGGCCGCAGGTCGAAAATCAGCTCGTGCGCGACGCGTCCGTTGGTACGGGCGTAGAGCACCGGATAGTGCTTTTCGAGCCGTGCCTTCACGTAGTTCGCGTTGAGAATCGCGTAGCGCGTGGCGTCCGTCGCGCCGTCCGCTCCAAGCATCCGGATGTAGCCGTATGAGATGAGCAGAATGCTCGCACTCCCCCACGGCGCTGCGGAGATCGCCGAGACTCCCTGATCGCCGCCACACGGCACCACGGGATGCGACGGCAGGTATGGCGCGAGATGCTTCGCCACGCCGATCGGGCCCATGCCTGGACCTCCCCCGCCGTGCGGAATGGCGAACGTCTTGTGCAGGTTCAGGTGACAGACGTCGGCGCCGATCGATGCGGGGCTCGTGAGGCCCACCTGCGCATTCATGTTGGCGCCGTCCATGTACACCTGGCCGCCGTGCTCGTGGACGATGTGGCAGATCGTGCGGATCTCGTCCTCGAAGACTCCGTGCGTCGAGGGATACGTGATCATCAGGCACGCCAGCCGGTCGCGATGCTCGGTCGCCTTCGCGCGGAGGTCCGCGACGTCCACGTTGCCGTTGGACGCCGTGGCGACGACCACCACGCGCATGCCTGCCATCGCGGCGGTGGCCGGATTGGTGCCGTGCGCCGACGCCGGGATGAGGACGACATCGCGGTGCTGTTCGCCGCGGGCATGATGATGCGCACGGATGACGATCAGGCCGGCGTACTCACCTTGAGCGCCTGAGTTGGGTTGCAGAGAGACCGCGGCAAAGCCCGTGATCTCGCAGAGCGCCGACTCCAGGTCGCGAACCACCTCGGCGTAGCCTTGCGCCTGGTCTGCAGGCACGAACGGGTGCATGCGGCCGAACTGCGGCCAGGTGACCGGCAGCATCTCGCTGGCCGCATTGAGCTTCATCGTGCAGGAGCCGAGCGGGATCATCGACGTGTCGAGGCCGATGTCCTTCCGCTCGAGGCCGCGGATGTAGCGCATCATCTGGGTTTCGGAGCGATGGGTCCCAAACACCGGATGCGTCATGAACGCGCTGGTCCTGCGGTGCGACACGGGAATCACTCCCGCCGCGGCTTCGTCGCTATCCGTGAGCTCGCCCTTGAACGGCGATCCGGAAAAGACGCCGATGATGTCGCGGACATCCGACGTGGATGCCGTCTCGTTGAGCGCGATCCCGATCGTGCGATCGTCCATGTACCGGAAGTTGATGCCGGCCGCCAGAGCCCGCGAGCGAATCGCGTCAACGCCTGTCGGAACCTCGACGCGCAGCGTGTCGAAGTAGTGCGTGTTCGTCTGGCGATAGCCGAGCTTCCCGAGTTCGCCCGCGAGGATGCGCGCCAGCGCGTGCACGCGGCCGGCGATGGCCCTGAGCCCATCCGCGCCGTGATACACGCCATACATCGCGGCCATGTTGGCCAGGAGCGCCTGCGCCGTGCAGATGTTCGATGTCGCTTTCTCGCGGCGGATGTGTTGCTCGCGCGTCGCGAGAGCCATTCTGTAGGCGCGGTGGCCCTGCGCGTCCACGGACACGCCGATGATCCGGCCCGGTACCTGTCGCACGAAGGCGTTCCGCGTGGCGAAGAAGGCCGCGTGTGGACCGCCATAGCCGAGTGGGACGCCGAAGCGCTGCGAGTTGCCGTACACGACGTCCGCGCCCATCTCCCCTGGCGGCGTCAGCAGCGCGAGCGACAGCAGGTCAGCGCCGACGGCCACGAGCGCGCCTGCCTCGCGGGCCCGGGCGATGAGGGGACGCAGGTCGGTCACGAGTCCCGACGCATCCGGATACTGCAGCAGGATCCCGAACGGCGTCGCGCCATCGACCACTTTAAAGGTCATCGACTCGGTCGGAATGATCTCGACGTCGATCCCGAGCGGCAACGCGCGGCCGCGTACGACATCGAGCGTCTGCGGCAGGCACGTGTCGCTGACCAGGAAGCGTGGGCGCGCGCCCGCCGCATCCTTCGATGTCCTGACCCGATGCAGCAGCGTCATCGCCTCGGCTGCCGCGGTGGCCTCGTCCAGGAGCGAGGCGTTCGCGATCTCCATCCCCGTGAGGTCCGCGACCATCGTCTGGAAATTGACGAGCGACTCGAGGCGGCCCTGGGCGATCTCGGCCTGGTACGGCGTGTACGGTGTGTACCAGCCCGGGTTCTCCATCACCATGCGCAGGATCACGCTTGGCGTGATCGTGTCGTGGTAGCCCAGGCCGATGTAGGAGCGGAAGACCTTGTTACGCGCCGCTACGGCGGTGAGGCGTTGCAGGTACTCGTGTTCGCTTTCCGCGGGCGGAAGATTGAGCGGTTTCGTGAGGCGGATGGAGGATGGAATCGCTTCGTCGATCAGCGCGTCGAGCGATGCCGCGCCGATCGCCTGCAGCATGTCGTCGCGCTCGGCCGGCGACGGCCCGATGTGGCGTGGGGCAAACCAGTCCGTGGCGTCCAGCGGGCGCATCAACCGAGAAGGCCCTGGTACTGCGCGCTGTCGAGGAGACCTGCCGCGTCGCCGGGATTCGAGATGCGCACCTTGAGCATCCAGGCGTCGTGCGGACTCTTGTTCACCGCCTCCGGGTGATCCTTCAGTGGCGCGTTCACCTCGACCACTTCCCCGCTCACCGGCGCGAAGAGCTCCGACACCGCCTTCACCGATTCAATCGATCCAAACGACTGGCCTGCCGTGAGCGTGGCGCCAACGTCCGGCAGCTCCATGTAGACCACATCGCCGAGCTGCTGCTGGGCGAAATCGGTGATCCCCACCTCGGCCATGTCGCCGGAGATGCGTACCCACTCGTGGTCCTTGGTGTACTTACGGTCGTCCGGATAAGCCATCTCGGGTTCCTCTGGCGGGCCCACGCGCCCGCGCATCGTGGGCGCGTGCTAGCCGGCCCGTTTGTAAAAAGGCATCCGCACCACGCGTGCTTTTGCGGCGCGGCCGCGGATTTCAATCTCGATTTCGGTACCCGGCTTCGACAGGTCCACCGGCACGTAGGCCATGCCGACCGCCTTGCCCAGTGTGGGCGTCTGCGTGCCGCTCGTGACCGTCCCCACTCCAGCGCCGCCCTGCAGTACGCGATAGCCGTGGCGCGCGATCCCGCGGTCGATCATTTCGAAGCCGACAAGCTTGCGCGAGACGCCGCTGGCCTTCTGCTCGAGCAGGCGTTCGCGTCCGATGAACGACTCGTTCGACCAGTCGATGGCCCAGCTCAGACCCGCCTCAAAGGGCGTGACGGTCTCGTCCATGTCGTTGCCATAGAGGCGCATCGAGGCTTCGAGGCGCAGCGTATCCCGTGCGCCCAGGCCCGCGGGAACCACCCCGGCTGACTGGCCTGCCGCGAGAAGGGCCTGCCACACCCGGTCCGCCATGTTGGGCGGGATGAAAATCTCGAAGCCGTCTTCGCCCGTGTATCCCGTGCACGCGATCATGGCGCGTGCGCCGGCCACTTCGCCGTGGGCAAACTGGAACGCCTTGATGTCTGAGAGATCGATTGTGGCGACCTGCTGGAGGACGCCTCGGGCGGCCGGGCCCTGGATGGCGATGAGCGCGTAGCGGCTGCTGGAATCGATTGCCGCCGCATCCCCCACCGCGGCTACCTGTTCCTTGATCCACGCAAAGTCTTTGGCCACGTTGCCGGCGTTGACGACGATCAGGAAGTGGGCCGGGCCCATGCGGTAGATAATGATGTCGTCGATGAAGGTGCCGTCGGGCGTCAGCAGTCCCGAGTAGTGCGCCTGCCCCACCGCCAGTGTGGCCGCATTGCCGCAGGCAATGCGCTGCACCGCCGCCACCGCGTTCTTGCCGGCGATCTCGATTTCGCCCATGTGGCTGACGTCGAAGATGCCCGCGCGCGTGCGCACCGCCAGGTGCTCGCTGGCCAGGCCTGCGTACTCGACCGGCATGTCCCAGCCAGCGAACGGCATCATCTTCGCGCCCGATGCGAGGTGTCTGGCGTGGAGCGCCGTTTTTCGAAGCTCAACGACGGCGCTCGGACCGTTCGGATGGTTCGGCTCGTTTGGCACGTGTGATTCGTTCGGGGCGTTCTGTTGGTGAGGGGCGTCCGAGGCCGTCACAAAGAGTTAACGGTACTATGCGCACCCCAGAGGGTCAAGGCGTCTGGACCCATCGATCGCGACTGCGCGCGCTCTCCAGACGTGAGAGAGGAATGGAGGTTGCAACCCTGCCACGAAAAGACCATCCCGCAGGGCCGTGTTCGCAACTACAGGAGTCACCTCGCAAGGTCAGTACGTTGGCCGCGCGTGTCGCGGCTACGCGATGGCGGCTTTGATTGTAGGCCTGAGCGTGATGTCCCTCATGTTGAGCGTCGCCCTGCCCGTGTGGCACACCGTCGCCCGCCGAGAACGCGAAGAGGAGCTCATCTTTCGCGGCAACCAGTATGTCCGCGCGATTGAACTGTTCCAACGAAAGTATGCCGGTACGTTTCCTCCCAACGTCGATGCGCTACTTCAGGGGCGCTTTCTGCGGCGCCGTTATCTCGATCCCATCACGAACGACGAATTCCAGGTGCTGTACGCCGGCATTCCGACTGCGACCACGCGACGAGGAACTCCCGCGGTCGAGGTCTCGACGAACGGTCGCCGAGGCATCCTGGGGGTCGCGAGTCGAAGTCGTGACACGTCCCTTCGTCTCTATAGAGGCCGCAACCGGTATAGCGAGTGGTTGTTCGTGGCAGAGACCCAGCAGACCGAAGGCCACTCAGTGACCCGATAGCGCTAGCGTAGAGCCGGACATGCCCATCCTTGTTCCGCTCACGTTATCCGAGCGAGCCGGTCGTGATCCGCGACCAGCGCGGGCGGCAGGATCTTGATCGCGACCTGCCGCTTCAGCTTGGTATCGGTGGCCCGATAGACTTTACCCATGCCCCCGCGCCCGATGAGATCGACCAACTGGAAGACGCCGATGCGGGGCTTGGTGTGAGCGCCAAGTCGTTGAAGTGTAAGGGCGAGACAGGCCGGGAGCGGATACGTCCCGCCTGACGGGCAAGGGTAGACCGATGTCGGGTCCGACCAGCAGCTGGGGGCTACCGATCAGGACCAATCGGGGCAATCGGCTCCAGCACAGCCACGAGCTTCGGCAGGTCTTCGCTGACAACCTGCCAGACGATGTCTTCGTCAACACCCAGATAGTCGTGGACGACCTTGTGGCGCATCCCGATGATGTCCGCCCACGGGATCTCAGGATGCTTGTCGGCGAAGGGTCGCGACACCTGCCTCGCGGCCTCTCCAATCACCTGAATGAGATGGATCAGCGCCAGCCGAAGGTTCTCGTCGGAGTCGTAAGCCACGCGGGACAGCCCCTCTGTCTTGCTGACGGCCTTCCGCGCCATGTCGAGCATGTGCCCGACGTAGACCATGTCACGCGGCGACATACAGAGGTTCGGCGCTCCGCAAGACTTGATCGCGGATGCGGGGGTTCAGGAACTTCGCCGTTACCATATCGACGCGACGGCCGCGCACGAGTTCAGAGAACTCCCGCTCAATGCTGAGGAAGCTCAGGCCGGGTACGTGCCCCGTCTGGAACTCCACAAGCACATCGACGTCGCTCTCTGGGCCGAAGTCGGCGCGAAGCACAGATCCAAAGAGCGCCAGCCGTGTGATGTGGTGCCGTCGGCAGAACGTCGAGACGGCGTCACGGTCGATCGACAGGTGCGGGCTCATGGCTGCGAGGATGATACCGCCGGCTCACCGCTTCGCGCCAGACACGCCCTCACGGCAAGCGATGAGTCGCCGCCAACAGCGCGAGCGGGATCGTCTCCGTGGGACGTGTCTTGACCGGCAAGTGACCAGCGGGTTCCCCGGGCATGGCCCGACGCCACGCTTTCGAACCCGCGATCTCGCAGCACTACCTGCCTTCGTAGATCAACTGGACGTTGGTCTTAACTCTCGCCGGGTCGGCGTAGTAGCCGACATATCGGGCAGGAATTCGGTAGTCGCTCGCAGCCTGGTCCGCACTCCGCCCGAGCTTCTTCGCGTTCTGGACGAAACTGAGGAAATCGTTATAGAAGTCCACGTAGTTCTCGAAATCGGGCCACGTCATCACGGTTGGCGTGTGACCGCCAATCACGCGGTCCACGTTCTTAATACCGGCCCGTGCCTTGTTCAGCGTCGCGGCAAACTCGGTGGCATTTCCGTTAGCGCGTGCGGCGTCTACGATCGGCATGTACTGGCGCGCAAACTGGTCACCAGCGTGCATCGCCCGCACGGCGGGGAAGACGACCCAGGCGTCCCCATCGGTGTGGCCTCGACCGAAGTAATACAGATCGATCTCGTCCGTCCCGGAGCCAAGGGTCATCCTGCCGGTGAATGTGCGCTTCGGAAGGAACGTCGAATGAGGACCTTTGAATTCATCCATCGCGGCCATGTTCTTCCCCGTGTTCGCGTGCGCCACGATCTCGATACTGGCCCCGAATTCAGCGTCGCTTCCGACGTGATCGTTGTGCGTGTGGGTGTTGACGATCATGGTCACGGGCTTGTCCGTGATCTTCCTGACTTGCGCCAAAGTGTCCCGACCCGAGCCGGACAACATGCTATCGACCAACACGACCCCCGTGTTCGTGACAAAGACGGCGACATTGCCGCCCGTCCACGTCGGTCGTTCGCCCACCTCATAGCTGTCGCCACCGGTGATGAAGTACAAATTGCCGCGCACGTTCTGACAGCATGGTCGCGTTCTTCGGGATCATCACGCTACTCGATTGGCTCGGGCGACGGAAGGATCGGCAGTCGCACAATCGGGCCGAGTCGTAACACCCGCCGAGCCCACGTTCGCAGTGCGCGAACCCTGGATTATGAGCTTCGAACCGACCAGAGAGAAGTGAGAAGCGGAACGACTGTTCCTGTTTAGTTCTCAGTTCGTCAGCACCAGCCGTCTCAGCCCGTCCATCCAATTCTGCACAACGATGAGTTGACCGTTTCAGGGACACATTGAGGGGACAAAGGCCGCCAATGCTGGCGGCCGCGGGCGAGAGCCAATGACCTGAGATCGATTGGACGACTGTGAATCGTCATCCAACCGATCCTTGTGCTCAACCTATGGGTTCGCGAGTCTTGTCCGGAGTCTGTTTGCGAACTCGACGATCACGTCACTGTCGCCCTGGCTGACACGCGCCGGAGTCAGCGCGCGGAACTCGTTGACGAACGCTCCCAGTATGCCGAGTGCAGCCTGGACCCGGCCGTTGCTGGCCTGATTGCGAGCCGCCTCCAGCTTTTGAACGAAGCTGTTACGGATGCCGCTGGTCACTGGAACCCCGCCTCTGCCTCCGATGATGATGGTCGATAGCAGTTCGATGAGCCGGTCGAAGGTCACCTGCGATCCCTCGAACTGCGACGCTTTGTACGGCTGGGTCCTGCCCACCTCGGGTCTCAGGGCTGCTCCGCCCGGAGGACCATAGACCGCGACATCGAAGAGACCGTACGGTCCATCGATTCCCGACGCTCCAATCGGCTTTGCGTCAAAGGTGAAGCCGAGTGTGGTCGTCCCAGCCGCCAACACTCCTTCGCCGCTGGCCACGCTGAGAGGAGCGCCTTCCAGCGAACGCAGAGTGCCCGTCCATGTATAGGAACCGGCACGAAGTGTATCCACTCGAAAGGTCGTCTGTACCAAATCAAAAAGACCGTTTGAGTTCGTGTCGATTGCGCGCTCAGTCATACTTTCCAGGATCAGAGTGACGGGACGTTGCAACTGCGACAGTGAATAAGGTGCAGTCGATCCTAAGTCTTCAGAACGATCGGTGGATACATCTCGTGACAGCCCATTGCCAATGTGAACGAGACGCACGTTGAAAATCTCCCACGGTCCGTTGGTCCCTAAGACAGAGCGGATGACGTCAGCTGGAAAGCGGAGTCTGATCGACTGAAGGCCCGCTTTCAGTGTGTCCCTGGTTGCGGCGGGGAGTTCCTTCGCTGTGACTGATGAACGCAACGATCCGAGGACTTCATAGCTGCCTTCTGTATCAACCGACACCCCTACGTCCACGGCAATCCATTCAAAAAGACCATCTCCGTTTGTATCGAGGCCCCGGTCGGTCTTGGAGCCACTGAGCTTTGCCAACGGGATGGTGACATCGAAGTTTGTCGCGGCAATGGCCTCCTCTCCAGCAAGCTGAGCGGTGGCGGTAACCAGGTAGTGCCCGGGTGCGAGCCCCGCAATGCCGGCCGAATAAATTCCGTCTCCCGGCTGAGCGTCTGGCGTCTGGCCGTCGTCAACTAGCGACACAACACGCGGTGACGGATCGGTCGCCGACGTTGCAAGCCTGGCGCTCGCAATAACTCCAGTGGCTGGAACCTTGTCCCGAAAAGCGGCAAGCGCAAGAACTGCGATGTCATTTGCCTGGTAGCTTGGACGAGAGGTTACGATCCCGACAGACAGGCCGCCAGTGATGAACACACCGATGCTGCCCGCTGTTGGCGACGATCCTGGTCTTAAGGATGCTCGGACGGTCCAAATCCCGGCGGATGGGGAAGGAATCTCAACTTGTGCGTGAAACCCCTCTTCAAGGAGAGCCGCGCCCAGTGGAGGCACATCTGCTGCCGCGACCCCGAAACGCTCGAGGGAGTTCGGATCGACTCGCGATCCCGACGGAGTCAGGATCTCGACGTCTACAGCTGCGGTTCTCGAACTGACGTCAACCATGAGGCTTGTGGATTGACCCACGCGGAAACTGAAAACCTGTGACGGTGTTCCTGGAGTGAGATCAAAGATCTGGTAGGTCTGCTGGCCGATGAAGATCTGCCGAACATCCTGCCCCCAGGTTGTTGTTGAGAGGAAGGCCGCCAGGACGATTGGAAATGCCCGCCTGAAGCTCACACCCGGCGTCATCGCTTCCTCCAACTCGACAACCTGCCAGCCTGTGTGTCGGTCGCGATTGCTTCACCATTCTCACGAGAGTGCACGTTGACGTGGTGCCATCCCGTTATGTCCGACTTCTTGTAGAACGCCGCGCTCGCCTGCGACACGATGGTGTCGCTCGTCTGAAATGAAGTGGTGGGTTCCGTAACGACGTGCACTTCGTCCGGAGCGAATCGTATCGGGATGACAGTGATTTCTACAGTCGAGACCGTTCCGATCATTCTGTAGAGGCGGTTCGCCATGAGAGCGCCACCAGGAAAACCCTCTGCTTCAGAGTGCCCGGAAGGGCACGTCGCCCACAAACCGATTTTGTGATCGCCGTCGCAGTCCGCGTCAGAGGCGATCGACGCGGCCTCGACACCCGCTGGTAACTGAGTCCTTGCCACGAAGCTACTGGCGCGAGACGGCTGGAGGTCGCAGTAGTAGGCTCCCTCAAATCGCTTCGCCGCGGCGGCGGTCACGTTCGCTCGCAGGGCCTGGAGTGAAGTGAGTTGTCGAGCTTCGACGCCGAACTGAGCCAGCACTGATCCGGCGTGGGGTGTATCGAGGGTGACCAACGAGCGTCCCTCGATATCCCGCCTTACGAACTGGCCTCCCATGCTACCGACTCGCACCGAAATGGGATGACTGGCTGTGCTTGACAGGAATCCGAGTGTATCGAGACCACCCTTTGAGTGAGCCACGAAGTGCAATGTTTCACTTCCGAACTTTTCGGCTATCACGGGCACCAACCGCCGAAGTTGTTCCACATTCGTCTTTATCGAGTTGTTGTAGTCGATGTCAGGACACCCGGGAGGCACCGGATCCGGCGCGACTGGGTCAGTGAGATTGATGCTGATGTCGTTTGCCATGACGAACTGCGCTTGAAGACCGTTTTGGAACCCGCCGAACGTGGCGCCTGACGAATTGATACCGTGCACCATGACAACGGGTGAGGATGCCTCGTACTGGACGCCGATCCAGTCGATCGTCACCGCCCATCGATCACAGCCGACGACACCACTCGACAACACCGCATCCTTGTTTCCGACGTCGATATCGAGACGGAACTGATTGGTAGCCGTCTGTCCAGGGGCGCTTGGGAATTTCAGCTTGTTGATCGGGACGCTGAAGGCATTCTGCAGCCAGCGATTGTTGCCTCCCGTCAGCGTGCCGATCTTCTCGCCGTTCAGGTAGAGGTCGTCGATCTCAGGCTTGAGCTGATCGACCGTCCCGTCGAAATCGCAGTCCGTGTTTGGCGGGGTGGTTTCATCCACGTCGTAAGCTGGCAGCGTGATCGTCGCGGTGTCGCCGACAATTCCTCGCGCGCGGAGCTGGGGTAGGTTCAGCAGGTGGCCTTGTGCGTCGGTAGGGCCGATGTATCGCCTGGTCTTGACGTCAATCACGATAGGCCCCTGCGAGCGCAGGAGGTACACGTCGATCGTCGATGAATCCGTATCGTTGACGACGAACCTGGATGACGGTTCGGCGACTGACGTGAAGCTCCAGGGTGATGTGCCCCGATGGGCCGGGAAGCTCGATGCAGCGTGCACACCATGGCCGCCGCTCAAAGCGATTCCGAGCGTGCACAGGCACGCGAATCGATTGCGCATTGCTGTCTCCTTGCCTTGGCTCGGGAGCGGCTCGTCGTAGCAGGCCGAGGAGCGCCCCCGAGCGACTCAGGTTGATTCGTCTGCACTTCTGGGCTCCTGCTCGCCCAGGCCGTCCGGCTCAGGTGCGGACGGTCCGTGTGTCCACTCCGGGAGCCGGCGCCTTCGGCCCGACATATCGCCGTAGCGGAGATAGGCTTCGAGCGTGTGGTAGCTGATGTCGAGCAGGCGCGACGCCGCCCGTTTGTTTCTCCCACATCGCTCGAAGACGAGGCGTGCGTAGCGACTGCCCCACGCCCGCATGGATTCCCCAGCGGTCATCGAAGGGCCGAGGACTTCGCCATACCGGCCGCAGACCTGCGGAGGCAGGTCTTCGAGCTCAATACGGTCTGACGCGACGAGCGCGACCGCCCGTTCGATGAGGCGCTCGAGTTCGCGTACATTTCCGGGCCATTCGTAGAGCTTGAGGGCGTCCATCACTGCATCCGAGATCGACAGGTCTCGAGACGATCGATGACGCGCGAGGAAATGAGTGGCCAGATCGGGAACGTCGTCCCGCCGAAGCCTGAGTGGCGGGACGTGAAGGTCCACGCCGCTCAGACGGTAGTAGAGGTCAGCGCGAAAGAGCCCTTGCTCGACAAGTGACGACAGAGGGCGATTGGTGGCCACCACGATTCGTGTGTCAACGCGGCGTACGCCGGTCCCCCCGACACGTTCTACGGCAAGGTCCTGTATCGCTCTGAGCAGTTTCGCCTGAGCCGATAGGGCCAGATCCGACACCTCATCAAGAAAGAGCGTGCCCCCGTCCGCATGCTCGAACTTCCCACGTCGTCCTCTTACGCCCGTCGCCGTCCGCTCCTCGATTCCAAACAGTTCAGCCTCGAGCAGGGTTTCGACGACCGCTGCGCAATTGACGGCGACAAACGGCCCCGTCCGCCTTCGGCTGAGCTCATGCAGTTGACGCGCGACGAGCTCTTTGCCGGTTCCACTCTCTCCTTCGATGAGAACCGTGAAGTCTGTATTCGCGACGCGGGCAACCCGTTCTCGCAGTAGTTGCATGGATGTCGTCGATCCGATGAGTGGAGAGGCGACAGACGAGGGACGGACGGGTCGGCGTGTTGAACGTGACGCCTCGAGGACGAGACCTCCCAGCTGCGCGGCCGCGGCGAGGAGTTCGAGGTCCGATTCTTCAAGGCGGCGATTGCGATCGAACGAGGCTTCAAGTACCGCCTGCACCTGAGGATCTGCCGTGGGCACGCCAAGCACAATTGACTCTGAGGTTCTGGTTGGGGTCACGAGGCGTGCCTGGTAGCGTGTGGGAATCTCCCGCAACCGAACGTCGCGCATCGACAGAAGCTGCTGAAGCTGCCGCTCGAAGACCTCCGGAAGGCTTCCCGCGGTGGGGTTGGCAAGCCCACTACTCAGGGCCGCGAGCACTCGTCGAAGGTCCGCTCCATTGACGAGATTGGCTGTCGCAATATCCCGCGGTACGGATACCGGTCGGTCACGGTCATCGAACATCGACATCAGCGCCTCCAAGCGTTGTTTACGTTGTTCGACGGCCGTAACCAAAGTCGGTGCCACCCAGGAGTGGCCGCGGTGTTTCTCGTAATCCCTAATGAATTCGTGTGTATGTGGCTGGCCTCGACCATCGGATGGGTAGTCACTGCCCCGCCCGCCAGTGAGCACGCCAAGTGGTCCGGGAACCAGATACCCGCCCCTCGAACGAGGTCGTGTCACAGCGAGTCCACCCATTCGCGAATGTGTTCGACGTATCGCTGGATTCGGGTGCGACCCGTGCTTCCGAGAATCCGCACGACATACTGCGACTGATCGCGACCCCTGACGTAGATGGAGCCTGCCGTGGACGTACCGAGCGGTGTAAAGCTGAGGATATTGGTCAAGCCGAGCCTGACCGGGTCGCTTCCGGCACTGCCCGACACAGCGATCGCGACCCCTGGAAACTGGTCTGATAGGAACGTCGGAGAGTCCAGCGGGCGATCGATGTTGGCAGCGATGTCAGCCGTGCGCACGCCGTTGCCATTGCCGTCGGCGTACGTTCGGAAAGCAATGCCCGAAGAATTCTCTTCAAACCGGAGAGCGACGTAGCTCGACCGCATGACCGCTTGTGTGCGCGCCATCGCCATCCGTGATGCCAGATGTCGCGCGGCAGAGACGGTGCGGATCCGATCGATGGCCGCCAGGGACTGGGGCACCGCAACCGCCGAAAGCGTCGCGACGAGTGACACCGAGAAGATCAGATCCAGTAAGGTCATGCCGCCCTCTTCTCCGGCCCGCGGAGACCACTTCGCTCCGCGGGCCCAGGCCGCTGTCGTCGCTACTGCGCGGCGGCGCGGTCTGTTCTTGGTTGGGTGACCGTCACGAGGTTCTTCAGCTTCAGAAAGCTGGCCTCGCCGATCCCGCGAACGTTCATCAGGTCCTCGACTTTCTTGAATCCACCACTCTGCTGGCGGTACTCGACAATCCTCTGAGCCGTCGCTGGTCCGATCCCTGGAAGCGACTCGAGCTGTGCTGTGGTCGCCGTGTTCAGGTTCATCGGCGCGCTGGTCGCCGCGGCCGACGGACGGCTCACATCCTGCGCAGTTGCTACTCCGACGCCGAGACCAAGGATCAGTGCTGCCGCTATCAACATCCGCATCGCGTTCTCCTCCTGTTGTCATTGACGGGTCCATCACCACTGGGGCCCCGCTCGGACTCCTGGGCTGGCGAGGTCAGGCGCCAATCACCGGCGGAGCCCGTCGGGGACGCTCATCGACTGAGCAATCGACACGCCGCAAGCACACGCATTTCGACGTCGGTCCAACACCATGACCAAACGGACGTTAGGAGGAATGGAGAAATAGGACGAAGGCCAGTCGTTTCAGGAGTGACAACCGGCGTTGCGACTACCGTGACGCCGAAACTCGCGTGGCCGTCGGCGCCACGCCGGATTACAGCTGAAACACCAGGAAAGTACCGCGGAGGTTGGCGTTGCTCGCGGGCTTCGTCATCGTTGCACGGTGACCAAAGGCGTACACGAACTTCGGGTTCGCCACGAAGCACGCCGCTCGCCAACCCCTGAAGCGCCCGAGGGCTCGGCCCATGTCGGCATAGAGCGCGAGCAGCTCCGCTTCGCCGTGCTCACCGCCGATGCGCACTCCATAGGGCGGGTTGAAGCAGAAGACACCCGGCCGCATGTTGCGCACCGCAGGCGCCAGATGCTCAATGTCGTCCGGTGTCAACCCTCGAACGTCCTGTTGCGCGATGACGATCGATCGGTCGTACGTGGGACCGGTCAGCCCCGCGGCCCGCAGGTTGCCAACCATGGCGGGAATACATGCGGCGTCGGCGTCGAGTGCGACGATGGATGCTACGGTTCCCGGGAACAAGTCTGGTGCTTCGTTCGGCAGACCACTGAATGCGGCGAGATGGCGGAGCGGGAGATCCGGCGGGTGACGAATCGCAGCGCCCACCGCGAGGCCGGCCGCCTCGATCGGAATCGTGGCGCTTCCAGCCATCGGATCGACGAGCGGCTCGGTTCGCGCGTCCCAGCGCGACAGCATGATCAACTGCGCCGCGAGCGTCTCGCGCAACGGCGCGAGTCCGGTGGCCACCCGCGCGCCACGTCGATGACGCGCGCCGCCGCCCACGTCAATGCCCACCACTGTACGCCGCGCCTCAGGCGTCCCCGCGCGACGCGCGACGAACACCACATCCGGCGCGTCGCCATCGACGTCGGATGTAACGCCTCGCGACGCCAGCGCCTCGACGAGCGCATTCTTGACGACGCCACGAAGCTGGAGCGGCGACGCTTCGAAGTCAGACGATGAACCGACCTCCACCGAGAAGCTGAGCCGCGTGCCGCCCGGGAGCCTGTCGTCCGACGAGAGCTCGGGCAGCAGGTCGGCGAAGAGCGGCTCGAGGCGCACGGCCGGACTGGAGCACAGATCCCAGGAGATGCGCGAGGACGTGCGGTGATGGCACGCGGCGACCCAGGCCACTCGCGCGTCGAAGGCGTAGAGCAAGGTCTCTTCCCCCTCGCGCGTCGGCTTGTCGAGGCGCACGTCGAACGGTGAGCGCATCACCAGGCGCTTGAGCTCGGCCTCCATGACCCGGTTCGCGCCGCCGGAACCGGTCAGGCGCAGGTCGTTGCAACGCTGCGCGTTCACGCGCCTACTTGCTGCTGCTCTGTGGCCGGGCCTTGGCCTGCTTCTCCCTGGCCTGCTGCTCCTGTTTCTTTGACTGCTGCTGCTTGCTCTTTTCCTTATCCTTCTTGCCGCCCTTGTCTCCCATGGCCTCTCCTTTCGGTCATTATGGCCCCGCAAGGCCGCGCCCCTGACTGTTCGGCATCTCCGCCGGCGCCGATTGTGGATCCGCCTGGGGATCCTTGACCGCGAACGACACCGGCCTGACCTGCGCGCCATGACGCTGCACATAACAGCGCGTGAACTCCGCCCCGAACAGCAAGATCTGGCACGAGTAGTACACCCACAGCAGCAGAATCATCATCGAACCGGCGGCGCCATAGCTCGAGGCGATGGTGCTCTGGCCAAGGTAGAGGCCAATGACTTGTTGACCGACGGTGAAGAGCACGGCTGTCATGGCAGCGCCGGACGTCACGTCGCGCCAGCCCAGACGAACGTCGGGCAGAAATCGGAACAGCAGGGCAAACAGCCCGGTGGTCACCATCAGCGACACGAGCGCGCTCGCGGCGATCCAGAGCGCAGAGCTGGCCGGGGAGAGGTGGAAGAGCCACGCGTTGAGCACCGCCAGCGCTGCGGTCACCGAGAGCGACACCAGGAGCAGAAAGCCGATGGCTACGACCAACCCAAACGAGCGCAGCCGATTGATCACGAACGCTCGAAAAGTGGCCGCTCGGTCTGGGCTTTACCCGCCAGATCGTATTCAGCGCTACCTGCAGCTCGAGGAAAGCGCCGCACGCGGCGAGGATGAAAGTCGTGCCACCGATCGCGGTGGCGAAAATGCCCGCGCGACGCTGGCTGGCGCCCTCGAGAAGACTCTCCACGGCGAGCGCTCCCTCGCGCCCGACGAGGTCATCGAGCTGGCCCACAATCTCGCCGCGCACGGCCTCGGCACCGAACACCATGCCGGCGATCGCTGTGGTGACGAGCAGTACCGGGGCGATCGCAAACAGCGTGTAGTAGGCCAGCGACGCGCCGAGACGGGTGCAGTCATCGTCCCACCAGGCCCGGGCTGCGGATCTGGCCAGTCGCAGGACCTGGGGCTCGCGCATGAATCGCAAGTATTCCGCGCGGGATCGCAGGCCGCTGTTCAATTCCGAACCTTCGCCGTGGCCATTGCGCGCTACATTCGCGTGGTGGCCTGAATGGACGACGCGTCGAACGTGCTGAAGCCGTGGATCACCTTCGCCGGTGGCGTGCTGGTGGTTGTCGTCCTCTACTGGGCGCAAGCGGTACTCGTGCCCATCGCACTCGCCGTCCTGCTCTCGTTTGTCCTGGCGCCGCCGGTGGATTGGCTGGAACGATGGCTGGGCCGGGTCCCCGCGGTGCTCACGGTGGTCACGCTGGTGTTCGTCGTACTCGGTCTTGCCGGCTGGGGCCTCGCCCGGCAGATGGACAACCTGGCCGAGGACCTGCCGCGCTATCGCGTCAATATCCTGGCGAAGATCGCGGACGTGCGCGGCGCCGGCAAGGGTGGCGCCGTCGAGAAGCTACAGGAGACGATCGAGGACATCAAGACGGATCTCGGCAAAACCGATGCGCCCCAGGGACGCGCGCCACAGTCCGTGGTCGTCGCTGCCCCGCCGACTGACGGCTTTTCAGGGTTCGGGTGGTTGGGCCCGATCGTGGGCCCGCTGGGTACGGCGGGACTTGTCGTGGCGCTGGTGATCTTCATCCTGCTCGAACGCCGCGATCTGCGCGACCGGTTGATCGGGCTGTTCGGCCAGGGCCGCCTGACCATCACCACCAAGGCCTTTGATGAAGCCAGCACCCGCGTTAGCCGACAGCTGCTGATGCAGTCGGTCGTCAACGGGGCGTATGGCATCGTCGCTGGCCTCGGCTTGTTCTTTATTGGCGTGCCCTACGCACTGGTCTGGGGCGCGCTCGGTGCAGCACTCCGGTTCATACCGTACGTGGGTCCCGTGCTCGGCGCCGGGGCCCCCATCCTCGTCAGCCTCGCTGCCCTCACGGGTTGGACGGATCCGCTGTGGGTGACTGGCCTGTTCGTCGTGCTCGAACTCTTCACGAACCTGGTGCTCGAAACCGTGTTGTATGCGGGCGCCGCAGGCGTCTCTCAGGTGGCGCTGCTCGTCGCCCTGGCCTTCTGGACGTGGTTGTGGGGACCGCTCGGCCTGCTGATGGCCACGCCGCTCACGGTGTGCTTCGTGGTGCTCGGGAAGCACGTGCCGGGCCTGGCGTTTGTCGGGACGTTGATGGCCGACACACCGGCGCTCGCTCCCGAGTACGGCTATTACCAGCGGCTGCTGGCCCGTGATCCAGGCGAGGCCGCCGATCTCATCGAGCGGCATATCAAGAACGAGCCCTGGGGCAGCGTCTACGACGCCTTGCTCTTGCCCGCCCTCAACTATGCCGAGCGCGACCGCTTGGAGCGTCGGCTCTCTGTGGAGGAGGAAACTGCGGTCATCGAGGCGACACGAGAGCTGCTGAGCGATGCAGTCGAATCGGTCCGGCTTCTCAGGCCGCCGCCTACCGCCTCGCTCGAGGCATCTTCCCGGCCAGGCCCCCGGGAACCGCTGCGCGTGTTGGGCTACGCAACCAACGGCGTCGCGGATGAAGTTGCGTTGACGATGCTGGCGCATGCCCTGGACGACCTGCCGATCGTGATCGAGATGACCAACGCGCGCCTGCTGGCCTCGGACCTGGTTTCGCTCGTACGGACGCAACGCGTCTCCGTCATCTGTCTCGCGGATCTGCCGCCCAGTCCGTCGTCGAAGTCTCGTTACCTGGTAAAGCGCCTTCGCGCCGCGTTGCCTGATCTGCGAATCGTCGTCGGGCGGTGGGGCCCACCGGCGATGGCGGACGAGAGCACGCAGGCCCTGAGGGACGCCGGCGCGACGCTCGTGACGACGACGCTCGCGGAGACCCGGACGTACCTCAGCGGGCTGGAGGAGATTCCGCGGATCCCGGCCCCGCCTACTCCTGGCTAGACATCTTCTCGCCACAGCACACGAGTGATCCTTGACCACCTTTGCCAACCACCGACGGGGCAACCGTCACTGTGACCTCGCATCCGCACTTCTTGCACGCATACCTCTCGCTCTGTTTCATTTGCATCGTGAATCTCCTTGTGAAGGCTAGGAGATTCCGCCTCGCGTTGCTGTGCCCTTTCGCACACAGAGGATGCACATTTGCACGGACGTCTCGAGCGGAAGTGACAGAGGCGAAGCCACACACCATGAGGGCCACCGACGAGACTCCTGGTCGGGCGAGGTCAGGCGCCAGTTTCCGTGGAGCCCGTCGGGGCTGCACTCACCTGAGCAAACAAGACGCCGGCGGCGCGCGGCAGGCGCTGTCGGTGCAAACAGAGGCGCTGATGAAAGTTAGGAAGCGCGAAGAAAAACGACCAGGGTGAGCCGCTGGAGGAGCGACAACTGAAGTTGCGAAGAGCGGTTCGCTACCTCGCGAACCGCGGGCGACGTCGGGATGTGCGCCTATTGGGCCGGCACCAGGCGCTTCAGTTCCACGTCGAAGTGCTGCACGACGTTGTACTGGGTGACGACATCGGGCGCAGAGTCCTTGATCAGGAGGAATCGCTTGCCGTCAGCGGAGATGTCGAACATCGGTCCGGACGTCGGACCGGAGGGATTCGTGTAGTACCCCTCCTTGACGATCAATCCAGGCGTCGAGGCAATCCACGCCGACCCCCGCTCCACGCCGACCCCCATGACCGCGCCAGTCGGCGAGGCGTAGAACAACTCCTGCCCATTCCGCGCCCACACTGGGCGTTTACCACCAGCCGTCGAGACCTGCCATCGGCCGCCACCGACGTCCGGGAATGGACGTGTATAGATCTCGAATCGCCCGGAGTCGTCTGCTTCATACGCAAGCCATCGACCGTCAGGAGAAATGATTCCATTCCGCTCCACAAGCATCGACTGGATGAGCGGCGCCACCCGATGTTCACCCGACGTCATGTCCAACTGCATGATGTCTTCACCGGTCCTAGGTGAAAACTCGGTGAACACTGCAATGCGACCATCGGGAGACACGCTTGTCACATGCTGGAGAATTGGACTTGTGGTCAAGCGCGCTATCTCACCCGTCCCGTCGGCCGCCTGCCAGAACAGATTCCGTACGCTGTCCGGGACGCCTCGTTGAGAGCTGAAGAGCAGCCGACGGCCGTCGGGGGTCCATACAGGATAGTGATCCAATCCACGGTCGAACGTAAATCGAGTCAGCGTCGTCCGGGCAAAATCAAGCAGCCAGATGTCCCTCTCGCCGTCGTCCGAGTGAATGGCGGCGCGCGTACCATCTGGTGACACCCTGGGCTGATCGAGCCGCTGGGGTGGTACGGGGAGTGGTGTCTCGCGGCCTTGCCTGTCTACCCATACGGCAGTTCTCTTGAACACTTGTCCGTTTCCGGGCAGGTACACCAGGGTGCCGTTCACGGCCATGACGGCCTGAACCGCCCCGGCGAGGGTCACCTGTACATCAGGGATAACCGATACGGCCGCACCTCGGACCTCCAACTGCGACAGATCGAACAGCACCGCACGCAACGCGCCACCTGCTGCGTAGATGAGGTGTCCGGTCGTCACGTAGTGCGCATTGCTGCCTCCGCGCGCAAGCGTCTTTCTCACGCCGGTCCGCAGATCCATCACAACGATCTGAGAGGCATCGGCGCCTCCGGCCGGCGATGTAACCGTGAATAGCACGGAGCGGCCATCGGGCAAGAGCTCCGGCCACAGATGATCCTCCTCCCCCTGGGCCCTGTCCGGTCGGGTGAGGACGGTCGTCGGTCCGCCTGCGGCAGGGACCCGCAGGAGACCTGTCGCGCTGCCTTGTTCAGCAAAGATGATCGTGTCATCTGGTGCCCACGTTGCTCCCCGTTGAGCAAGGCCAGCAAGCGAAGCCACGTTGACGGGTGGGCCACCGTTTACCGCCACCTTCATCAGTGACGAGTTGCCATTCACGAACCCGATCCACTGGCCGTCGGGCGAAAAGAACGGACCTCGTGGGTCTCCGCTGAACACCGCCACCGGTTCGAAGGCGTTAAGGCCACGGACGAACAACTGCGTGCCGCCATTACCCACGTAGGCGATCCGTGAACCGTCTGGTGAGATTGCCAGGTTGAGGTCAAGCTGCTGAGAACTCGTCGCCACCGGGGCATTCGGCAGACTGATTGTCAGGCGCGAGACGAGGGGCGGCGGGATTTCAGGAGGACGTCTAAGTGACCATCCCACGCTGCCGGCAAAGACAGCAAGAGCGATCGCGCCCAGCGGGACCGCTCTTCGGCCCCACCAGCCAGAAGCTCGAGACTGCGTCAGCCTGGTCTCTGACGGCACCGGATCGAAAACCCCGTCGAGCGTCAGCCGCACATCGCCGATATCCCGGAACCGCTGTCGCAGGTCTTTTTCGAGGCACCGTCGTAATGTCGTCCGCAGCGACGTCGGCAGGGAGTCTGGAAGCTGGGACCATGCTGGTTCCTTGTGAATGACCGCCCCGAGCACCTCGGCAACCTCTTCGCCCGGAAATGCCCGCTTCCCGGCCAGCATCTCGAACAGCACGGCGCCAAACGCCCAGATGTCAGCGCGCTTATCCACGGCCTTCCCGCGCGCCTGTTCTGGGCTCATGTAGGCCGCTGTGCCGAGGATCATCCCCGGTCCGGTCATGAGTGCCGGCGTCGTAGTCGTGGGCGCCATCGAAATGCTCGCCGCCATCGCGCCCGCAGGGTCCATCGCCTTGGCGAGGCCAAAGTCGAGGACCTTCACCGTGCCGTCGCTCCGCAGCTTGATATTCGCGGGCTTGAGATCGCGGTGAACGATCCCCTGCTCGTGCGCAGCTTCGAGCGCCTCCGCGATCTGCCTGGCGATGGGTAGCGCTTCATCGACGGGGATCGCACCGCGCGCGATGCGCCGCGAGAGATCGTCGCCCTCGACGAGTTCCATCACGAGGGCTTTGACCCCGTTGCTCTCTTCGAGGCCGTAGATGGCTGCGATGTTGGGGTGATTCAGCGAAGCGAGGGTCTTGGCTTCACCCACGAACCGCGCCAGCCGGCTCGCGTCGTGCGCGAACGCCTCGGGCAGGATCTTGATCGCGACGCTGCGGTCCAGCTTGGTATCTCGCGCCCGATACACCTCGCCCATACCCCCGCGACCGATCAAACCTGTCAGCTGGAAGACGCCGAGGCGGGTACCGGGCGTGAGGGCCAATGGCTGTGGATTATACGCGCGAGGTGCTAGGGCGCGAGGCTCGCTGGGCGTAGTGTCGCGGTGCAGCCCAGACCCAGTCGGCCTTGCTGAGTGTTACAGCGACTCCCAGAGAGAGTCGTAGGGGCTACGCACGTGATGGCGGACATCGTGGGCTAGAGGCTCTGCAGGATTCGCTCTTTCGTCTTGTAGCGATCGCAGTGCGCGCGGAACTCATTGCGATCGAGCAGCCTGCCGACATACGTCTCCGCGAAGACCGGTGCGGCCACCGGATACGAGTCGCCCTTGAATTCAACCCTGCCCGAGCCCCGGAGAAAGGTTACGCCGGGAGGTGTTTTGAATTTCGCCGTGAGGTAGCGCGTCGTCCAGCCGAGGACGGCCCACACTTTGGTTCTCTTCCGCTCGACGTCGTAGAAGACGGGGACCATCATTCGAATGTCGTGCCGGATGTCGGGTGCCTTCGCCCACGATCGAAAACTGTTGAGCTGAGATCCGGTCACGGGAGATAAGCCGATCTCGTAGCCGGCCACAGCCGCGGCGTCGCCAAAGAGCGTGATCATGTCGTCCAGTTCCTCGTCGAGCGGCCGGCGTGCGGGGCCATCCGCCGTCACGCGACGCATCGTCTTCAGCGGCGCCACGCGCTCCAGAACCTTCCGGACAAACTCGTAGCCCTCGGCACGTCGCAGGTAGTAACTCCGAATCGGCTCCACACTGAGCGCGGGGCTGACCGGGACGATCTTGGGTCGCTCTCCAGGACACGCCATACCCGGGCAAGGGGTGTGGACCTGTTTCACGTGCGTCTCGCGCGTGAGCGCGATGACAGCCTTGAACACGTTCCGTAACTCTGCGCGGTACTCGTGGTTGGTGGCCACCTTGGCGCTTTCAGGCATCCTGTCGAGGAGCACCAGCGGCTCGAGTGCCCAGGTCTGCAGGTCGTACCAGCCAGACTCAGGGGTCGGATTGAGCGTGATGCCACCAGAGATCAGCTGCGCGACCAACTCGTCGGCAAGCGAAAAGCCCTCGGGAATCGGCCGGTCACCATAGAGGCGATTTGTTAGCGTTGACTCATGGGACCGCGACGCTGGAAAGAACCACCTGCCGTCTGGCCGACGGAGATCCGGTGTCTCCTCCACGAAGGGGTTCGTGAGCTTCGCCACGAGGTCGAGGTGGTTGCCGTAGGCAGTCGCGAGAGTGGGGTCGGCATTCAGAGCCGACACCAGCGCAACAACTTCTTCCGGGTCGAGCTCCTGCTGCAGGAGGCGATCCTGCTGAAAGATGCGGCGAAGCGAATCGCTCCAGGTGTAGAAGCCGAGCGGTTTCGACTCACGCTCGTTGGCGAGAAAGTCCGTGGAGATCGAGCGCGCAGCTTCCGACAACGGGGTGTCACTTCCGCCGAGCCGTGCCGCAGCCGCGATCCGTGGCGCCATACTGGCGAGGGCCGAGAGCAGCCTGGCCTTGCCCGGCTGCGTCGCCAGCTCAACGGCCGCATACATCCCGTCGTCGAACAGCTTGGCCTTGACGGCCAGCATCGATGCTGAAACGAAGTGTGTGTGCGAGTCGCAGGTTGGTGCGAGAGGCTCTTCCTCACACCAGGTGAATTCCTCTCCCATCGAGAGGGAGAGGACCTGCGGCGCCATGTCAATGCGCAGCTTCCAGCCGTCACCCGGTAGTTCCCGCGTGAGATCTTCGGGAGGTGGGGGTGGCTCCACATTCTCGCGGTCGAACAAGTTGAGCATAGCGTCAGCGTCCTTCCGCCTTGTCGCGTAGCTGCTGGTTATCATCGAGAAACGGTGCGAGCGCGGCAGTATCGTTCTTGAATGCCTGCCGAAGAACCACGAGCGCGCGGTCAGAGTACTCGAGTGCTGCGATGGGCTGATTCTGGTCAGCGAGCAGGAGCGCACGGTTGTTCAGTGCGCCTCCGTAGTTCCATCCGGCAGGGTCCGTCGCAGACAAAATGGCAAGTGCACGATCGCTGGCCACTGACGCGCCCTCGAATTGGCGCAGCAGTCTTCTTACTGTGGCGAGGTTGTCGTACGTCACTCCCACGACCCCGCCGGAGTAGCTCGATGCGTCGGCGATCATCGTGGCCACTTCGTAAGCAATCGCGGCGGCAGGCAGATCCTTGGTCTCACGTCGTGCCAGGCCGAGTGCCGCGAAGAACGCGATACCCTCCCCGGCGGGGCGAGACACAAAGACAGGCGCCATGGCTTCCGCCAGGTCTCTGGCTTTTGGCGCTTCGCCGCTACGAGCCATGAGCATGAGTTGAACAGAAGCTTCGCGAGTCTCCTCGGCGCGAACCTGATATGGTGCGGCCTCCGGTTGTTTCATGGACGACGCGTAGCCAATCGCCTCCGGTGTCCACTGCACCGGACCACTTGGCAGGTGCATCACGACCGACGAGGCTGCCGTAAGGTAGCAAAACTCACTCGGCGTGTACGCACTCACGAGCGACTCTGAGCACACTCCATTCGAAAGCTGTTCCTGCGTCAGTCGAATCATGCGCTTCAGTTGGAAGGCAGTGCCGTCGAGCTGTACCGGCAGTTCGAATCTCTCAGGAAAGACACATTGTGGCGCCAGGGATACGAGTACGAGCGCCAAGTCCTTGTTCGCAGAGTCAGGGAGGGGTTGGATGGCGAGGACAACAAGGTGTGAGCTGTTGCCCGTGTTCAGTTGAATCCCCTTCGTTTGAGTCTGGGCGGTTGCCAGACGGCTTCCGACAAGGAAGAGCGCGACAAACAGGCAAAGCTTCGGCATTCCCACAGGAGGACCTCCCAGGAACGAGGGAGCAGTCTATGTACGGGTGCCGGCCGCTGATTCGGTCGGGCACCCGCGTCGCATCGCCGATTGTGCGTGAAGGGTCTGGCGCGCTCAGGTGGTCAAGTGGAGCCCAGGCGAGTGGGATTATAGGACTGAGATCTCTCGTACGCAATCGAGGTGTCTGACCGAGCTACGGTACCCGTGCCCGGCGCAGCGTGTCCTCGATCGTCGTCGCGTACCCGGCGACTTCCCCCTCGCAAAATCGCACACCATGAGGGCCACCGACGAGACTCCTGGTCGGGCGAGGTCAGGCGCCAGGTTCCGTGGAGTCCGTCGGGGCTGCACTCACGTGAGCAAACCGCACGCCCGTCGCCCTGATCACGATCTGTTAGTGCAATGCGATGACTGAAGGCTGGTTAGAGCGACGCCTCGAAATCTGCGGAAATCGACAGATGGCGCGACTGTCAACCGAGGTTGCCTCGATGTCGTTGAAAACAGAGTGCAATGGAGAGCCGAGGCTGATCCGAAATTAGAACCGCGGCTCACGCTCTTCGGTACAATTGCCGCGTCTCGAGCATGGGTTGCTTCCGTCAACGGCGACCGAGAGAACGACCGTCGCCGCAACGGCTGCTCCACCAGGGCCCAGTCCCACACCTCCGCGGCCATCTGTCGAACCGGTCACCACTCCCCCGCCGCAGGAATCTCAGAAGCCGTCCGTCTCTCCCCACTCGCCGGAGCCCGAGCGGCTGCACCCGGTCGACGTATCCGCATCACCCGTGGGCCTCGGCAGGGAGCGAGACGGTGAGTCGAGACCCGCATCTACGGAAATCCGTACAGCCGCGAGCCGCCCTGCCGTTCCCGAATATCAACCGCGTGCGTTTGAGGAGGCTTCACCGGACCCCGCGCCGTCGTTCCTGTGCTCCCGCATGGCCCTCGCCGCCGGCGCAATCGCCCTCGTGGCCGCCATAGCTATTGGAATCTGGGTCATGACGTCGTCGCCGGATTACGACAGCGCCAGCGTCCGGAAGGGCGACGGATACACGGATCTTGTGCACGCCGGTCGCATTCAGGCCGTTGCGTTCAGCGCCGACGGGAGAACCCTGGCGGCAGGTGTTGACCTCAGTGGTGTCCGAATCTGGCGCCTGGATGATCTCGAACGCGAACCTTCATTGCTGAATGATGGGTCCGGCACCGACGTGGCGTTTCATCCCACGGAACCGATGTTGGCAACCGTGAGCGGTGGCGTAACGCTGCGAAGACTTGACGATCTGGAGACGTTGGTGACACTGCCCGAGGACTTCGGGGTGAACCAGGGGATCGATTTCAGCGCCGACGGGACGCTTCTCGCGGGGGCGGGCGTACAGACCGTCGGAGTATGGCGCATGAACGGAACGGTGGCTGAGCTCCTTGCTTCGCGCAAGGGCATGGAGAACGGCAGGTCCAGCGTCGCGCTCTCGCCAGACGGCCAGTGGCTCGCCACGTCCAGCAACAAGGGCATCGTCGATGTCTGGATGACCTCGGCTCTCGATCAGGAACCACGCATGCTGGGCAACACCAGCATCACGACCTGGGATGTGGCGATCAGCCGGGACAGCAGGCTCATTGCCGCCGCAACCGACGCCGGCCTCTACGTGTGGGAGAGCATCGACGCTGAGCCGCGCGTGCTGAGCCAGGACGCAACGTGGAGTGTCGAGTTCAGCCCTGACGGCCAGACAATGGCGGCTGGTGACAGGGCGGGAGTCGTGACGTTGTGGCGCCTCAGCGACATGACGCCCGTGTCAAAGCTGGACCTCGGCTACCGCGCCGACTGTCTCGCCTTCAGTCCGGACGGTCACACGCTCGCCGCCGGCAGCTCCCAAGGAACCGTTCGCCTCTGGACCCTCCGGTAATAACCGCTGACGCTTTTTGTTGGCTACGACGACACCGGATGAGGTGGGATGCTCACATCACGCGACGAGTGAGCTTCGCAAGATCCCTTCGATCGTCGTCGCGTACTGCGCGATTCTCTGCGCCTGGTCCACGCCGTTGATGATCCGCCGAGCGTTGCGATAGTCACACCCGCCAGGCCCGATGTAATCGCTCAACTTCTTCCCGGTGAAGAGTCCCTTCCGCATGCCGAGGGACATGATCTGATAGGCAATCTGCGGGCGTAGCGTCTGTTCGGGATCCTGCACGAGGTCGGCCTCTGGACCGAGCTTGAGCGCCTGCGTCAGGCGCGCGTAGTTGGCGCGGCCGGTAATCTGCACGTACCCGCGGCCGCGATAGCGCCATCCGTCCCCTGGTTCGGTATTGCCGAGCCGCGTGCCGAGCGTCGTCCCTGTCTCGTACTTGTCGAAGTAGGCGCGCGGGCCACGTTCGATGATGGGCTGCCACGTGTCGGCGCATTCGTGCTTCACGGTGGCCAGCATGTAGGCGGCCCACTGCAGGTTCTTCAGGTCGGGATCGGCCTCCATGTTGCGCCCGAGCAGCTCGAGGCCGGAGACAACTCCCTGCGTCAGCTTGCCGTAGGCACTGCGATAGCCGTTGAAGAACGCGGTGTGATCGATACGCATGCAAACCTCACTTGGAAAGGGAAACGGACGGCCACCTCAAGGGGCTATTGCCGTTCGCGAACTGTGCAGGCGGTCCTTGCGACGCCGGGCACGGGAGTCGGGCGGAGGCGGCTGTGAGCACGGGCTGGCGCCCGCTGAGGGCATAGCGGCTCCAGATGCCGCAGTCCGCGAGCTGACGTGACAGCGTCAGCACGGACATCTCGTACGCATCCGGTGAAAACCACGACTCGCCCCAGACCTCGGTTTCGACGGATTTCTCGATTGAAGAGCCGTCCCCGGACGTCAGGACGGGAAACTCCAGCAGCGTGGCTGTCGCCGATGCGCCTTGCTGGTCGTAGCGCAGGTACACGTGCGAAGGCTGGTAGGCCCCGCTCGCGCACAAGACTTCGACGATAGCGACACGAGGGGCAAGTTCGTGAACCGCCAATCCACCATCCTCCCCCGCCTTGCTGGATTCGAACGCCTCCTCGCACGATGTCGGCCATTTGAGCGCGGCGCGCCACGCGGCACGATCGTCAAGAGAAAAGGGAGAGTTGCGCCGAAGCGCGGGAGGACTTGATTCGACTCCGCCGGTCGAATCGGTTGCTGTGGGGCGCGATGTCTCCGTCGAGCTGACAGACGACGAAGTGCAGGCAGCGAAGGTGACGATCAGAAGAGTAACAACACCGGTCAGCCACGACGCCAGCATGTGTCAGTGTAGCGCTACACGGTCCGGCTCCCCTCGACTACGCTCGGGGCAGGAAAGCCGGACCCCACCAGGCATCACCAAAGCCGGTCCCCGTGATCGACGACTTTCGACTTACGCACGGGTTTGCGTTCGGCTACGGACGGCGGATCGTTCTCGACTTGAGTTTCGTGCTCGGGCCAAGACCCGACATGAGGCACGGCAAGCTCCACGCAGTCGCGCCGGACCTTTGCGCGATAGAGCGCGGCATCGGCGGCCGTGAGCAGGCTGTCGAGACTTCCGCCATGCTCGGGGAATGCGGCCACGCCAATCGAGACGGACAGCGGACCGATGGTCCGATCCTGAAAGTTGAAGACGATGCGTTTCGTGGCCTCGCGGATCTGTTCTGCCCGATCCATCGCCCCTTGCAGTGTCATCTGCGGAAGCACCACGACGAACTCCTCGCCGCCATACCGGCACACGATGTCCTCCGCGCGCGCGCGGCTCTGCAGGAGCCGGCCCACGCGCTTGAGCACCTCGTCGCCGGCGGCATGCCCGTGCGTGTCGTTGACGGCCTTGAATCGGTCGAGGTCGAGCATGAGAATGCCAATCGACGACTGAGCCCGCCGGGCGCGGAGCAGTTCTCGGCCGAGCACTTCGTGCATGTAGCGCCGGTTGAAGAGCCCCGTCAGCTGGTCGCGGATCGACTGGCTCCGCAGCGTGTCGCGCAGGCGCAGATTGGCCAGCGCCAACGCAGTATGGTCGGCGATGGTCACGACGAGCCGCTGTTTCGGCTCGCTGAGCCACGCCGTCATTGTGTCGCCGGGAAACGCCTGGTCGGACTGGCGCACGTGCAGCACGCCGATGGCGCCACTCTGCGCGACCATCGGCACGCACAAGTGGGTACCGGCCTGCGTCTGCTTGACGTGCGCGCACACGGGACCGGTGTCGCTGTCGGAGGCGGCATGCGGCCGTCCCCTGCGCAGCGCCCAGCAGTCGTCCGGGCTGAACACGGCTTCTTCGGTTGAGAAGCCACCCCACACACCGGCAGCCTCGAGGAGCATCCCGTTATCGGTGAACAGGCACAGCGCCCCAGACGACCCTGGCAGCAACTGCTGTGCGACGTTCACGCTGATGCGGCACGCCTCCTCCTGGCTCACGCAGCTTTGCAGGAGCTCGCCCATCTCGCTGAGCACGGAGATTTCGCGTCCCCGGTCCTCGAGCTCGTTGACCCAGCGCGCCAGCCGGTCGTTTGCTTCCTGAATCGCGGCCTGCACGCGCTTCCGCTCCGAGATGTCGCGGACGACGATGAGCAGGCAGGATTCGCCGGCAAGGGTCACGACCTCGGTGGAACAGAGGCCCGTGCGGACGTCGCCAGACCTCACCTTGAACGGCAGCTCCATGTTTCGCACCGACGGGTTCGTCTCGGTGTCGCCGACGATCGCCAGCGGCTCGTTCCACAGGTTCAGGTCGTTGATGCTGCTGCCAAGTACTTCTTCTCGCGCGTACCCCGTCATCTGCTCGAAGCCGTCGTTGA
>JABFSA010000131.1 GCA_013140775.1 Acidobacteriota bacterium | reverse complement strand
ACCACTCGCTCGCCCGCCTCACCGGCATCGCGATCGCAACCAAGCCGCCGCGGCCCGCGGCCCGCCGTGACTTCTGGCGCGAGCCCGCCGTCGTGCTCGCAGACGCCGAAACCGGAACCGAAACCGCCGAAGCCGAAGCCGTCGAGCTTCCCGAAATCATGGGACAAGTTCGTGGCGAGGTTGAACGAGGCTTTCCGGCTCCGACTTCAGCAGTTCCGCGGCAACGACGTGCTCGACCCTGATTTCAGCGGTGGCGAAGGGCGAATCTTTGCCTCCGAAGGCAAGTTCACCGCTCTCAAACGATGGTTCGAAACTCGCCTCGTCGACATGCCGGAGTCGCTCAGACTGCTCCGCGATGTGCGCTCCGCAGTTGAGGCCAATCCAAAGCTCAACTCGGTCGTCGAGGTTGTGAAGATTCATGAAACCGGTCCGGACTTTATCCTTCGCGATTTCGACGCAGCCACGGTCGAGCTGAAAGGTGCCGGCGGCGATGCCAACGCACAGGCCGCTCGCGTCAAAGCGATCGCGGAGCTCGAAGGTCAAAAGAAGGCCGGGGGACTGTCAGATGTCCTCGAGAATCTGCTCAAGAAACTGAAGAAAGAACCACCGAGTGCCAACTTGCATTGGTCGGCCGAGAAGGGGAAGATCATCGTCATCGACATGCAGTAGCGATGCGAACGTTCAACGACATACAGCGCAAATTGAACCTGAAGAAGTTCGTCGGTAGTTTCAACGGCGACTTGTTCTGCACCCCTGTAGCTCCTGGTGTGCCGCGCATCCTCGTGCGGCACTTCAATCGGGGCTGGCCCGGCGAATTGATCCCTACCTACGTGGCTGTCCTTCGTGAGACCGCAGCGTGGATCGAGCGTGATCCTCAATTGGCCAGCGTGGTACGCGTCGAACAACCTACGGAGATCGGTCAGGACTTCCTGGCCCTGCCACATCGGATGGGCACACCGCTGTCCGCGTATTCCGACGACGAGGATCCGCCCGAACCACCGGAGGAGTTGAGCGCGATGCAGTCGCGCTTTCGCGCTCGACTCACGGAAGTTCGACCAGAAGACGAGTTGATCGTTCGGATTCTGGGTAGATCCGTTCTCGAACCGACGGGAAAGACTATCTACAGCTTTCCCGAGGAGAAATTCATCATTAACGATCTCAAGCCGACGAGAGAAGAACTCGAGCAGTACAAAGCGGCGCACTCCGAAGCGAGTTAGGCGGTCCGCCGCGGTGATTGGAGAAATGCCTAGCGCCGGTCATCCGATGCATGCCAAGCGTGGAGTTGGTAGGGGAAGCAAGTACTTGTCGTGGCTCCTGCGGCATGGCGCCCGGCGTCAGGGGCTTGCGATTGATGAGGCCGGCTGGGTGAACATTTCCGACCTGCTCGAGTTCGCTGAGATGTCCAGAGGTGAGTTGGAGTCCGTCATGAGCGCGGACCAGAAACAGCGGCTCCAGCTGCAAGGGAAGCGAATTCGCGCGTGCCAGGGGCATTCGCTCGATTCGGGCGTCTCGCGTGAAGCACTCGAGGCGTCATGGTGTGCGTTTCAAGCCGATGGCGCTATATGGCACGGAACCCATACCACTGCTCTCGAGCTGATCGCTCACGAAGGGCTGTTGCCCGGTACCCGTACCCACGTTCACTGTGCACTGACCCAGGGCAGCAATATCGGCAAACGAGCGGGCGTAGACGTCTTGCTCGAGATCTCGACCTCACGCTTGCGCGCTGCTGGCATAGACATGTTCGTAGCGCCGAACGGGGTTGTGCTCGTGCGACATGTTCCAAAGAAGGCGATCGTGGGTCTGGTGCCCATGAACAGCGCGGCCAGAAGATGTCAAGCCGACCTGCGAACTGTGCTTGGGATGAATGGGACTTGAGACTGGTCGATGGTTACCTGCATGGTCGTTCGTCCCGCCATCCTGGGGTGGCGGCCATGTCACTGGCAGAGGCTCGAGAAAAACTCAATCTTGGGTACGAAGCGTCTGCAAGGATTCTGCAAGGAAGACGGCAAGTCAGGGCTTGAAGCGGGAACAAAGTTGCCAGGGCCGTTAACATTCGTAGGTTCGACGTTGCGTTCGCCACAGAGTGTACTCGATACTTACGGTCTCCCCGGTTCGTTCAACGCTACTGGTCTAGTCGGCACCCAACTGCGGGGTCGAGCAATGGTACGTGCGCTGCTTGTCGAGTCCTTGGACTCATCCGAATTCGACAACTGTAAGGCGTGTCTCGCGTCGGCATGCTGCAACGACGTCTGTCTGGACGTCGTCGCTCTGGCCGATCTTGAAAAGACGCTTGCCGCGTTGCCACCCTCGACACCGCGGGTTGCCCTGCTGAATGTCGGCGATACGAGCAGTGAAGTAGTCGCTCGCTTGAGGCGTTCCTGGCCGCAACTGCCCGTCATTGTCATCGCATCGTCACCCGACCTGATGGACATCTCGCGCTGGCTGGCTGCCGGTGCGACCGACTACGTGACGCTACCGATCACGCCCTCGTCGCTGATTCCGCGCGTGCTACGCGCGGCGGCGGAGCAGCCATCCGACGACGCGGCGCCGGAGATCGAAGGGTTTGTCGGTCGCGGGCCCGGCTTTACGCGCGTACTGCAGAACATCCGCGCCGTCGCCCGCTGCGATGCGACCGTGTTGATCGAAGGCGAGACCGGCACCGGCAAGGAGCTGTGCGCGCGTGCCATCCACCGGCTGAGCGCCCGCCACTCCAAGCCGCTCAACACGATCAACTGCGGCGCGATCCCGCGCGACCTCATCGAGAACGAGCTCTTCGGCCACCAGAAGGCGGCGTTCACCGGCGCCTCGGCAGCGCAGCTTGGGCTGATTGCCGCATCTGAAGGCGGCTCGCTGTTCTTCGACGAAGTCGACGCCTTTGGCCAGTCCGAGCAAGTGACCTTGCTGCGCTTCGTGCAGAACCAGGAGTACCGACCGCTCGGCGGCACACGGGTCCTGCGCGCCGATGTTCGCGTGATGGCCGCGACGAACTCGAATCTCTCCACGCGTGTGAAGCAAGGCCACTTTCGCGAGGATCTGTTCTACCGGCTCGACATGCTGCGCGTGTGCATGCCGCCGCTGCGCGAACGGCGCGAGGACATCCCGCTACTCGCGCGCTACGCCCTTGCGACGTACGCGAAGAAATTTCAGGCACGCGGCCGCACGTTTGATGACGACGCGATCGAGGCCCTGGCCGCACACGACTGGCCGGGCAACGTCAGGCAACTCGAGCATGTGGTTGGGCGCGCGGTGGCCTTTGCGTTTCACGACGACGTGATCACGCGGCAGCATCTCAAGTTGTCCGAGGACGAGGCGCCGCAGGCGCTCGCCGTGTCGCTGCGCGAAGGCAAGCGGCGCATAGTCGCCGACTTCGAGCGGTCGCGCGTCTGCGCGTGCCTTGCGGCGCACAGCGGCAACATTGCTCGCGCAGCGCAAGCCGCCGGCAAGAACCGGCGAGCGTTCTTCGAATTGATGCGCAAATACTCCGTTCGTGCCGAGGAGTTCCTCGCTCCGCCGGGCGCCTCGCGCGGCCGACGGGAACCGTGACGGAGGCATTGGCGCAATCGGTCGCTGAACCGCAGCTGATGCCTGAACAGTTCGAGAAGAACCCCGACGGAACGATTGCGACCGATGATCTCGAACATCCCATCTTTACGAGTGCGTACAAGCTATTTCTGTCTGCAATCTCTCGGCTGGCATCTTCCGAATTTGTCCTTCAGACAGTTCGCCCTGCTCTTGCTCCGATCTGGGTCTCGTTGAATTTCGACTTCCGCACGACCGCTCCTGACTCGTGTTGTGCGCGGACATCGCGGCCCCGCCGATGAATCCTCTTGGGACAGAACTGGTCCGCGATCTCGTCTCGCTGATTCAGCGAGCTGAGGCCGACGACGCCTGCCACGTTCTCGTCTTCACGAGCTCCGCCCCCGACTACTTCATTGCCCACGTCGACGTGATGCGGATCAACGAATATCGGGAGCATGCGGCGAAGGTGACCGGCGAGCCCTCGATCGCCATCCTGTTCCGCCATCTCAGCGCAAGCCGCAACGTCACCATTGCGCAGATCGAGGGGCGCGTGCGTGCGAGGAGCCGGTAGTGAGTTCGTACTCGCCTGCGACCTGCGCTTCTCGGGCACGGGAGTCAGCGATTTTCAGTCAGCCTGAACAAGAGTTTGGCTTGATACCAGGCGCGGGCGGTATTCAGCACCTGACGCGTCTCATCGGTCGCGCGCGGGCACTCGAGGGTGATGTTGAGCGCGGAAGACGACGCGGAGTTGGCGGAACGCTACGGCTGGATCAATCGAGCGCTGCCCAGCGCGGCACTTGGCGAGTTCGTCCGGTCGCTCGCGCATCGGATCGCCGGGTTTCCAGGCGCCGGCCGCGCCATTCTCAAGGATCGAGTCAATGCGATCGCGCTCGCGCCGGCTGACGATTTCCATCGCGATTTGGATCTCTTCCTACAGTGCGCGCGCAACCCAGAGACAGAGCGACTGATCCGGGTCGCATTGACGCGCGGGTTTCAGGCTCACAAGGGAGAGATGGCGCTGGGCCTGATGGTGGGCGACCTATGGCGCAACGATGAGTTGAGAGCGGGTTTCGCTGCTAGCTTCGGTCCTGGCACACACGTGCACAGCAAGGACTGGCCGGACATCGCGAAGTTCCGGTCCCTCATGATGGATTTTCGGCAGCTCGTCAGCAATGACGACGCGTCGAGTCTCAATCGAGTCTGCAATTTGCTGTTCAAGCACCGCGAGGCCGGTGGTTGGTGGCAATAGGAAACAGACAGAATCGCAGCGCAAAGCGGCGCTTCAACGAGGCGCTCGATCAACCCGCCGACTTCTACTCAGAGCCAGCAGGCGCGCCTCGTCCAGCGGTCCGCCGACTCCTTGACGGCTGGATTAATGGCGAGTGGTTTCACGGAGACGAAGAGAAGCGCGAAGAGCGGATTCAGTACGAGCTCGATCCGGGTGAGAATTTGTCGCTCGCGCTCATAATTCCCGCCGTTCGCGTCGCCGTATCGGCAGCAGTTGAGATCGACGAAGTTCTCACCGCGGGACTCCAGCGCCTTTAGGCTGCTGGCTGAGTTCGCTCGGTCAGTCCGCCATGAACATCTGTCGACAACATTTTGGTAAACGCTAACTTCATTGCCGGTGCGTTCGTTTCGAAATAACGCCGTCGGCGCGAATCAATCGTATCGCCTTACGCATGGATCGTCTCGGGTCGTCCCGGACTCACTGAGAATCGCGCGTCTCCATCCAATCTCCGGCCGGCGCGGTACCGGACGGCTTGCCCCACTTGGCGATGCCCATGCCCGTGATGAAATAGGCGAAGAACCCGATAGCCAGCCCGATGCAGTAACTGTCGAACGCGGCTGCTTTGAACAGTCCGACAACCGTCGCTCCGCCGACGGCGCCGATCACGGCGGCGATGTCGCCGAGCGCCACGCCGTCGGCTTTGCGGCGAAGCGTCCGATACGTCACCCACCCAACGACGAGTCCGAAGCAGAAGGGTCCTCCGTCCATGACAGTCTCCTCTCAGTGTTGAACCACCTTCAGATCCGCCGAGCAATACGGCGTGTACGCCAGCCCGAGGACGTTGAAGCGCTCTAGCAACCGCAGCCGTTGCTGCCGCAGACTCACGCCCACCGTGAGGCCCTTACGGAATTGAGACAGGAATCCGGCTGCGAAGAACCTGGCGAGGCTTTCCGGAACGCTGATCTCTGTTCCAACGACCCCGGCCGCGCGGCAGTAACCCAGCACCTGATTAAAGTTCAACAGGTCGTCGGTCGTGAAATCGGCCGTGTGGCAGCCGTTGATGAACACCAACGGGTGCGTCCCGGTCCAATCGATCTCAAGGGCTGTCAGGTCGCTCGGCGTCAGCCGCTCCGCCGCACCTTTGCCGATGCCGAGCCACGTCCGCGCCTTCTCGCGGCCCCCATGACAGTAGAAGTAAACGACGTGCGCGGACCGCTGCGGGTTCTGGAGACACTCGGCGGCTTCCACCTTTGTGTCTTTGGCCAGGAACACGAAAGCATTCGAACCGCGAAGCTCCTTCTCGTGATCAGAGGCTTGCTTCAGCTCGCGGCTTACGATCATCAAGCCTGAGAGCGCCGCCGCCGCGGACCCGCCGTCGATCTCCAGAATTAGGTCTGGTCTTCCGGTCGCGCTTGGCTTCGTGCCGACTGAGAGGGGTTGTTCGATGAAGTGCTTGAATCCCCAGAATCCTGACGGGCAGACGATGTCCGTCTTCCCCTGGCTCGGGCAGCCGCGCGTCAGGCACACCTGGTCCGTCAGCCATTCGCCGGTGGCCTTCGCAGCATCCGACTTGAATTGCGGACATAGTCTCAACGTTCCACTGACGATGTTCTGGTCGTACACCAATGCCCACGGAAAGACGTACCTCGCCGATTTCACGGCGGCTATCTGAATGGTCGCGCCTGGACTTCCCAAAGCCTTCCGCAATTCCTTCGCGAAGGCGGGATCCTTGCCGGTGACGATGTTCGAATACAACTGGTAACCGAGTTCAGCGAGCGGCACGATGTCGGACTCGAGCCTGGCGAGCGTCGTGCCGTTCGTCACCCCGTCGAAGCGGTACTTCGGCGGGTCGCTCTTAGCGTCCGCCGCGATCTTCGACAGCTCGTCACGAGCGGCGCCAACTGATGTCCGCATCTCGCCGTCACCGAAGTCAAACGTCGTTTTCAGAGAGCCGCCGACGATCGCGAGTGTATGCGTGCCATCGTCGCTTTCGTTGGCGAGAAGGTTGACCACTCGTTTCTGAAACGCGTCGACATTCGACAGCGTCGAGCTGAGCGCGTATTCCACCTCCGCCTGGATATGTTTCGCGCCGCGAGCCGAGCCCGGACGCTCGCCGACCGCCACGCGCACCAGGATCGATTGCAGAAGGTTCAGTTCCTTGTAAATGCAGACCCGCACGCGGTACCGGCCAGGCTGCGACGGCGCCCGCACGTCGAAACGGAGCTCCTGCGACTCAGCCGGCGGTCGTTCCAGGCGGAGCGGTCGGTCCGGCTTGCTGATCTCGAACCCGACACCGAACAGCACGACCCGAAGCTGAACCCCGTCGGCCGAGTACTGCCGCTCGAGCGCGTGCTCTGGGAACGCCGCGACGCCGTCGATGACGCTCCAATCCGTCCTTCGGCCGATCTGCACCGTGAAGACATACGCGTTCCCGGGTCGCAACACGTCTCGCGACGACAACCTGCGGTCGTCCGCGCTGTCGAGGAATCCGACGTTGACCACACGGTCCATGCGCCGCTGAACGTCTTCGACCTTGCCCGCCATCGCCGACTGCGCGCGGCGGTCGCCGGCCATCGGGATCCACGCCCCCGTCTCCCTGGAATAGTCGTAGACGCGCTTTGATGTCTCGTCATGCTCCGCCAGGCTTGCCTTGAGATCGAGGGCCAGACTGTCCGCCGCAGAAGGCCGCTTTGGAGCTGGCGCACCGCCGAAACGGATCGGCGTGGGCTTAGCGACTGTCCGGACCACATCGAGGAGGGACGCGCCGGTCACGGCCGTGAGGCGCATTTCATTTGACAACCGCTCTGCCATCGGTCGAAGTTCGACCACACGGTCTCCTCCGATGCCGTGAAAGAGCACGAACTGCACGCTGGGCCGGCGCCGGTAGAGGAACGACAGGTGGGAGAAGTCGTCGTGAACGATGTCCATGTAGAGCTGCTCGACATCGCCGGACGCTGCTCCCGCGACGACCAACGTCGTCGGACCGCCGCACCCGAGCAGCCGATGCGCAAAGTTCAACATCGGAACCAGCGCCGCGGGGCTGAGGCACTGCAGGATCAGGAGCCTGGTGCCTGAAGCGGACAAAGCGGCGCTCAGCGGGCGGATGCCAACGGGCGTCCCTTCGTTCTCCGCGGCCGCGTTCAACGTCAACGCAGCCGTTTTGTCGCTCGTCCAGATGGCGTCCGCAACGAGGTGCACCAGGTCGCCGCGGTTCGTCCGCGCCATTGAAACGACGTCGGCGTCTCGGACTCCCGATGCCCTGACGTACCTAAAGTACTTGATGAAGCCCTCAGCCGGACTGCTCTCGACGAGGCGGGTCATGTGGAGCACGGACAAAGGCAGCTCGAACGACCGCACGGCGCGCATGTCGGACACCGGCAGGAAGCGTGTGACGATCGCGCCCGGTGCGGTCTGACTCAGGCCTGCGTTCTCCCAATCGAGGCCTGCGAGATCGATCGGATCGAGTTCGAGAAGCAGTCGGTACGGAACATACCCGGCAGGCACGTCACCAGCCACGCGCGTCTTCTCGACGCTTTCGAGAATATGCCCGCCCAGCGCGAGCGGCACCTCAGGCGGCATGACGGGATCCGTAGCCGAGACTTCTGGTATGCGGACCGCGAACTCGTATTGAACCGGGACCTCGTTGAGCGCGGCGATCCTGACAACGCAGGGACAGTCGCCGCCCTTCTGGCGCCTGCCTACCCGGAGGTGAAGTTCTCCAAATCTCATCAGAATAGAGTGAAGTCGATCACCCGGAAGAGACGGCCGTCTTCCTGTGTCCCGCCGATCGAGAGGCTTCCGAAGTCCGTGCCGAGGCTTCCGCTTTGCGACAACCCCACGAAGGCGCGGACGCACTCGACTTCCGGCGACTCGCCAGTGTTGTTCTTCAGTTCGAGCGCCGCGGCGGGCTTTCGAAGACTCCACAGGAGCGAGCTGACCTCCCCGTACTTCTCTTTATCGGGAGCCGGAGCGAACGCGGGGATGAAGCTCTTGCTGATATCGAGGGCAAGCATCACATTGCCTGCCAGCCACAGGGTGTCGAGCCGCAGCTGCGCGCTTCGGATCACGCCCGCGCCGTCTGACCTGACCGAGAGCCTGACGTCCTGCGCGAAGGGGCCCACCGCAAACGTCCGGGCGACGCCGCTCCCTTCCGCTTGCTCCGACGTCTGCTTGAGATGGAAGAATCGAAAGAACTCCGAATTCGTCCATTGCTCGAACGGCAATTCGAAGTGAATTCCCTGAACGCGCGCCCACGACGGCGGGAAGATCATCGCGGCAAACAACACCTTCTCCAATTCGGCCGCGGTGACGCTCCAGCGCTTGCCCTCCTGCACGGCGTTGACGCCGGCCTCGTTGTTCTCAGCCGACAGCAGGGATTTGAGCGGCCACGGGTCGGCGTAGATGAAGCGGTCGCGTGGCCCGTCGTACGAAAGCACGGTAACGCAGTGTCCTGTTCTCCCGTCGTAATGCAGAGTGGTCGCGCCGATGCCGCCCTCGGCTTCCTGAATCTTCTTGAAATGGGCAATCAGCTGCGAGGGAGTCTCGTTGACAAACCGGGCAATCCGACGCGTCTCGCCTTCCGGCACCGGACGAACCAGGACGCAATAGGGAAGAATGCCGAATGTCGTGAAGAGCAGCCAAACCTGCTCGACGGTTGCGCCGTCACCCTTCGGGTCCGCGTAGATGCCTTTGTTCTCGGGAAGGTTTGCGAATTTCCCATACGCCGCTTCGAGAAGCGTGGCCCACGCAGGGTTCTTCCTTCGCGCCTCGTCGAAGACTTGTTGGGACGGAATCTGCGGGGCGCCCGAAAAGACGAGGGGCTTCGCTCTGCTCGGTCCGCGATTCGGTGTCATCGGAGTGCCTGACTATATCCAGATCACTTGACGTCAGTTAAGACTTTTTTGAGTTTCACTCCCGAACGTGACAACGCGGCCGATCGGCGACGCCGCAGCCAAATGGTCGGCTTCTACGGCCAACCATCTGCCCGTTCCGACGGGCTTGATCTTCGCCCTGCTCCTCCTACTCTTGCTCGATCGCGGACAGATCGTGACATTGTCCCCGTTGTCAGACGCCGGATAGTTGGAGCGGGGCCGCTTCTGTCTGCTGATGATCGCGCGCGGCGTACTCGCTCGGTGTCAGCTGCCCGAGCGCGCCGTGAGGCCGCTGCTGATTGTAATCGTGCCGCCACGCCTCGATCAGCTGTTGGGCATGCGCGATCACGGCCGGACGTGCGTCCGGCGGCGCGTTGTTCGAGGCGACCGGTGACACGAAGCCGCTGTGGGAACAGGAAGGCTTGTCCAGCCACTGGCACACCAGTGTGCTCCTGAACGGGTTCTTGTACGGACCGAACGGCAACAACTCAGAAGGCCCCGGCCGATCGCCAACGTCGCTGCGGTGCCTGAACTGGAAGACCGGCGAGATCAAGTGGACGGAGCCGAGCTCGAGTTCAATGGCCTTATTGCCGTCGGCGAAAACTGCTGGTGCATCGAGGTTTCCGTGGGCAGCGTGATGACGCCGTCGGCGTTCATCAACCCGATCCCCCACTCCGTGCCGAAGTCCAGGATTTCGGTGTCCACGACGACGATGTGGCCTCGCCGGTTGAGCGATCCCGCAACCGCAGCGCGAGCCGCGATCGTTCTTCCACCTATGCCAAAGACGATCCGACAGCCGAAACCGATCGGCGACCGACGGTTCGAGATCGAGTTCATCGATGCGGCCATGGAGGCGTTTGAGTTCACACTTGGGTGACGCTGGCGCCGCGGTCCACCTCGGCAAGATCGCCGTAAGTGATCAGAGAAGATTAGGAGGTCTATCACAATTTCTGCGATAATCGTTGTCGGCTGCTCGCAAGCTGTTGATTCTAAAGTGGAGAGATGCTGGAGCGGTCGATCAGGCACGCTTGGAAAGCGTGTGTAGGGGAAACTCTACCGTGGGTTCGAATCCCACTCTCTCCGCCAATTCCCCGCTCCGCGGGGATTGGCGTCGCGAATGGGTTCAGCGTTTCGCAGCGACACGCTTGAGCGCGTCGCTAGCGAAACCGAATCCCACTCTCTCAGCCAGCTAAACCGAATCCCACTCTCCGCATCGCGACGGCACCGAATCCCACACGGCTCGGATCCCCCTCTGTCAGTCCAGATCGACCGGCACCAATTCACTCTCCGCTCGCGAAACCGAGCACATTCCCACTTGAGCGGCCCCGGGGCGCCACCCCGCTGCAAACGGATACGATTGCCTGACGCGACTAGATGAACTACCTGGTCCACTTTCTGCTGGCTGGTGACGATGACGAATTGCGGCTTGGGAACCTGCTGGGCGACTTCGTCAAGGGGCGTGTGGAGCGATACGAGCAGCCCGGCGTCACCGATCGGTTGCGCACGGGCATTCAGATGCATCGAACCATTGATGCATTCTCGGATCGTCATCCCGCGGTGCATCGCAGCAAGCGGATCCTCTCGGAAGAATACGGACGACTGTCCGGCGTCATCATCGACGTCTTCTACGACCACGTGCTCGCACGCCGATGGACGGAGCACCACCCGCACCCGCTAGGGGAGTACGCACAAGACATCTATCGCACGATGCAGAGCAATCTGCATCGGATACCGTCCGCCGTGCACCCGCTGGTCACAAGCATGACTCGACACGACTGGCTGCGAAACTATGCGAGCCCGCTGGGCATCGAACGTGCCCTGCAGGGGATGGCGCGGCGACGTCCAGTCGCTGCCGGGATTGGCACGGCGGGCCGCCTGCTCGCCGATCATTTCGATCGCCTGTCCGCGGACTTCGACGAGTTCCTCCCCGAGCTGTGCGCGCATTGCGCGGAGTTTCTGGCGCAGCGCGACGCTGGTGAACGATCGGAAACCCAGGGCGTCGTGCCGTGGTAGATTCTTGCGTCGTCTTGCTCGCTCGAGGTTGCCGCCTGGAGGTGCCATGCTGCGAAACATCTTGCTCGCCTCGATTGTGATGACGATGGGCGCGCCGGTCGTTGCCCATCACGGTGACACGAACTGGGACCTGTCGGCGCCCTTCAGCATCACCGGCACCGTTGTGGCGTTTCGTTTCATCAATCCCCACATGCAGATCACGCTTAACGTGACCGACGGTGACGGCAAGGTCTCCGAGTGGGTGGCGCAGGGGACGAGCCCGAACATGCTGATCTACCGCGGCTGGAGCGCGACGGTCATCAAGCCGGGTGACAAGGTGACGCTGAACGGCAACCGATCGAAGAACGGCTCCACCACGATGAAATTCAGCTCGGCACTTCTGGACGGCAAGCCGATCGGCGACTGACGCGGACGGACTGAAGGCTCAATGCGTACGCTTTCCACTCCCGCGCTGTTGTTGCTCCTCTGTCTGGCGGTGCCGGCCACCGGCTTCGCGCAGACTCCCGCCCCATCGTCTCCGGCCGGCGCTGACCTGTCAGGTGTCTGGGCCCGCATCGTCGATGCGGAAACCCGTCCGTTCTACCTCTACGCGTTTTCGGCAGCCGAGCCGGCCCTGACGCCGTGGGGAGAAGCCAGGTACAAAGAGACCATCCCATCGCACGGTGCCCGGGCGGTGGAGCTTGGGGCAACCAACGATCCGGTCTTCAAAGGCTGCCATCCACCAGGTGTGCCGCGGGTCTATCTGCATCCGTTTCCGTTTCAGATCGTCAATGTTCCCGGCAGGGAAGTGGTGATCCTGTACGAGTACGACCATCTCGTCCGTCACGTCTACACGGACGGACGCGGCCACGAGACGGCCACTGGTCCGACCTGGATGGGTGATTCGATCGGACGATGGGAAGGCGACACGCTGGTCGTCGAGACCACCGGGTTCAATGAGCGCACCTGGGTCGATCGTCGCGGCCTCCCGCACAGCGAGGACCTGAAAGTGATGGAGCGGTTCCGGCGGGTCGATCAGGACACGCTGCAGATCGACGTCACAGTGGAAGACGCGCGGGCATACTCGAAGCCCTGGACGTTTCAGTTGCGCTACACCCGCCGGCCGACGCAGTGGCGGATTCTGGAGCTGGTGTGCGAAGACGACGCGAGTTTCACGCCGCTCGAGCAGTTGACCGCGCAGCCTGGGAAGTAGGGTTGGAGTAACGGACATGAAGCAGGCGAGTAAAGCAGCAATTGTGATTCTGGCCTTGGGCTGTGCGGGCTGTTCGGCAGGAGAAGCGCAGGTGACGCCCCAGCCATACAAGCTCGGCATGTTCCAGGAGGGCACGCGCACCTTCGTCGGCGAGGTCGTCGGCGATTCGCTGGTGCTGGATCTGTCTCGCGCCAACGTCAACGCTCCGGCCACGCTGCAGGAGCTCATCGCCCGCTGGGACGCGCCCACAGCAGAGCGCCTGGGCCTCCTGGCCGGCGAGGCACTGCAGAAGCAGCCATCGTTTGCGTTCCAGCTCTCGGCCGTCAAAACGCTCGTGCCCATCAGTGATCCAGATGCGATCCTCATGGCCGCGCGCAATTACGCCGAGCACGCCAACGAGATGGCCCAGGTCGGAAGGACCGCTGGGACAACCAGCGTGATCGACGACAAGGTGAAGAGTGGTATTCCCGGTTTGTGGATCCGGCAATCGAGCGATCAGCGACCGAACCCGTATCTCTTTCCGAAGCTCAAGTCCTCGCTCGTCGCCACCGGCACGCCGATTCAGCTGCCGCAGGGCAGGACGCGCATCGACTACGAATGCGAGCTTGTGGCCGTGATCGGCAAGCCGGCGAAACGCGTGCCGGTCGAGCGCGCTCTGGACTATGTGTTCGGCTACATGGCGATGACCGATGTGTCGGACCGCGAAGACCGCGCGGATGAACGCTACGGCTCCGACTGGCTGATCAGCAAGAGCTACGACACGTTTGGACCCAACGGGCCCTTCATCGTGCCGGCTCAGTTCATCGGCGATCCGCAGAACCTCAATATCAAGTACACCCTGAACGGCAAGGTGATGCAGGACGACAGCACGGCGCTGATGGTGCACACCGTGCGCGATCTCGTGTCGTACGCGTCGAACATCTCCACGCTCGCGCCCGGTGATCTCATTGGCACAGGCACCCCTGGCGGTGTCGGCGAAGGCCGCACGCCGCCGGTCTATCTGAAGGCGGGCGACACGAGCGTCTGCTCGATCGAGAAGATCGGGTCGCTCACGAACCCCGTCCGATAGACAACATCGAGAACCCCTACCGGCGAAAAGCGGGCGGCACGGGCGCGAATCCCTGCTCGAACCCGCGGGCACGTTCGCGACGCGACAAGGCGTCCGTGACCGGCCTCGCAGGCAGCACTCCAAGCTGCACCAACTGCGGCCGGAACTCGTAGCGCAGTGCTACTGCGTGAGCGGGCCGGTCTTCGAGGTCCAGCCGCACCTGCGTGACGGCATGATCGGTCTCTCGTCCCATGCCGGTCGCGGCGAGCTCGCTGTCTGCCTCCTGCCGATCCGCTGACTTCGCGGCGTCCTGTCGTCGTTCTGCCGGCGCTTCGGGCGCGGGCCGCGACCGCGCGGCGCCCGCTTGCTCCTTCAGGATGGCTGTAGGCTGATGGCGCTCCTTGAAGAAGACAGCCGAGATGATGCCGAGGTTCTCGGTCTTTCCGAGCGCCGCGCCGTAGGACCGCGCCTCGGTCGTAAACTCGAATCGCCGCGCTGTCGTGCTGCTCGTCTGCCAACCCTCGAGGGTGATCGTCTGGTAGGGCTGCAGCACCCACTTCCGCGCGGCCTGCGCGGTCGTCTCGCGAGCGTCGATCGTGTTCAGGCCATCCACGGACAGCGCAACAGCCACCCGCACACCGAATGGATTCCGGATTCGGATCGCATATTCCTGGCCCTTGAGCGCTTCCAGATACCAGCGGCCTTCATGGGCGTAGAGCGGCCGTGCCTGGCCATCCACCAGGATCTCGACTGCAGGTGACGGGGAGCCGGAATCGGCCGATGCGGTGGTGAAAGTAGAGACAGCAAGTGCAACGCCGGCAAGACAGGTCGCGACGAAAGGGTGTTTCATAAGTCCTCCTGGCCCTTAGAACGGAGGAGTTCCGAAACCTTGCACCCCAGGGGACTGTGCTAGAGTCCGACCGAGTCAACGGGAGAGCAGTGATGAACGTGGCCGCGCAGCAGGGGGCGGATCGTCAGGTCCACCAGAATCCGATCCTCGCCATCATCGGCGCCTCGTCCGGCAACCTTGTTGAGTGGTTCGACTTCTACGTCTACTCCTTTACCGCGCTGTACTTCGCCCCTGCCTTTTTCCCCTCGGGGAACCAGACCACACAGCTGCTGAATGCGGCCGGCATCTTCGCCGTTGGCTTTCTCATGCGACCTCTTGGCGGCTGGTTGTTCGGGCGTATCGCCGACCGGCTCGGGCGACGAACCTCCATGATGATCTCGGTGCTGATGATGTCGGCCGGGTCGCTGATGGTGGCGCTTCTTCCGACGTATGCCTCGATCGGCGCCGCGGCGCCGGCGCTGCTGCTCCTCGCGCGTTTGATCCAGGGTCTGTCGGTCGGCGGCGAATACGGCACGTGCGCGACCTACATGAGTGAGGTCGCCGTGGCCGGGCGTCGCGGATTCTACTCATCGTTCCAGTACGTCACCTTGATCGGTGGACAACTGCTGGCGGTCTTGTCGCTGGTCATCCTCCAGCAGGTGCTGTCGTCCGAGCAGCTTTACGCGTGGGGCTGGAGAATTCCGTTTGTCCTCGGTGCGATCGGAGCGGTGGTCGCGTTGTTTCTCCGACGATCCCTGCACGAGACCTCGTCAGAGGAAAGCCGGAATCACGAGCACGCGGGCCGGTTGAGCGGGCTGTGGCCGCATCGGAAAGCCTTGCTGATCGTGCTGGGTTTTACCGCGGGCGGGTCGCTGACCTTCTATACCTACACGACCTACATGCAGAAGTACCTGGTCAACACCGCTGGTATGACGGCAGGCATGGCCAGCATGGTGATGACGGCATCTCTCTTCCTCTGCATGTGTCTCCAGCCAGTCTTCGGCGCGCTGTCAGACAGGATCGGCCGACGCACGTCGATGCTCTGCTTCGGTGTCTTCGCGGTGTTCACGACAGTGCCGCTCCTACACGCGCTGGGCAGTGTCACGTCGCCGTACGACGCCTTCTGGCTGATGGCATTCGCCTTCGCCGGGATGAGCTTCTACACATCGGTCGGCGGGATCGTGAAAGCCGAGCTCTTTCCGATTGAAGTGCGCGCGCTTGGTGTGGGGTTGCCCTACGCGATCGCCAACGCGGCGTTTGGCGGCACAGCGGAGTACGCGGCCCTCTGGTTCAAGTCAGCAGGCCGCGAAGAGTGGTTCTTCTGGTATGTGACGGCGCTCGCCGGAGTAGCCCTCATGGCGTCGTGGCTCATGCCCGACTCTCGCCAACACGGCTATCTGCGAGACGACGTGAGTCCGGCGCCCCGGAGGCGTGAGCCGGTTCACGCCCACGTGTCCTCGGAGGCGAGGCTCTAGGGCGAGCGGCTCTTTCGCCTAGAGGGACGCCAGGTACGCCGCAATGGCGATCATGTCGTCCTGTGTCATCTTGGCGACGACGGGCTTCATCAGTTGACTGACACGCGTGCCCGCCTGAAAGTCGTACATCTGGCGGATGAGGTAGCTTGCGGGCCGGTCCGCGATGCCGGGCACATTCGCCATTCCCTGCAGCGCGGCGCCGTGACACGTCTCGCATTTCATGGTGACGCCTCCGCCGGTCTGCACGATCGTGCGGCCGCGGTCCACGCTCCCTTGCGGAACGTAGGCGAGCCAACCCGAGCGGGGCGAACGTGTCTTGTCGGTGAGCTCAGGATTCTCCGGCACTTCGAGGATCCGGCGACCAAGGGGTTCCCATTCGTTTCCGGCGAGCGGCAGGAACAGCCCATTCACGCCCACGCGGGTCTTCGGTACTGACTCCGTTTCGACCACGCGGACCCACGGCCGGCGTTTGATGGCGGCGAAGTACTCCGCCGACTGCTTCATTTCGGCGTCGGTCAGCAGCCGGGCAATCTGAATCATCTCGTTCGTGTTGGCCTTGCGCGGGTCGGCACTGCGTCGCGTGCCGTTTCTGAAGGCCTGGAGCTGCTGAAGCGTGTAGGCGACTGGAAGACCAGCCGGCGACGCGTTCTCGATACGGCCATGCCCGTTGGGGTAGTGGCACAGCGCGCACGGACGCAGCTTGTCGCGTTCGCGGCCACGCGCCACGATCTCCGGCATCACGGGGTGGTCTTCGGGATACCAGTCAACGGGACCGTAGTCGAAGTGCACCTCGTATTCAGTGAACTTCCCCCTGGCGTCGGGCAGCGTGTGCACGACCTCTTTCGGGCGCGTCGGCTGGACGCGGGCGCAGTCGAGCGGTTTCGAGTCGGGCTGGCAAGGCAGCGGGGCTGGCTCCGGGCCAGCGGACGTAAAGCCGTAAGCCCAGAACGGCGCTACGGCTTGTCCGTGCACGCCTGCTGCGGCGGCGAGAAGCAGTACGGCAATGAAAGCGTGCTTCATAGACGGCACGTCAGATCATCGTCAGCCGCCGGGATGAGCGCAAGGCAAAAGGCAGTGTTGCAGTTGCAGGACGAAAGGCAGGGCGGTAGATTGCCTTCTGATGTCTCGTTACACCATCGCACGCGAGGGAGACGTGGTCACCCTTACAGACACAGACGCGTCGCTCGTCGTGCGTGTGCTCACCACGGCGAGTAACGCCTATCAGATGACCGTCAAGGGGGAGGACGTTCTCCGGCGCAAGTGGGAAACGCTGGACGACATCCGTGGCCACATGGAGCTGAACGGGATCCCGTTGCTGTGGCCCTACGCCAATCGCCTCGACGAGCAGGCGTTTTACGCCAATGGACAGAAATACTCCTTCGATCCCGCGCTCGGTAACACCGGGCCCGGTGCGATTCCCATCCATGGGTTCGTCATGGACGCCGACGCCTGGAACGTGCTGGATACCGGGGCGGACGCCACGTCGGCGTGGGTCGCGATGCAGTTGGAGTTCTTCCGCATCCCTCGTTACATGAAGCAGTTTCCGTTCGCGCACACGCTGACGATGACGTATCGGGTCCAGGATGGTGCGCTCGAGGTTCAGACGCGCATCGACAGCTCGAGCGACGAGCCCATACCCGTCGCGATTGGGTTCCACCCCTACTTTCAGCTGACGGACTCGCCGCGCGAAGACTGGCGCCTGTCGGTGGCTGCCAGGACGCACTGGCCGCTCAGCGCGGACACGATGCCGACGGGCGAGACCCAGCCCATCACACGCCTGCTGCCCGACCCGAAGAACGTCGCGGTGAAGGACGTCACGCTGGACGACATCTTCACGGACCTCGAGTTCGATACCCGCGGTCGCGCCGTGATGTCTTTGATGGGCAGGCGCCAGCGGATCGACGTCGAGGTCGGACCGAAGTTTAAAACGATTCTCGTGCTGTCGCGCGCGAGCGAGCCCACGGTGGCCTTTGAGCCGATGGCGGCGATCTCAAACGCGCTCAACCTCACCCAGAAGGGTCTCTATAAAGACCTGCAGTCGATCCCGCCGGGCGGTTCCTGGGAAGAGAGCTTCTGGATTCGGCCGCTGGGCTTTTGACCGATCCGTTCCTCCGAAGAAGTGTGCGATGCTCGCTGCAGCATCGCCCGTGGCGAGTACTGCGAACACCATGAACGATACCCGGTTCCGTCGCGCGTTCCTGCTCCTGCTGGTGGCAGCGATTTCGATCGCGTTTCTCGCCATGGTTCGGGAGTTCGTGCTCACGATCCTCCTGGCGGCCACGTTCACTGCGTTGAGCTACCCCTCCTATCAACGGTTGCTCCGGATCTTTGGGAACAAGCCGCCTCTCGCAGCGCTGGCGACATTGCTGCTGGTGCTCATCCTCGTGCTGGCGCCGCTCATCGCCGTGCTTGGCGCGGCCGCCCAGGAGGCGCTGCGGATGACGGACGAAGTGGGACCGAGGCTCGCGCAGGTGATCAAGGAGCCGGCGGGCGTAGAACGGCAGTTGCAACGTGTCCCTGGATATTCGTACCTCGTGCCATATCGCGAGCAGATCCTGACGAAGCTCTCGGAACTTGTCGGTGGCGCCAGCGCGTTTGTGTTCAATGTCCTGTCGGCCACCACCAAAGCGACCGCCCTCTTCGTGTTCCATTCCTTCGTACTGCTGTACGCGATGTACTTTTTTCTCACGGGTGGGCCGGGTCTCCTTCGCGGGGTGATGACGTACGTGCCGCTGGCGGAAGTGGACAAGCAACGGATGCTCGAACGATTCGTCTCGGTGACACGGGCCACGCTCAAGGGCACGTTGCTCATCGGGGCGGCGCAGGGCTTTCTCGGGGGTGTGGCGTTCTGGGCAGCTGGAATCGAGGGCCCTGTTTTCTGGGGCACGGTGATGACCGTGCTGTCGATCATTCCCGGCGTCGGAGGCGCGTTGGTGTGGGTGCCCGCCGCCATCTTCCTGGCCGCCACCGGCCAGTGGTGGACAGCGGTGGCTCTCGTGGCGTTTTGTGCGCTGGTGGTGGGGAGCATCGACAACGTCATGCGGCCGACGCTCGTCGGACGCGACACCCAGCTCCACGAGCTCATGATCTTTCTCTCGACCCTCGGCGGCCTGATGTTCTTCGGCGCGTCCGGCTTCATCCTCGGGCCCGTGCTCGCGGCGCTGTTCGTGACCGTGTGGGAGATGTTCGGGAGTGCCTTCCAGCGCGAGCTCGCCGAACCGACCTCGATCATCACGGATCCATCAGCGGCTCCGACTCCGCCGGCGACTGCTCCGCGAATTACAGTCCCTCCGTCATAACTCTTCGTTGTCATAACCACGAAGGCTCGAAGGAATCGAAGATTCTAGATGGATTCTTCGTGGTCCTTCGTGTTCTTCGTGGTTGATTTGAGCTTCAGTTACGCTACAGCGCGGCTGAAGCCGCGCACTACGAGAGATCGCATGGTCGTCGTAGTGCTCGGCTTCAGCCGAGCGGCGGCGTGGGACGCCGATTCAGCTCCTGCTTCCGCAGGCGCCACTCCGGCAGAAAGCGATCCATCAGGCGGACGAATCGCCGGTTGTGGCTCGCTTCCAGGATGTGCACCATCTCGTGCACCACGACGTACTCCAGGCACTCCGGAGACTTGCGCGCGAGATCGGTGCTCAGACGGATCCGGCGCGACCGCGGCGTGCAGCTGCCCCATCGGGTCTTCATGTCGCGGATGAAGAAGCGCGCGACGCTCACCTCGAGGATCGGCTCCCATTTCGCAATGAGGGGCGGGATGGACTCCCGGAGCAACGTTCCGTACCACCTGGCGAGCAGTTGCTTGCGCTCGGCGACACTGGAGGCGGGTCGAACAGTGAGGCGAATGATGTCGTCGTGTAGTTCCACGGACGGCCGCGCGTCGCGCTCGACAATCTCCAGGCGACGCTCGACGCCCCAGACCCGGTGAATCTCACCGTCGGTGTAGGTGAGGACGAACGGGGGCTTCCTTGTACGGATTCGCTGCTGTTGACGGCGAATCCATTCCAGTTGTGACGTGACGAACTCGTGAATCCTTCGAGCGCTCGTCCGCATCGGAGCCGAGATCCGCACCTCACCCAACGGCGGACGCACGGTCAGTCGCAGATACTTCACCCTCTTCCGAACGATCTCGAACGCCACATCGTCCGGATCGGCGAACGCCAGGAGGTCGAGCTGTTTCACCCTTTGACCGTGAAGCCCTTGGCCGTCAGCACGGGCCGGATGCGATCGCGCACGTCGCCCTGCAGCTGAACCGCACCCTCGAGCACGGTGCCACCGGTGCCGCACGCGCGTTTCAGATCCTGACTCAGCTCCTTGAGAAACGCCTCGTTGTCAGGCAGGCCGTCCACGATGGTCACCATCTTGCCGCCACGACCGGCCTTTTCCATTCGCAGCTTGGCCGTGATCCGTTTTGGAAGAGCCGTCGGTTCGCGATTGCTCTCGATCTGTTTGCAGCGGCAGGGTGACAAGCCGCAGTGAAAGCAGACGCGACCAACACTGGTCGAAAAGACGAGTCGAGAGTTGGAGTCAGCCATGCCGAACGGGTGGGAGAGTCGAGGTGTTCAGGATAGCGCGTTCCGCCGGCCCCGTGTGGAGCCGGCGGAAAAGGAGAGAGATGTCTAGCGAAGAACGGGCGCGAACTTCTGTATGCGCTTCGCCTGTTCCACTTCACCCGTGTAGATGTTGCCCCTGGAGTCCATGGCGATCGCGTTGATCCAGTGGAGCTGGCCTGCGTACCGGCCGTTGCCCCCGAACGAACCGAGCGTCTTGCCGCTCTCGCGCTCGAGAATCCAGACCTTGTTGTTGGTGCCGTCGGCCACATAGAGATAACGCTGCTGCGGGTCTCGCGAGATCGCGAGCTTGTAGGTCGTCCCGCACGGCGGCATCTTGGTGTTGGCCAGTCCACCGCAGCCCTCGCCACGGCCCGGCGTGTTGGGCGCGACGGAGAACTCCTTGATGAACTTGCCCTCGGTCGTGAAGACCTGGATCCGATTCTGTCCGCGCTCGCCGATGTAGACCTGCCGGTCCTTCGCGATCTCGACGAAGTGCAGGTCGGGCACGAAGTTCTTTTCAGGTGGTGGCGGCGCGCCGGTCCACTTGTACGGCGGAATCGGGTCGTTGGAGATCTCGCTGAGCGGCATGCCGTGTCCGCCCCATCCGCGCTTGTAGGCGCCCGTGGTGGCGTCGTAGATGAGGACGCGCTTCTGCTGGATGATGTAGATCTCGTTGGCGACTTCGTCGATCTGGAAACGTCCTTTGTTGGTCAGCCACGACGTCTCCTGGTTGTTCTCAGGCATCTTGGCCTGCTCAGGTGTCGGACGATGGCCGAAGTCCCACACGAACTTTCCGTCGCGCGTGAACTTCATGATGCTGTCCTGGGCCGCCGTGCCGGCGATCCAGACAAAGCCCTTCGTGTCGGCGATGACGGTCTGCATCGCGGTCGGCCACTGTGGGTGATAGCCAGGTCCGCCCCACGCATTGATGACCTTGCCGGCCTGATCGAGCTCGATGATCTCGGGCCCGCGCACGCAGCAGTCGATGCGGGGCGGGTTGTCGCCGCCGCCGATTTCATCGCCCTCGGCGACCGCGCCGCGATTGACGAACCAGATGTGATCCATGTGATCCACGCCGATCCCGGTCACCTGCTGCATGCTCCAGCGGTTGGGAAGGGGAGGTGGCCAGAACGGATCGACCTTGTACATGGGTGCGCCTTGCGCATCGACGGCTTGATTGCGCGGCCCCTGCATCTGCCCAGTCGATGTGGTCAGTGCGACGACGCCCAGCATCCCAAGGATGACGGCAGACATCGCGATCAGTCGCTTCCTCGTCCTCACGGCTTCCTCCTTGTGTGGAAAACGACGCAACGCTATCACAACAGGCTGCTCGGCAGAACGCCGAAACTGGGTGGTGTACTTGATTCCGCGATGGGGGAGGCGTAGTGTCGTTCCGTGGCTACAACCGAGCGATTTCCCGTTGAAAAGACAGACGACGAATGGCGTCGTGCGCTGACACCTCAGCAGTACGCCGTGCTGCGCGGTCATGGCACCGAGATGCCCGGGTCGTGCGCGCTCCTCGATGAACATCGCCCCGGCACCTTCAGTTGCGCTGGCTGCGGACAGCAACTGTTTGCCACCGGGCGAAAGTTCGAGAGCGGCACCGGCTGGCCCAGTTTCTTTGCCCCCCTGGAAGGGTCGATTGCCACTACCGTGGATCGGGCATTCGGGATGGTTCGGACCGAGGTGCACTGCAGCCGTTGCGGGGGGCACCTGGGACACGTCTTTCCGGACGGTCCGCCGCCGACGGGGCAGCGGTACTGCATCAACGGCGTGGCCCTGACGTTCGAGCCAACGCCGTAGTCAGACAACCCGCCGCGCGTCCGCGGACGTGGCCGCCGGGCCCCTGGCCTTGATATCATGCAGGGTTACAGGAGTCATATGCAGGTAGGTCTTATCGGCTGGCGCGGAATGGTCGGCTCCGTGCTCGTGCAGCGGATGCGCGAGGAACGGGACTTCGACCTCATCAACCCCATCTTCTTCTCAACTTCCCAGTCGGGAACGCCGGGACCGGCGATTGGCAAGACGGCCTCCACGGTACAGGACGCAAACGACATTGCGGCGCTGGCCAGGGCCGACGTGCTCATTTCCTGCCAGGGAGGCGACTACACCACGGCGATTCACCCGAAGCTTCGTGCGGCAGGGTGGACGGGCTACTGGATTGACGCCGCGTCCACGCTCCGGATGAAGGACAACGCGGTCATTGTCCTCGACCCGGTCAATCGGGGTGTCATCGACACCGCGCTCGACAAGGGCGTAAACGATTTCATCGGCGGCAACTGCACGGTCAGTCTCATGCTCATGGCGATGTCTGGCTTGTTCCAGGCGGGCCTTGTCGAGTGGGTCAGCGCGATGACCTACCAGGCCGCCTCGGGCGCCGGCGCCAAGAACATGCGTGAGCTCCTGTCGCAGATGGGAGTCGTGCATGCCGCGGCCGCGTCGCAGCTGGCCGACCCGGCGTCCGCCATTCTCGACATCGATCGGACGGTGACGGAGACGATGCGCGGTGCGTCGCTTCCGTCCGAGCAGTTCGGTCACCCCCTGGCGGGAAGCCTGCTGCCCTGGATCGACAAGGATCTTGGCAACGGCCAGAGCAAGGAAGAGTGGAAGGGCCTGGCGGAGGCCAACAAGATCCTCGGACGCGAACGGAATCCGATTCCGGTTGATGGCCTCTGCGTGCGCATCGGCGCCATGCGTTGCCACAGCCAGGCGCTGACCGTGAAGCTCACGCGTGACGTGCCGCTGCCCGACATCGAAGCGATGCTGGCGGGCGCACACGAGTGGGTGAAGGTGGTACCGAACCAGCGTGATGCGTCGCTGCGTGAACTGACGCCGACGGCTGTGTCCGGCAAGCTGCACGTGCCAATCGGTCGTCTGCGGAAGCTGGCGATAGGCCCCGAGTACCTCACGGCCTTCACCGTGGGCGACCAGTTGCTGTGGGGCGCGGCCGAGCCGCTGCGTCGGGTGCTCCGCATCATTCTCGGGAATCCACAGGCACGCGATCAGCGTGTCGAGTCCGCAACCGTCGCATAGCCATGGCCCGGGGCCGCGGAAGCGGCCCCGGCAACACCCCGCATCACACCTCATGAAGCTCTTGCTCGTCGGCTACGGCCGGATGGGACGGCTCGTCGAAGAACTGGCGCCCGCGCAGGGATGCGAGGTCGTCGATCGGATCGATGTCGCATCCGGCAGCTGGGACACGCCTGCGGACGTCGCGATTGATTTCTCCACGGCCGACGCGCTGGAGGGAAACTTTGTGCGGTACGCCGAACGCAAGCTGCCTGTCGTCATCGGCGCCACTGGCTGGTCGGACCGCGAAACGAAGTTCCGCTCTGAGGCTTCGCGTGCGGGCCTGGGCGTCGTCGCCTCGGCCAACTTCTCAATCGGCGTCAACCTCTTCCAGCTCGTCGTCTCGGAAGCTGCGCGTCTTTTTCAACAGCACGGCGAGTACGGCGCGTGGATCCACGAAGCGCACCACATTGCGAAACGGGACGCGCCGTCGGGCACGGCGTTTCTGTTGCGCGACGCCATGAGTGTCGCAGGCTACGACCGGCTCATCGACATGTCCTCTACGCGGGCGGGTGCGATTCCCGGCATTCATACGGTTGGATTCGACGGCCCCTCGGATACGATCGAGCTGACCCACACAGCGCGCGACCGCCGTGGCTTTGCCGCCGGTGCGCTGCTGGCCGCGCGGTGGATTCATGGCCGCGAGGGATGGTTCACGATGGCGGACGTGCTTCGTCATCGCGTCCCGTAAGGAGATTTCCGATGCGCACCCCATTCACCGGCGTTGGTACCGCGCTCGTCACGCCGTTCGCAGCCGGCGGCGCGATCGATGCCGCGGCGGTGCGCCGGCTCGTTCGTCGTCAGATAGACGCGGGAATTCATTTCGTGTCGCCGTGCGGCACAACTGGCGAAGCGCCAACGCTCAGCACGGCCGAGAAGATTCAGATCGTCGAGCTGGTTGTGGAAGAGACCGCCGGCCGCGTACCTGTGCTGGCGGGTGCGGGCGGATATGACACCCGTGAAGTGATCGAGGTCGTCCGCGCGTTCGAGAAGGCCGGGGCTGACGGCATCCTGTCGGTCACGCCGTACTACAACAAGCCCACGCAAGAGGGTTTGTTTCAGCACTACAAAGCTATCGCCGAGGCGACCGCGCTTCCGATCGTGCTCTACAACGTACCGGGCCGCACGGGCGTCAATCTGGAAGTCTCCACGGTTGCCCGGCTCGCGGCGCTCCCCAACATCGTCGGTATCAAGGAAGCCTCTGGAAGCATCGTCCAGATGAGCGAGATCATCGAAGCGACACCGGACGAGTTCGTCCTGGTGAGCGGAGACGATGCACTGGCCGTTGCCGCGATGGCGATCGGCGCGCGCGGGCTCATTTCAGTCGCATCCAATGCTGTTCCTGCCGAAATCGTCCAGATCATCGAGCTTACGGAGAAGGGCGACTACGCCGCCGCCCGAAGGCTTCATGGCTGGCTGCTCCCGTTTCTTCAGGTCAACTTCGTCGAATCCAATCCGATCCCGATCAAGGCGGCGATGTCGGAGATGGGCCTCATGAGCGAGACCTATCGGCTGCCCCTCGTGCCGGCGAGCTCCGGCGCCCGCGATCGGATCATGAAGGTGCTGCAGGATCTGAAACTGCTCGGTTCGGCGGCACGTCTGTGAACGTCCTCTCCACAGCGCTGCCTCGACACGCCTAGACGGCCGGAGCGACGTGGCCGTGGATCCCGTCTCGTTCGCCCGACAACTCATCGACATCGATTCGACTTCTGGCCTGGAAGGCGAGGCGGGCGCGTGGCTGTCGTCCACCCTTCGCGACCGCGGATATCAGGTGGTCGAGCAAGCTGTCAGCGACGGCCGGTTCAACGTCTTCGCTCACCTTGACCCGTCGCCCCAGGTGGTGTTCTCCACCCACTTCGACTGCGTTCCACCGTTCTTTCCCAGTCGCGAAGAGCGCGGCCTGCTATTTGGCCGAGGTTCCTGCGATGCAAAGGGGATTCTGGCGGCGCAGGTAGCGGCGGCGGAGCGCCTTCGAGAACAGGGCGAGTCGCGAATCGGGCTCCTGTTTGTCGTCGGCGAGGAGTACGGGAACGACGGCGCAGTTGTGGCCAACCGATATGCGCCTCCGGGAGTGCGCTACCTCATCAACGGCGAGCCGACCGACAACCGTCTCGGGTCGGCAACACGCGGCGTCGTCCGGGTCCGCTTGCGGGCCGAAGGGCGCGCGGCGCACTCCGCCTTCCCGGAGCTGGGTGATTCCGCGATCGACAAGCTTCTCGACGCGCTGATGGTCGTCCGTGGTCTCGAGCTGCCCGTCGATCCACTACTCGGCCGCACGCACTACAACGTGGGCGTCATCGAAGGTGGCGTCGCACCCAACGTCGTGTCTGCGAGCGCCTCCGCTGAGCTCTTTTTTCGCAGCGTGGGTGATGCCCGCGACGTCCACGAAGCCCTTGCCGTCGTCGAGGCGCTCGTCACGGTGGAGCCCGTGCTGGAAGTTCCTGCCGTGCGGCTTCACACCGTTTCGGGCTTCGAGACGGCGGTTTTCCCGTATGCGACGGATGTGCCCATGCTCGGTAGCTGGGGGACGCCTTTGCTGCTCGGACCGGGCTCCATCCATGTGGCCCATACGGACGAGGAGCACGTCGTCATAGACGAGCTGCAGACGGCAGTGGGTATTTACGCGGATCTGGCGATGCGGCTCCTTCGCTGACGCTGCGGCGGGGCGAGCCGTACGTTACACTGACCTTTTGGTGAGCCGCACCGCGGCCCGGACCCTGTGCGACTTCAGCCTGCGAACCGCGTCAGGGCCGGAAGGCAGCAGCGCTAAGTAGACCCTGATGTGTGCTTAGGTGCACCGGGTCGCGGTGGGGCTCACCCCCTTCATGTTGTTCCTCTGAATGTCCTACCAGGTTCTGGCGCGCAAGTGGCGCCCGCAGCGGTTCGACGACGTCATCGGGCAGGAGCCTGTGACGCGCACGTTGCGCAACGCCTTGTCGAGCGGACGGCTGGCGCACGCCTTCGTCTTTGCGGGCCCGCGCGGCGCCGGAAAGACGACGACCGCGCGCATTCTGGCCAAGGCGCTGAACTGCATCAAAGGACCAACGGCCGAGCCGTGCGGAGTGTGCGACGCCTGCCAGGAAATCGCTCAGGGTCGCGACATCGACGTGATGGAGATCGATGCCGCCAGCCACACCGGCATCGACAACATCCGTGAGGTGGTGATCGCGGGTCTGTCAATCGCGCCCGTGCGCGACCGCTACAAGATTTTCATCATCGACGAAGTCCATCAGCTGTCGCAGCAGTCGTTCAACGCCCTGCTCAAGTCGATCGAGGAGCCGCCCTCCCACGTCATCTTCATGATGGCGACGACGGAACTGCACAAAATTCCGGACACGATCCAGTCTCGCTCGCAGGTCTTCGAGTTTCGAACGATCGCGGTGAGGGCGATCGTGAAACAGCTGCGCATGATTGCCACTGCGGAAGGCCTCGAGGTGCCCGACTCGGCGCTGACGCTGGTTGCGCGCGCCGCGGAGGGCAGCATGCGCGACTCACAGAGCGCGCTGGACCAGGTGATGGCCTTTGCAGGCCAGACGATCACCGTGGACGACGTGGCAACCGTGCTCGGTCTCGTCGGGCGTGACTTGCTGTTCGAGTTGATCGAAGCGGTCGTGAGTGAGGATGGCCCGCGCGCGTTCGTGGCAGCGGATCGTGCAGTCGAGGGCGGGCACGACCTGCGGCTCGTCTGCCGTGAATTATCGACGGTCGTGCGCGACATGATGGTGCTGTCGGTTGACCCAGGCAGAGCGGACGAGAGCGGACTGGCCGAGGAAGAGATTGCGAAGCTCTCGGAGCTGTCGCGGCAGTTCTCCCGCGAAGACCTGATGCGCGCGTTCGATCTGCTGGCGAAGGCAGAAACCGACATTCGCAACGCGTCGCAACCCCGCTACTACTTCGAGATGGCTCTGCTTCGGTGGATGCACCAGCGGAAGCTCGTCCCGCTGAGCGAATTGATGGAGCAGATGGGCTCGGCTGGCGGTGCGAGGCTCTCAGCGCCAGCGAGCGTCCCGGCGGCTGCGCGACCGACGATCTCTCGCCCAACCGCGCCGAGCGCTGGACCCAGCACCCCCGCACCCTCGCACTCTCGCACCGTCGCACCCAGTACCGCCGCACCCTCGCACTCTCGCACCCCCGCACCTTCCCCTTCCGGTGACACCGTCGGGCCCGGCCAGCTGAAAGATGCGTTCCTGGCGGAGGTTCGTGCGGGCAAGGCGTTCTTCTACAACACCGTCGTGGCGCAGGCGCAGCGGATTGAGGTGGCGGTCGATACGATTACTTTTGCGTTTCTGCCCAACCACCGCGCGCTGCGCGAGCAGTTCGACACGGCCAGAGCGTGGCTCGAGACCACAGCCGAGAGAGTTGCCGGCCGAAAGGTGACCGTGACCGCCGTGCAGGCCGCGGCGCCGGCGAATGAACCCGTTGCGGCACCTGCGGCACCAGAGAAGCCCTCCGCGGCGCGCGACCTGCGAGCGGAAGCCCTGTCGTCATCTGCCGTGCAGGCGATGCTCGAGGTGTTTCCCGCGGAGATCAGCGACGTCGAAGAGATGTAGTGATGTGAAAGTCTTTAGTCTTTGGTCTCTAGTCTGTAGTGTTGAACTAGAGACCACTAAAGACTAGAGACTAAAGTCTAGAGACTAGCGAGTGACCTCCATGAACATTCAAGCAATGATGAAACAGGCGCAGGAGATGCAGGAGCGCCTGAAGCAGCAGATGGCCGAGATGCGGGTCGAGGCCACGTCGGGCGGCGGCATGGTGACCGTGGTCGTCGATGGCTCGAAGCAGGTGCAGTCCATCCGTATCGATCCCGAGGTTGTCTCCAAGGATGATGTCGAGATGCTGCAGGACCTCATCGTCGCCGCCGTGAACGACGCCGTGCGGAAGGTGGACGATCGGCTCGGGCAATCCATGAGCGGCCTCATGGGAGGCCTGAAGATTCCGGGGCTTTCCTAGCTACTAGCTGGTAGCCACTAGCTTGTAGCCCAAGAGCCTAAAGCCAAATCCCGTGTCACTCCCTGAACCCCTGTCTCGTCTTGTCGAGCGCCTGCAGAAGCTGCCGGGCATTGGCGCCAAGGGCGCCCAGCGCCTGGCGTTCCACATTCTTCGCAACCCGCGCGACGAATCCGAGCTTTTGTGCGACGCGATCCGTGACGTCAAGGAGCTGGTGACGTATTGCTCCACGTGCAACAACATCACGGCCGTCGATCCGTGTGTCATCTGCACCGGTCCTACCCGCGATCCCCGGATCATCTGCGTGATCGAAGAGCCGCAGAACGTGATGGTGGTGGAGAAGACGCGTGAGTTTCGCGGGATGTATCACGTGCTGATGGGCGTCCTCTCGCCGCTTCATGGCGTTGGCCCTGACGATCTCAAGATCAAAGGGCTTCTCGAACGCGTGGGCGTTGGCGGAGTGGACGAGGTGATCCTCGCGACCAGTCCCACTGTTGAGGGTGAGGCGACCGCGCTCTATCTGGCGCGTCTGCTCAAACCTCTCGGCGTTCGCGTGTCGCGGATCGCGATGGGGATCCCAGTTGGTTCAGACCTCGAGTATGCCGACGAAGTGACGATGACGCGTGCCATGGAAGGCCGCAGGGATTTGTGAACATGTTGCCTGCGTCGTATCAGATGCCCGCCGCTGCCGTGCTTCTTGCCGGGGGCATCGTCGCCTGCTTCTTCGGTTATCGCCTGTTCCGCATCGTGCTGGCCATCTTCGGCTTCATCCTCGGGGCGCTCGTGTCGAGTTCGATCTTTGGCATGAGCGACACGTGGCCGATGATCGCGGCCGCCGTTGGCGGGGGACTCGTCGGTGCGGCGATTCTCATCGCCGCGTACTTCGTGGGTGTGGCCCTCGTGGGCGCGGGCCTTGGCGCGCTCGTCGCGAATCTCGCGTTCGCAGCGGGCGACCGCGACCCGCATTATCTGGCCGTGATCTTTCTCGCGATTGCCGGCGCCACGGCGGCCACGTATCTTCAGCGCTACTTCGTGATCGTCGGCACCGGCTTTGGCGGTGCGTGGACGATGATCGTCGGGACGATGGCCGTGATTGGC
>JABFSA010000018.1 GCA_013140775.1 Acidobacteriota bacterium | reverse complement strand
TCCAGGTCTGATCGAGTGCGAGTTGCGCTGCCATCGGTGCCCCTCCTTCGGGTGTGAACCCAGTCTAGGAGGGGGGTGTGACAGGGAAGGTCACAGGGGAGATCGAGTCGGGATTCGGGGCTCGGGGCTCGGGGCTCGGGATTCGGCGCCTTGTCCGGCGTGGCGAGCGGCGTCGCCGCACGAAGTACCCTCGCCGCCCGAGCCCCGAATCCCGAATCCCGATAAAAGTTCAGTCGTCTCCGCCCGCCCGACCGCCGACGCCCATTTCGCCAGACCAGCGCGTGACTCCAGGAACCTCCACACCGAACTGATCGAGGATCCGATCGACCGTGTGATCGACGATGTCGGAGATCGAGCGGGGATGACTGTAGAACGCGGGGACGGGAGGAAGAATGACGGCACCCATCCGCGACAGCTTGAGCATGTTCTCCAGGTGGATATCGCTCAGCGGCGTCTCGCGAACGGCCAGTAGAAGCTTCCGTCGTTCCTTGAGCACGACATCCGCGGCGCGATGGATGAGACCGTCACCAAACCCGTGAGCGATCGCGCCGAGCGTCTTGGCGCTGCAGGGGGCGATGATCATCCCCGCCGTCTGGAACGATCCGCTCGAGATCGCCGCACCCATGTCTCCCGAGACATACGACGTATGCGCGAGCGCCTCGACCTGTTCGCGTGTGTACGGCGTCTCGTGGGTGAGTGTGCGCACACCCCAGCGACTGATCACAAGGTGTGTCTCAACACCCGCTTCCCGCAGGCGCTCCAGCAGCCGTACGCCGTAAATGACGCCTGTCGCGCCGGTGATGCCAAGGATGATGCGCATGATCTAGAGCCTAAAGACTAGAGCCTAGAGACTACAGACTACAGGGCTCACCAGTAAGGCTATCATCGAGGCGATGCTCAAGCGTCAAACTACGGGATCCGTACTCTGTACGTCGTGCGGTGTGCTGGTCGGTGTCAAGGACGATCGCTGTTACAACTGCGGCCGAGTCAATCCGGGACTCTGGGGTTTCGCGCCTCTCCTGCGCTCGCTGGGCCGCGACATGGGATTCGTGCCGTTCGTCATCGGCACGTGCGTCCTCGTTTACATCCTCGAGCTCATCGCCTCGGGTGGCGCGATCAATACGCGAGGCGCCCTTTCATTCCTGTCACCATCCCTTGAAGCGAGCTTCCTGTTCGGCGCGAGCGGTTCCGTTCCGGTGTTCCAGCTGGGACGATGGTGGACGCCATTGAGCGCGGGATGGCTGCACGGCGGCGTACTGCACATTCTCTTCAACATGATGGCGCTCCGACAGCTGGCGCCCGCCACCGCTGAGCTCTATGGACCCGGCCGCATGGTCATCGTCTATACAGCCGGGTCAGTGTTTGGCTTCTTCCTCAGCTCGTTCGCCGGAGAGTATCTACCAAACATCCTCTTCCTTCGCGGCAGCCCTTTCACCGTCGGCGCGTCCGCCGGGATCGCGGGCCTCATCGGCGCCATCCTGTACTACGGGCAGCGAAGCGGCAGCAGCATGACGCGTACGTTCGCGACAAACTACGTGCTGATGCTGGTCGTCATGGGATTCTTCATGCAGGGCGTTGACAACTACGCGCACCTTGGCGGGTTCGCCGGAGGATACGTGGCGTCGCGCGTCCTCGACCCGCTCAAGCCGGAGCGGATCGATCACATCGCCATCGCGCTCGCCTGCCTCGCCGCATCGATGCTCGCCATCATCGCGTCCGTCCTTCACGGGATGCGGATCCTCGGGTCGTAGCGACGGGTGAACCTCACTTCCCGCTGATGAGCGTCCGATGGACATAATTCGCAGCATCGTTGCGGTGCTGGGCGGGATCGGCCTCATCTCGATCGTCGTCGAAGCGCTCGAGTTCACGCTGGTCAACGCCGTCTCCGGCGGCACGATCACCGATATGCAGGGCTATTTCGCCGTGCGCAACCAGCCTGCGATCCTCGTCGCCAAACTCGGGTATAACTCCGTCGGGGCCGTGCTGGGCGGGTATCTGACCGCCAAGGTAGCCGGCCGCCAGGAGATGCGACACGGCTGGGCCGCCGCCATCGTGCAGACGGCAGGTCTGGTGTGGGGATTCACCGGGGGCGAGTTTGCAGCATTTACGCCCGTGTGGATGCGGATTGCACTGGTGCTGGTGACTGGACCGGCGATGCTCGCAGGCGCCTCCATCCGGGCACGGGCAGTAAGGAGTGGAACGTGAGACTGGCGTATCAGGGAGAACCGGGCGCGTACAGTGAGGCCGCGGCACGCATCTTTTCGCCGCACACCGAGACGTTGCCGTGCAAGACCTTCGATGAGGTGTTCGAGGCCGTCGTGGACAAGCGTGCCACGCACGGCATCGTGCCGATGGAGAACTCCGTCGGAGGAACGATCCATCGGAACTACGACCTCCTCGTGGACCACGAGATTCCGATCACCGGCGAAGTGGAACTCGACGTCGTCCACTGCCTGCAGGCGCTCCCGGGCACGAAACTCGCCGACGTGAAGATCGTCTACTCGCACCCGCAAGCCCTGGCGCAATGCGAGCGCTATCTCAAGGATCTCGGGGCTACCGTGGAAGCGGTGTACGACACAGCCGGCGGTGCGAAGCTCGTGGCCGAACAGAAGCTCACCGGGGCCGCCGCACTTGCGTCCCGTCGCGCGGCCGAGGTGTTTGGCCTCGAGGTGATCCAGGAGGCGGTGCAGGACTTCGAGTTCAACATCACCCGCTTCTTCGTCATCGGCGGTGCCGTGCCGACCGACGCCAACAAGACGACGATCGTGTTTGCGCTGCCGAGCACCCCAGGCTCACTGTTCAAGGCACTCAGCTGCTTCGCGCTCCGCGACATCAACCTGAGCAAGCTCGAGAGCCGGCCCATTCGCGGGCGTCCCTGGGAGTACCTGTTCTACGTGGACATCGAAACCCGCAGGGACGAGCTCCCGTGCGCCCGCGCACTCACGCAGCTTGGTGAGTTCGCCAAATGGGTCAGAGTGCTTGGCACGTACAAGGGCTGGGAGCGCGCAAGACAGGGACAGATCATTTAGCAACTTGGCAGGCTCTAGTCTCTAGGCTCTAGGATCTGTCTTCACTAAAGACCACTAGAGACTAAGGACTAGAGACTAAAGACTTCTCGCAACGCCGGAGGACGCATGCCCAGAATGTCCGTTTTCGGTGTCGCTGCGTCGCTCCTGGCGTTGCAGGTAGCGACTCCCGCGCAGCAGTTCCCCAACGGCTTCGTGGATCCGGCGCCGATATTGGCCGCGGCTTCTCGCGAGATCAACGAGACGAGCCTGCGCTGCGTCACGTTCTCGGGGACGGGCTACAGCGGGCCGGTTGGCCAGACCTTCGAGAATGCTCCCAACATCGACTGGCAGCGCAGCGAGATGGCCAACTACACCCGGACCATCAACTGGGACACGGGAACGAGCAAGGAAACCTTCGATCGGAAGCCCGGGACAAACCCTGCGGCCTGGAAATACGGACTCGGCTGGGTCGATGGCACGCCAACCCAGCAGAGCCTGCGACAAACCCACATCGTCAACGGCGACTACGCCTGGCACATGGATGGTACGGCCGCGCCGGTGAGAGCACCTTCTGCAATGGCCGAGATCTATCAGCTCGACATCTGGCTTACGCCGCACGGCTTTCTGAAAGCGGCGAGGAAGCCCGGCGCGAACCCGCGAGCGCTGTGGCGCTGGGAGCAGCTCGAAAAAGGACGCGACGGCAACGTCGTTGCTCCCGAGAAAGTGCACGTCGTGGCGATCACCGTGCTCGGCAAGTACCGGGTGGACGCGACGATCAACAGTCAGAACATCATCACGAGAATCAAGACGACGGTGAATGAACCTGTGCTGGGCGACTTCAACATCGAGCACGAGTCCACAAACTTCGTGGCGGCAGGTGATTCGAAGTGGCCCGTTGCCTGGCACTCACACCAGGGGTGGGACGATAACTGGCAGTTCTATTCCGACAGCACGGGCCACAACGGCTATGGCGGCACGTTCTCTACGGTTCGAGCCAACGACTGTGGTGATGCGGTGCCCGTGCCCGAGTCCGTGAAACAGGTGCCGCTCACGGATGACACCCGCGTCGAGGTCGAGAAGATGGCCAGCGGCGTGTACCGCCTCGGAGGCGGCCCCGCCAACAGCTATCTCATCGAGTTCCGCGATTTCGTCGCGGTGTTCGAAGCACCCCTGAGCGAGGAGCGCAGTCTTGCCGTCATCGAAACCGTCGCCAAGCTGGCGCCAGGCAAACCGGTCCGGTGGCTGATCAGTTCGCACCCGCACTTCGATCACATCGGAGGGCTGCGCACGTACAACCACATCGGCGCCACGGTGGTCACTCACTTCATCAATCTGCCGTTCCTCAACCGGGATGTGCTCACGCACAAACCGCGAACCGTGAAGCCCGACATCATGGCGCTGTGGCCGCCGACCGAAGTGGCTGAGGGTTACAACTACGAAGCCATCCAGGAGCGGTACGTCATCACCGACGATTCGCGGAACCTGCACGTCTACTACGTGCAGCCCCTGCAGCATGTGTCCGGCATGGTGATGGCGTGGCTGCCAGCCGAGCGTATTGCGTTCGAGGCAGACCTCTTCGATACTCACGAGGCGCCGCGTCCGGCCCAGCTTCCGGCGATGCGCAGCCTGCTCAGCCAGGTGCAGCGCATGAAGCTCAACGTCGCGACCGTGGCGCCTGTCCACGGCAGGCCGGTGCCCTGGAGCACATTCACTGAAGCGGTGGGGAGCCTCGCGAAGAGGACGAACTGACGCTTGACAATCTGCGAGTGCAGCCCTCATAAGAGGGGAGGAGAAGAAGCATGAACAACGCATTCAGAAACTCGGTCATCACCGCGATGATGGGCATAGCGGTGCTCGCTGTTGCCCCTCAGGCGAGATCGCAAACCGCCCAGGTGGGCGATCTTGTGGAGATCGTCAGCGGCCTCGGACCGACGTTGGCTGAAATCGTTGTCGGCCCGGACGCCGGCGGTTATGTCGTCATCCAGATACCGACCGGAAAACAAATTCCGGTCAACACACAGAAGCTGCGCCTGGTGCAAAAGGCCGGCACGCCCAATGCGCCGATGCGGGTCGGCACGGCGGTCAGCTGGACCGATGCACAGATCGTAGAACGGGGCAGCGTGGTCAAGGTCAACGGCAACTGGTGCCAGGTCAAGACACCTGACGCGACGACCATCGGCTGGGTTGAGTGCAAGGATCTACGCACCGGCACCCCAGGCGCGGCGCCGGCGACCGCGGCGAAACCCGCGCCCGCAGCAGGCTCGGCCGCCGCACAATCCGCGATAAAGCTGCCTGGCAACTGGGAAAACGCCGACGGTACCGTGAAGCTGGAGTTTCAGGCGGCCAGCAAGTGCTACATCTCCATCGGCCCGATGACCGGGGCCTGCACCTATAAGCAAAGCGCGCAAGGCGTGAACGTGTCCTTTCAGGGAGTGGATCTCGCGCTCGCTGCCAACGATGACGGATCGTTGAGCAATGTTGATGCGAATGCCCTGATGCCGATTCGCTTGAAGAAAAAGTGAAGGGTTACGAACGAACGAGGCTCAGCGGGTCGTGATGATTGGCAGCGGTTCGTAGCCGTCGGCCGCGACTTGTGCGTTCGCCCAGCTGAGGTCCGGATCCGACGGCGCGTCGATCGAGATCTTCGTAACTGGATCCGAAGTTGAGTTTCGCCACCCCATGTAGCGCGGCGGTCCCTGCTTGCCTTTGTTCAAGTCGGGCGGCACCGCCAGTGACGCTGGCGGATCGACGATCCACGCTACCTCCCGCGCCCAGCGGATCTCCCGTACGACCTGGCAGTTGCACATCACGTAGGACTTGAACGTCGCCCGCCAGGTCTCGTGGGCGCCGGGTCCGAAAATCTCTCCAGCGAAGTTGGGTTGGTCGAACATGGTGAGCCCGAACGGATTCACAATCCGATACACGTTCCCCTGGTCGTAGAACGGATTGGGGCGGCCGCCACCGCCGTCGGTGTGCCATTTCGGATTGTTCGGGTCGCTCGTGAACTCGTACATCTCGCCGTTGTTGGTCTTGATGCCGCCGCCGAACGCCACACCATCCACGCCAATCTTCTCGCGATAGACAAACTGCAGGACGTGAGGATTGCGACAGTTGGACACCCGAATCTTGAGCCCGTCGTTGAGGAGCTCGGGAAACTTTCCCGGTGAGGCAACGACGCCGCTGAACACATCGATGGTGATGGGTTGTGTCTGGCCCGGCCACGGCACGCTGGCCGAGGCTTCGAGCTTCCCGGTCGTGAAGCTCGGCGTGAATGGCGGTTTGGCAACGTCCGGTAGATCGACACCGCTCAGGCGGTAGATCAGACCGCCATCGTGCATGCCGCCCTGATAGGTCGAGCCGTAGAAGACGCCGTCGATCTCGATCATCGTACCGGACGGGGTGCGGCCGGTGGCGCTATACCAGTTCGGATGGCGATGCAGCACCTTGAAGTCGCCCGTCGGGCTCACCCGATAGAGCACGCCGCGCCCCTCGCCGCCGTAACGCGTCGCGCCGTAGTAGTAGACGAGGCCTTTGCTGTCCGTGGACTCCAGCAGGCCGCTGATCGGTTGACCGCCGTCGGCGCCGCCCGAGAAGGTATGGAGCGGCGTCAGGATCCCTGCCCTTGTCATCTTGAAGACGACACCGTTACCTTTGGCGCCGGACGGTTGCGTGCCGTCCAGCATTGCCGTCCCATAGAGATTGCCGTCCGACCCCACGATGACGCTGTACGGCCGTGAGCCCGTCTTGCCGTCGAAACGATAGATGGTCGTGACCGCACCGCTGAGCGACGCGCGAAACACCGTTCCGTGCGGGTTGAGGGGATGGCCGCTGCCGAGGGTCACTCCGTACAGGTCGCCCGCCGGGTCAGCCGACAGGCTCATGGGAATGTTGCCGTTGGTCACGTTGAACAGGCAGCGTTCGCGCAACTGGGCATCCGTCAGATCCGGCTCCGTCGGCACCGGCCCGTTGATGCACAGCGTGGTGATGCCGAAGTCGCTGTCGGACGACTCCACCTTGTACAGCGCGCCGTACTTCAGATTGCCGGTGAGCGACGCGACGCCGTAGAAGACGCCGTTGCTCGCGAGGACCGGTGACGACAGCGGATACGCCGCCAGGGCATTGAGCCGCTGTTGTGGCGTGTGCTGACACCCTCGCTTCGGCGGGCAGAGTTTCGGCGCGACACCGGTCAGGTCGCCGTTCCTGAACGTATGCAGGATCTGCGGTTCTTTGTCGCCGGGGCGGTAGCTGAAGACGGTGCCGGTGCCGAGGCGCATCCGGCCGGCGTCCGTGATTCGGTAGAGGCCACCGGTGTAGGTCGTGCCGCGAAACGATCCATCTTTCGCGGCGACCAGACCGCCCAGCGGGTTGGACCCGCGTTCGTCCAGCGCGAACGAGTGCAGGATCTCGAGCGCGCCCGTCTTCGGTGAGACGCGGAACAGGGTGCCGCTGTCGCGGTTGGCACCGCCCGACGGCGTCGTGCCGTATATCAGGCCGTCCGCGCCCTTGGCCAGCAGGCCGGGCTCCTTCGGCCAGCGCCCGTTGGTCGCCGTGCCGCCGAAATCGCAGAGCGCGCACACATAGGCGGCGGCATAGCTCGAGGTCGCCTGGGCATGCAGCCGACTGCTGCCCTGTCCCGCGAGCAGGAGCAGGATGACCATCGACAGCAGGGCACGCATCGGGGTACGAAGTCGGCGCAGCATGAAGCCTCGAGTCGTGAAAGTGACGCGCGCGTATCGTAACCTTGATGGCCACAAAGACAATTGCCCTCTGTCGGTACGATGGGGATAATGGCCAAACTCATGTCGATCCTTCTTCGATTCCGTAGCAAGACGCTCGCAACCCTCATGCTGGTCGCTGCGTTCGCGTTGGCGGGCACGGACTCCGATGTGCGGGCGCAGGGTTTCAATCCCGAGTCTTGCGTCACGGTGGCCCTGGGCAGCCTGGTCGAAACCGAACTCAACGCTTTTTGCCGTGGCTACCAGGGGAGCGGTTGCGTTGGGGAGGAATTCGCCGCTGCCTGCAGTGAAGGCGCGCGTGCGCGCGAGCGCCGCCAGGAAACGGGCGGCCAGCAAGGGAACCAGACCGCGGAAGAAGAAATGGAACGCAACCGGCGACTGGTCGAACAGCTGCCACCAGTGCCGCCAGCAGCCAATCTGCTGCTCGGGCACTGGCGGTACGTGCCCGCTACAGCCCAAGGCAACCCGCTCGGCGCGCTGCTGGGACTGGCAGCCAACCTCGCCTGCGCGGCGATCGCAGGCGACGGTCGGTCTTTTGAGTTTCGCTCGGATGCGCTGATGCACGGTGCGCGCACGATGGACTCGATGCGTTACTACCAGGGCAATAGTGGCGTCGTCTTTGCGCTGGGCGAACGCTACCTGCGCCTGCTCGCCTTCGAGTTCGACGGGCGCGATCGCATGCGGAACGATACCTGTGGTTTTGAACGCGTCGGCGCCGTCGCCGCCGCTGCGGCGCCTGTTCCATCGCCGGGGCCGGCGGCGGTTCCCACGGCACCGACGCCGGGCAGGTCTGCGAACCCGGGTTGCGCAGTCCCCACGACCCAGCTCGGCGTCGCCACGGTGGCGAGCGTCCAGCGCGACATTGAGGCGCGTGGCGGCGGATCGCCGGAGTTGCAAGCCGGTGGCCTCGCCAGCGCTCGCATGAGCGATCTGTCGGGCAGCTACAGCGACGTCGGGCCCAACATCATGGCCGTCAACTATGACTTCGACGCGGAGAGTCCCGCCGGGAAGATGGTCGCCGTCACCATCGTGAGGCACGCCGATTCGGCTGCCCAGTTCGCTCCGATGCTGGCCGAACGAAAAGCACGTATCACGGAGAGTGTCGGTCCGCTGCAGCAGAATTCGGAGACGGAGTTCCAGGCGTCTGGCGCGAGCTGCCGCCTGAGACTCATCACGAATCCGGCGACTGCGTTCCTCTACGAGATTTATCAGTTGCCGTAGTGCATCCGGTGCTCCGGCGGCTGCTCAACTGACGTTTCCAGCGCCTTGTCCACTGAAGCCGTCGCGTCGCTCGACGACGCGCGCCTCGACGATTATCGGAACCTGACCGACGCGGAACTGCTGCACACGCGCGGTGTGTTCGCAGCCGAAGGACGGCTTGTGGTCCGCCGGCTCCTCACGGAAAGTCCTCTCGCAACCAGATCAGTGATGCTGACAGAGACGGCACGCGGTTCGATGGCCGAAGCCCTCTCGCTCCGGCCGGAGATACCGGTGTACGTGGTGCCGCAGCACGTGATGGACGGTGTCGCCGGGTTCAACGTCCACCGGGGCTGCCTGGCGATCGGAGAGTATCCGCGGCCGCGCGCGTGGATCGACGTCATCGCTGGTACGCGTACGGTCGTCGTGCTTGAACGAGTCGCGAATCCGGACAACGTCGGCGGCATCTTCCGGTGCGCCGCGGCGTTCGGCGCTGACGCGGTCCTGCTCGATCCGAGCACCACCGATCCCCTGTATCGCAAGGCAATCAGAACGTCGATGGGCGCTGCCCTCGTGGTGCCGTTCGCACGATTGAACGGGTGGCCCTCCGCGCTCAACACGCTCCGCGAACAAGGGTTCGCTCTCGTGGCGTTGACGCCTCGACACACGGCGTCCCTGGTCGCGACGATGGACGAGACGTCCGGTCGGCGCGTGGCGCTGGTCCTGGGGAACGAAGGCGAAGGGCTCACCGAGGGCGCGATGGACGCCTGCGAGTTTCAGGCGCGCATCCCCACAACATCACGAGTCGATTCGTTGAACGTCGTCTCGGCCGCCGCCATCGCACTTTATGAGCGAAATGCCAGGCCCCGGCTCGGCTGAAGCTGGCCCCCACGACCGACGTAGTGCTCGGCTTCAGCCGAGCCTTCAGGCGCAGCTAAAGCTGCGCACTACGTACGTCGACTTCGCTCGGGGCAGGAAAGCCGGACCCCACGACTGACTAGATCACAGTCTCGCCAAAGCCGGACCCCACGTACTACTTCAGTCGATCGCGCTGCGCTTCGAGATACGCGGCGCACTCGTATTCGAGCAGCCGGGCATTGGGCTCCTGCCGTCGATACAGTGGCATGCTGATGGTCCAGGGCCGCGAGAAGACGTTCGGGTCCTCGATCGTCGCCTCGTATCGCATCACATCCGGGCTCGTGCGCGTGTAGCGCTCCACCACGTGGAGTGCAGGGCTGTGATAGTTACCCGAGCGGTCAAACCACGTTTGATCGCCGAAGTGGACGACGTCCACGACGAGCGTCTCGCCCTCCCACCGCGCGCGTGAGTCGCCCATCCACCACTGCAGCGGGCCCTTCGGGTGCGGGCTGTTCAGATAGATGTTGCGGAAGACGTGCGCATACTCATAGAGCATCGTCACCTGCGTCCGCGACTGGACGATCTGAAAGGGGTAAGGCAGGTAGGTGATGCGCGGCACGCCCACCATGAAGCACTGGGCCTCGGGATCCGCGGTGGCGCGGCTGCGGAAGTTCTGCTGACGCCTGGCAAGCGCGGACGGCAGATAGGGGATCGCGCCCCCCTGGACGACGCTCTGGCCCGCTGGCACGCCCCACTCGCCATCGTGATCCTCGAGATTCCAGACGGCCGTGTTCATCGCCTGCCAGAGTCCCTGCAGATCCGGGTGTCCATCCGGCGTTCGCGGCGCGGTGTACGCGGAGGTGGTCTGCCCCTGCGCGGCGAGAGGCGTCCACGAGCTGCACAACAGCAGCCACATTATCGCCAGCGTTGTCGCCCGTCGACGCGCGCGGATGCCTGGAAAGGCAGTACCTCGACGGCTCATCGCGCCCCCGGCAACGCCGACGCCGGCGCTTCCGACGGCGCCTCGCCGCCGAACAGCACGCGTCCGTCCGCCAGCTTGGTCTCACCACCATAGGTCTGGTGCGAGCCATCGCGCGCCGGGTAGCCCACCACCGTCACAACAGCACCCACCGGCAGGTCGTCGGACCGCCAGCCTCGGCGATACATGCTGTTGGAGCTGCCGAACCAGACAGACCAGCTCTCGACCTGGCCCTGCGGGTTCTTGACGTCTATGGTGAGCATGGCGTGCGGATTCCGCCATTCCATCTTCGTCACGGTGCCAGTGACCGTGACGGTGGACTTCATGTCGAAGCCGGCCAGAATCGAATGATGCGCCGAAGCCGACCACGCGACGAGCAGCACGCCGACCGTACCGAGCAGCAGGCAATGAGTGAGGCGTCGTGCGGTCATCGCTCCGTCTCCCGTGCCTCCCAGGCCTGGCGGAGCACCCTCGCCTCGGCGCCGGTGATGCCTGGGTAGACCTGAAACCCGTTGTTTCGAAACAGCTGCATCTGCTCCGCGTTGGCTTCGAAGCAGGCTTCCTCCCACACCTCGGCCGTGGGATCCGTGTTGCGGCGGAACGCGTAGGCGATCGTGAACGGGCGTGTGAACACGTTGGGGTCGTCGATGACGGCCTGGAAATGAAGGGTGTTCGCATCGACCATCGTCAACCGCTCCACCGCTCGCATCTCGTTGGTGTAGAAGCGCCCGCGCTGATCCAGGAACTGCTTCGCGTTCTGGTTGGTGGTCTCGATGACCAGCGTGTTCCCCTCCCACCGGCCGCGCGAGTCGCCCTGGTAGAACTGAAGCTTCGAACCCGCGGGAGCAGATCTGTCGAGCGGGATCGACCGGAATGGGTGTTCCGAAAGCCCTTCGCCCACGATCGCGAAGACGTCGCGCGTCTGCAGAAACTGGTACAGGTTGGCCATGTACATCGTGGGCACCGCGCCGGCCGGAAGACAGGCGGCGTTGTGATGCAGGTATTTCGCGGCGTTCTCACGCCGCCGTACGTCGGCCCAGGGCTGCATCGGTACCTTGCCGTCGGCCGGATCGACCACCGCGCTCGGGCCGCCGCCGTCGTCCGCGTTTCGTGGGTGCGCCTCGAGGTCTTCGAAGGCCTGGGTTCGCCTGCGCCAGTAGCCGCTCATGTCCGGCCGCCCGTCAGACGTGCGCGGCGGGGTGAAGGTCTTGCCCGCCTCGAGCGCGCAGCGATGAAACGCCGCCGGGTCATCGTCGGGGCACACCGACTTCCGCTCGAACGTGGCGGCCTGACCCGCGACGGGCGTGGTCGTGAGTGACCACGCCACTGTCAGCGTCGCGGCGGCCACGAGCGTGCCACAGGCGCGTCTACCCACGTGCGGATGCTACGCGCGTATCGAACAGGCGTCAAACACGAGACCAGGCGCAGCTAAAGCTGCGCACTACGACCCAGGTCCGGCTTCAGGCTCACTTGACACGGGCATCGTCCACCTAGCGCAGCTGAAGCTGCGCACTACGTACGGCTGATCTGACGACTACGTAGGTAGTGCGCGGCTTCAGCCGCGCAGGAGTGCGTCCCTGATCTGATCGAGCGCGCTCGGATCCTCGATTGTGGTGAGGTCGCCAGGGTCGCGACCTTCGGCGAGCGCCTGAATCGCACGCCGTAACGTTTTGCCCGACCGCGTCTTGGGCAGCAGGGTCACGAAGTGCACGGCCCTGGGCCGGGCAACCGCGCCGAGCTGCCGGTCTACGGTGTGCATGACCTCCTGCTCGAACGAACGGCGTCCATCGGCGGACCCGAGACGCGCCCCATCCTTAGCCACGGCAAAGGCGAGCGGCATCTGCCCTTTGAGCGAGTCCGCCACGCCAACGACCGCACACTCGGCGATGTTGGGATGCGCGTTCACCGCTTCCTCGATCTCCCGCGTCCCCAGGCGATGGCCCGCGACGTTGATCACGTCGTCTGTCCGCCCCAGGGTATAGAAATAGCCGTCCGCATCACGAGTGCCCCAGTCGAATGTGGAGTAGACGAACGTGTGACTGAACGTCGAGAAATACGTCTGCACGTAGCGCTCGTCGTCGCCCCACACGGTGGACATGCACCCGGGCGGCAGCGGTGGCACGATGGCCACCACCGCCTTTTCCCCGGCGCCGGCCTCGCTGCCGTCGGACTCCCGCAGCAGCCGGACGTCGTAACCGTAGGCGGGAAACGACGGGCTGCCGTACTTGATCGGTATCGACTCGACGCCCGGCATCGCCGTGAGCACTGGCCATCCCGTCTCGGTCTGCCAGTAGTGGTCGATAACCGGGCGCCCGAGCCCTTCGTGGATCCAGCGATGTGTCGGCTCGTCGAGCGGTTCTCCCGCCAGAAACAGGTGCTTGAGCGACGACAGGTCGTACTGTGTGAGATAGGCGGGATCGTGCTTCTTCAGCACGCGAATCGCCGTCGGCGCCGAGAACATCACTGACACGCCATAGTCCTGGACGATCCGCCACCAGACCCCCGCGTCCGGGCGAACGGGCACGCCCTCGTACAGGATGCTCGTCATGCCGGCGATGAGCGGACCGTAGATGATGTACGAGTGTCCGACGGCCCACCCGATGTCTGACGTGGCAAACATCGTTTCACCGGCCTCGCCGCAGTAGATGTGCTTCATCGAGGCAGCAAGCGCCACCGCATGACCGCCGACATCACGTTGCACGCCCTTCGGACTCCCGGTTGTCCCTGAGGTGTAGAGGATGTAGGACGGCGCGTTCGATTCGAGCCATTCGCAGCCGACGTCCTGCCCACCGGTGCGAGCGGCGAGCGCCTGCCAATCGATGTCCCGACCCTCCACCATCTGGAGTTCAGGATCCAATCCCCGGTTGAAAACCAGAACCTTGTCCGGCGGGTGCCGGGCGAGGGCGATCGACTCATCGACGAGGGGCTTGTATCGCACGAGCTTCCCCATTCGACTGCCTGCATCCGCCGTGACCATCAGCGCAGGACGGGCATCGTCTATCCGCGCTGCGAGGCTCGCGGCCGCGAAGCCGCCGAACACGACCGAGTGCACGGCCCCGATCCGCGCGCACGCCAGGATCGCGAACACCGCTTCGGGCACGTTCGGCATGTAGATGATCACGCGATCACCAGTGTCGACGCCGAGCGCGCGCATCATCGCGGCGGCCCTGCGCACCTCGGTGAGCAGTTCCCGGTATGTGTACGACTGCGTCTCGTTCACCTCGGTCGAGATCCAGACGAGCGCCGGCTGATCGCCTCGAGCCGCGAGATGCCGATCCACGGCGTTGTGGCACAGGTTGGTCTGACCGCCCACGAACCAGCGCACGAAGGGAGGGCTCGAATAGTCGAGCACGCTCTCGAACGGACGAAACCAGTCAACGAGCAACGCCTGCTCGGCCCAGAAGCCTTCGCGATCCTCCAGCGAGCGCCGGTGAAAGTCGCGTCGCGTGGTCATCGGCTCAGGTCCACGACGATGCGGCGGGACACAGCGCCGGCGATGAAGTCATCAAACACGCGCGGGAGATCGGAGAACGGGATGGTGCGCGACATCGTCTGGAGTAGCGGTGGTTTCAGGTCGGTGGCGAGACGTCGCCACGCCGCGGCGCGCATCTCCTGTGTTGGACCGTCAGAGGAGCTGATGCCGAGCAGGCTCACGCCACGCAGGATGAACGGCAATACCGTTGTGTGCAGTGTGGGGCTCGCCGCAAGCCCGACGGCTGCGATCACGCCGCGGATCTTCATCGTGCTCGCCATCCATGCCAACACGTCGCCTCCCAGGGTATCGATGGCGCCCGCCCATGTGGTCTTGCCCAGCGGACGACTCGGCGTCAGGTCGAGCGCTGAACGCAGGAGGACCTCCTTCGCTCCCAACTGCCGGAGCCAGTCCGCCTGGTCAGCCTTGCCGGTCAGCGCGACCACGTGATAGCCCAGCCCGGCCAGCGCCGCGACCGCGATCGACCCAACGCCGCCCGTGGCCCCGCTCACAATCACCGGGCCGTTCGCAGGCTCGAGGCCGTTCGCCTCCATGCGCGTGATGGCCAGCGCCACCGTGAGTCCCGCGGTACCGAGGGCCATGCTCTCCCACGTCCTCAGAGTTGAGGGGAGCTTCGTGAGCCACTCGCCCGGCACGCGCGCGAATTGCGAGTAGCCGCCATCGTGCGAGACGCCAAGCCCGAAACCCGCCGCGCAGACTTCGTCTCCGGGTGAGAGTGACGGGTTCGCTGACGTAACGACCGTGCCCGCCAGATCGATTCCGCCGATACACGACTTGCGACGAAGAATCCGCCCCTTGCCCGTCGCCGCGAGCGCATCCTTGTAGTTCACGTCCGAGTACGCGACGCGGACGACGACATCACCCGGATCGAGGTCGTCGAGGGAGCACTCGACGAACCCTGCCGTGACCGTCTCTTCGGCTTCCGAGATCCTGAATGCCGTGAACCGTTCCGCCATCTGTTTCCCCTGGATGCGAGACACTATGGTGACAGTCTTTCACCAACGCCGTCATGCCATCTTCCCCCGCCCTCCTCTGCCGTGGTCTCGTGAAGCGATATGCGGACGTCACGGCGGTCGATGGTCTCGACCTCGAGGTGTTCGCGGGCGAGTGCTTCGGCTTGCTGGGACCGAATGGCGCGGGCAAGACGACGACCGTCGAAATCTTCGAAGGTCTTCGAGTGCCGGATGCCGGCGACGTCCAGGTCCTTGGCGACCGCTGGGAGGGTGACGGGATTGCGCTGCGGTCACGCCTGGGCATTCAGCTTCAAGAGACGCGGTTCCCCGAGAAGCTGCGCGTGCACGAGGTTGTACGGCTGTTCCGCAGCCTTTATCCGCGCGGGCTCGGCATCGACGAGGTCATGGATCGGGTGGGACTGCAGAGCAAGGCCAACGCACAGGTCCGGACGCTCTCCGGTGGCCAGAAGCAGCGGCTTTCTCTGGGCTGTGCACTGGCCGGCGATCCGGAGCTGCTCTTTCTGGACGAGCCCACGACTGGCCTCGATCCGCAGTCGCGTCGGCAAACATGGGAGATTGTCGAAGAGCTCAAAGGTCGAGGCAGGACCGTGCTCCTCACGACGCATTACATGGAGGAAGCGGCACGGCTCTGCGATCGTGTCGCTGTCGTCGATCACGGAAAGATCATTGCCGCCGGGACGCCTCGCGATCTGATCGCCTCGCTGGGCGCCGAGCACATCATCGCGTTCACCGTTGAAGGGCCTGGCGCATCCGGGATCGACGATTCGGTCTTTGTCGCACTGCCAAGCGTGGAGAAGGTCGTCCACGACGACAGCGGATGGCGTCTGACCGTTCGCGAAGTGCATGTCGCGGTGCCCGCGCTTCTCGCGGCGCTCGACGAACGCCATGTGGCGCCGACACACTTGACCACCCACCACGCGACGCTTGAAGACGTCTTCATGGCGCTGACCGGACGGACGCTGCGCGATGACTAGCGAGCGCCGCTTTTACGGTCCTCTCGGCGAGCTCACGAGGACACGCATTCTGGAGCTGATCCGGGAGCCGGAAGCCGTGTTCTGGGTCTTCGTCTTTCCTATCCTCATGGCCGGCCTGCTCGCGCTTGCGTTCCGGGGCCGCCCCCCGGAGGCGCTTCCTGTCGCGGTCGTCGCGGGCACGCATGCCGAAGCACGGGCGGCAGCGCTTTTGGCGGGAGGAGAGGTTGCACCACGGATTCTCTCCGCGCCCGAGGCGCGACGAGCGCTCACGCGCGGCCAGGTCCTGCTGACCGTGCCAGACGAAGCCGTCGTGACCTACGAGTACGACCCGGCCAATGCGGAGAGCCGCACGGCTCGCCTCGCCGTGGACGCTGCGCTCCAGCGCGGAGCAGGTCGAACGGATGCATTCGCGGCACAGCGAACGGAACTCACGGTCCCTGGAACGCGCTACGTGGACTTTCTGGTGCCGGGCCTTCTCGGCATGAACCTCATGGGCACGGGGATGTGGGGGGTTGGGTTCTCGCTCGTGTCAGCGCGCAATGGCAACCTGCTCAAGCGCCTCATCGCGTCACCCGCACGCCGCAGCCACATTCTGATGGCGCAGCTCACGTCGAGAGCCATCCTCCTGATCCCTGAAGCAGGAATCCTGCTCCTCTTCGGCCATTACGTGCTCGGCGTGCCGATGCAGGGATCGTTCGTCACGCTTGTCACCGTGGGCATCGTGGGTGCGCTCGCCTTCATCGGCATCGGGCTTCTGGCCGCAGCCAGGCCTCGCACGATCGAGGGCGTCTCGGGCGTGATGAACGTGGTGATGGTCCCCATGTGGACGTTCTCGGGGATCTTCTTCTCGACCGATCGCTTTCCCGCGAGCCTTCAGCCCTTCGTGCAGGCCCTTCCGCTCACCGCCCTCAACGACGCGCTTCGTGCCGTGATGCTCGAAGGCGCCGGGCTCGGAGCAGTGCTTCCAGATGTGACGCTGCTCGGCGCGTGGGGCATCATCAGCTTTGTGCTGGCACTCAAGCTGTTCAGATGGCAATAGGCGCGGAGTGTCAGTCATAGGCTTTAGTCTCTAGACTTTTGTCTTTAGGATTTAGTGAGCCTTCGAGACAACCGCAGAATCGACCCCTAAAGCCTAGAGACCAACTAAAGACTAAAGACCAGAGACTAGAGACTTCTTATGTTCGATGTCATCGGTGTCGGCGCCAACTCCGTCGATTACGTTTACGTGCTCCCGCAGTTCCCGTCGCCAGACAGTGCCTCGGCAAAGCTGCGGATCGCTCACTACACGACGTCGTGCGGCGGACAGACGGCCACGACTCTCTGCACCTGTGCCGCGATGGGGCTCTCGACGAGTTACATCGGGTCCACGGGTAATGACGACGCCGGGCAGCTGATGCGCGATGCGCTCGCGGATCGCGGCGTCGATATTTCGCAGAGCGTGGAGAGCGACGGCGCCAACGCCTTCGCCGTCATCCTGCTCGACGAGCGACAGGGCGAACGGGTCGTGCTGTGGGAACGCCCTCGCGGGCTTGACCTCGCGCCCGGCGACCTCGATCCGGATGTCGTCTGCGACACACGGCTTCTCCATGTGGACGACGTGGATATCGATACGGCGATTCGAGCCGCATCAATGGCGCGGGCGGCCGGGATACCCGTCACGAGCGATATCGAGCAGGCTGATGAACGGACTGGCGAGCTCGTCGCGGCCGTGACCATCCCCATCTTCGCGGAGCACGTGCTGGAACCGCTGACTGGAGAACAGGACTTCGAGCGTGCCTTGCGAAAGCTGCGGCAGCGTCACAGCGGCATGCTGTGCGTCACACTTGGGTCGCGCGGCGCCTTGCTGCTCGATGGCGATGAGCTCTACCGACAGCCCGCATTCTCGATGAGCATCACCGATACGACCGGTGCGGGCGATGTCTTTCGCGGCGCCTTCATCGCGGCGCTCCTGCGAGGCGACGCCCCTGGGGACATCCTTCGATTCGCCAACGTAGCCGCGGGGATCTCGTGCAGTCGTCTTGGCGCGATTGCCAGCGTCCCCACGCTCGCGGAGACGGAAGCGTTGGCAGGGCTGTAGCTACGGGCTACGAGTCTCCTAGAGCCTGAAGCCTGAAGCCTGAAGCTCAGAGCCCGGAGCCTTTCTTGAACACCACCACTCCCAGCGGTGGCAGTGTCAGTGACAGCGAATACTTGAAGTCCTTCACTGCGACAGCACTGGCCTGGGCGCCTCCACCATTGCCAACGTTACTGCCTCCGTAGATCTCGCTGTCGCTGTTGAGCAGTTCGCGATACCAGCCCTCTTCCGGCACGCCGACCTTGTAGCCGAGCCTGGGAACCGGGGTGAAGTTGGCGATGATGACGAGAAACTCCCCTGGATCGCGCGCCCGGCGGACCATCGACACCACGCTGTTGTCGGCATCGTGGCAGTCAATCCAGCTGAATCCCGCGGGCTCGAAGTCCACCTGGTGCAGCGCAGGCTCCTGGCGATAGAGGTGATTCAGGTCACGCACCCACCGGCGCTGCGCTTCGTGGAGTGGCTCGGCGAGGAGGTGCCAGTCGAGGCTCGTATCGACATTCCACTCGTTCCACTGGCCGAACTCGCTGCCCATGAACATCAGCTTCTTGCCCGGATGGCTGTACATGTAGCCATACAGCGTGCGGAGCGTGGCGTGCTGCTGCCATGGATCCCCCGGCATCTTCGCGAGCATCGACCGTTTGCCGTACACCACCTCGTCATGTGAGAACGGCAGCACGAAGTTTTCGCTGAACGCGTAGAGCAGCGAAAAGGTGATCTGCCCGTGGTGCCAGCGCCGATGGACGGGATCTTCCTCGACGTACTCGAGCATGTCGTGCATCCAGCCCATGTTCCACTTGAAGCTGAAGCCGAGCCCTCCGGCGTGCACGGGCCGGCTCACACCCGGCCACGACGTGGACTCTTCCGCGACGGTGATCGTGCCTGGTAGACGGCCGTGCGTGAGAACGTTGAGCTGCTGGAGAAACGAGACCGCCTCGAGATTCTCACGGCCGCCAAACTCATTCGGCAGCCAGGCGCCTTCCGGCCTCGAATAGTCCAGATACAGCATCGACGCGACCGCATCGACGCGCAGGCCATCGAGATGGAATTCCTCCAGCCAGAACAACGCGTTGCTGAACAGGAAACTGCGGACCTCGTTGCGGCTGTAATTGAAGATCAGCGTGCCCCAGTCCTGGTGTTCCCCTTTTCGCGGATCGGCATGTTCATAGAGCGCGGTACCGTCGAACTCGGCAAGCCCGTGCTCGTCTTTCGGGAAGTGACCCGGCACCCAGTCGAGAATCACACCGATGTCATTCCGGTGACACTCGTCCACAAAGAACTTGAAGTCATCGGGTGTCCCGAAGCGGCTCGTTGGCGCGAAGAAGCCGATGACCTGGTAGCCCCAGGAGCCTCCGAACGGGTGCTCCATGATGGGCATCAGCTCGATGTGCGTGAACCCCATCTCGCGCACGTACGGCACGAGCGTCGCGGCCATCTCGCGGTAGGTCTGAAAGCGATGGCCATCCTCGACCACCCGCCGCCACGAACCGAGGTGCACCTCGTACGCCGCCATCGGTCGTTCGCGCCAGCCCTCGCGCGACGGCCGATCGCGCACCCACTCGTCGTCGTGCCACTCGTAGCCGGTGTCGGACCAGATGGCTGATGCCGTCTTCGGAGGCACTTCGAAATGCCGTGCGTACGGGTCGGCCTTCTGTCGCAGATGACCGGCCGCGGTTCGTACCTCGAACTTGTAGCAATCACCGTCACGCAGCTCGGGAACAAAGATCTCCCAGACACCCGACGGCACCAGGCGACGCATCGGATGCACCCGCCCGTCCCAGCGGTTGAAGTCGCCAATCACGCTCACGCGCTGGGCGTTGGGCGCCCACACGGCGAAGTGCACGCCGGTCACGCCATCGATCGTCATCCGGTGCGCGCCAAAGCGCTCCCAGACGCGATAGTGCGTTCCCTCCGCAAAGAGATGCAGATCGAAGTCGCTGAGAATCTGATTGAACTGATAGGGATCGACTGCGTCGCGTGTGGCGGTACCCTCGCGTATTCGAAACCGATAGGCGAACGATTCGGGTGCACCGCCGTCGAACGGCACGGTCGCCTGAAAGAGACCCTCGGGACGCCGGCGCTGCATCCCGTACACCCGACCCGGTGTTACCAGTTGCACTTCCGACGCCGCCGGCTGCATGGTCCTGACGAGCAGCGCAGGCCTGCCGTCTACAACCACACGATGGCGGCCGAGTATGGAAAACGGGTCGTCACATGTCCCGGTGACAACCGCATCAAGTACGTCGTCGTCCGCCGTTCGCGCGCCAGGACCCATCAGCTCTGATGATATCCTCTGGGCTCGGATCACGTCCGGCTGGGAGGAATTCACTGTGGCTGAAGTCTACGCGCGGTTTGTCACGAATGAGGGAGAGTTCACGGTTCGTCTGTTCGAGAAGGAGGTGCCGAATACCGTGGCCAACTTCGTCGGGCTGGCCGAGGGCACCAAGGAATGGACCGACCCGCGGACGAACGAGAAGACAAACGAGCCCTACTACAACGGGATCGTTTTCCACCGGATCATCGACGGTTTCATGATCCAGGGCGGCGATCCACTTGGACAGGGATACGGCGGACCAGGCTACAAGTTCGCGGATGAGTTCCACCCTTCTCTCCGGCACAGCAAGGCCGGCATCCTGTCGATGGCCAACAGCGGGCCGAATACCAACGGCGGACAGTTCTTCATCACGCTTGGTCCCACACCGCATCTCGACAACCGTCACTCCGTGTTCGGTGAAGTCGTCGAGGGTATGGACGTGATCAAGAAGATCGGCGGCGCCAAGACGGGTCCACGAGACCGGCCGGTCAAGGACATCATCATCGAAACCATTGCGGTGGAACGGCGCGAGGGATAGAACGAAGCGGTGCGAGGGTGCGGCGTGCGGCGGTGCCGGGTGCGACGCGGAAAGTGCCCCAGCAACAGGATCAATGATGGCGAGACGACTCTGGAGTGCGGCGCTCTGTGTCCTGATCGTCGGATGCGGCCGGGAAGCCACTCAGCCGCCGCAACCTGATCCAACGCCGCGCCCGGATTTCTCCGGTATGTGGAGCGATCCACCGGCCTCGGCGATCGACCAGTTCTGCTTCATCACGTGCACCGACGTGGGCATCACGCGTCTGAACGCCCTGCTCGACGACCCGGCCAACGATACCCGACCCTACGAAGAGTTGTCCCGCGAAGCTTCGCGGTATCAGAGTGAGACGTACATTCGTCCTGCGCTGGTTCCCGACGTGGCCAAGTCGTTTCCTCTCGACCCTGCAGACGACCCTGGGTTTCTGCGGTGTGAGCCCTGGGGGGTGGCGCGTCAGATCGTCGCACCGCACCAGCTGGAGATTCGGCAGTTCGACGACCGAATCGAGATGCGATATGCCGAGTGGGACGGTCGGCGCACCATCTATACGGATGGCCGCACGCGGCCGGCGAGTCAGCCGGCAAGTGCGATGGGATATTCCATCGGACGATACGAGGGCAACATCCTCGTCATAGAGACGTCAGGGATCAGCGCGAACCTCGCGGGCATTTTCCCTGCGTGGTTCAGGCACAGCGACCAGCTGACCATCGTCGAACGGTACACCCGGGAACCCGACCCCGACCGCCTGGAATTCACCGCAACCTTGACAGATCCTGTGAGCATGCAGCAGCCTCTGCAGTTCAAGAAGGCCTGGGGCTGGGCGCCCGACGAGCAGATCTTCCCCTACACCGATTGCCAACCGCCGGCTGAATTCAAGAAGCAGGGAGCCACGCCATGATTCCTCGCCGCGCAGCCCGCGTCGCCCTGCTCGTACTCCTGCTGCAACACGGCAGTCTCCACGCGCATCACGCCTTCTCGCCTGTCTACGACGGCTCGAAGACGGTGACCATCACGGGCACCCTCACCGATTTCAAACTGGTCAATCCGCACGCGATGATGACGATCGACGTGGTGGAGAAGGCCGGAAAACGTGTCGTCTGGACGGTCGAGATGCCCGGCCTGTTGAGCCTGACCAGACTCGGATGGACGGAGAAGACGGTTGCGGTGGGCGATCGGCTGACCGTCAGTGGGAACCCGACGCATACCGGGTCGGCGAGGGTAGCCTTCAAGAAGATCGTCCTGGCCAACGGCACGGAACTATTGGACCCGAACGAGGATAGATCGAGCACGGTCGAAGAGCAGCGCCGGGAGCGCGCACGGCAGCGACAGCAGAAGTAGCGACTACTCCGCTTCTACCCCAAGGTGGAGACGCCTCTCCGCGGCGTGAAACTGCTGCACCTCGAGAGGGACGGGCCGCAGCAGCGACACGACAATCGCCACAGCGAACGACAGCGGTATCGTGACAATGCCTGGATTCCGAAGCGGGAACCAGGCGCTCGAGTGCTTCAGGATGTCGATCTGGATCGTTGGCGACAACGCGATGAGCCCAACGGTCGCCAGCGTCCCCACGAGCATGCTCGCCTGAGCCCCTGCGGTCGTCAGTCGCGACCAGAAGATCGACAACACGAGCGCGGGGAAGTTCGCGCTGGCCGCAATCGCGAAGGCCAGCCCCACCATGTAGGCGACGTTCTGTCCCTTGAACATGATTCCCAGGAGAATCGACAACACGGCCAGGACAATGGTCGCCGTCCGGGCCACAACGAGTTGCTCACGCTCGTCCGCGTGGCCGCCTCTGACGACGTTGTTCCAGAGGTCGTGAGAGAGCGTGGCAGCACCGGACAGGGTCAGACCCGCGACCACCGCAAGAATGGTCGCGAACGCGACTGCGGCGATGAATCCGAGAAGTGGCGTCCCTCCCACAGCCTCAGCCAGCAGCGGAGCCGCCATATTGCCACCCGCGTCGAACTGCGTGATGGCGTCGCGGCGGATGATAACCATGGCGCCGAATCCAAGAATGAACGTCAGCAGATAGAAGAAGCCGATGAATGCCGTCGCGTACGCGACGGATGTCCTCGCCGTGCGCGCATCGGGCACCGTGTAAAACCGCATCAGGATGTGCGGCAGCCCGGCGGTTCCCAGCATCAGCGCGAGGCCGAGCGATACAGCGTCGATCGGATCGCTCACGAGCCGGCCCGGCGCCAGCACGCTTGCCCCGTTGAGCGCCGCGGCTTCGGCAAAAAGCGCCAGTGGATTGAGTGAGAAGCGTAGCAAGACCAGGACGGCGAGAATCGATGCACCGGACAGGAGCAGCACGGCCTTCACGATCTGCACCCATGTCGTGGCGATCATGCCGCCAAACAGCACATAGGCCAGCATCACCGCGCCGACGACGACCACGGCGAATTCGTAGGGTATGCCAAAGAGCAGACGGATCAGGTTGCCCGCGCCCACCATCTGCGCGATGAGATAAAAGGACAGCACGGCGAGCGAGCCGATTGACGCCGCTATACGGATGGGCGTTTGTCGGAGTCTGAACGCCACGACGTCCGTGAAGGTGTAGCGGCCCAGGTTCCGAAGTGGCTCGGCGATGAGGAACATCACAATCGGCCAGCCCACCAGAAATCCGACCGAGTAGATCAGACCGTCGAAGCCGGACAACGCCACGAGACCAGCGATGCCCAGAAAGCTGGCCGCACTCATGTAGTCGCCGGCAAGCGCGAGGCCGTTCTGTAATGCCGTGATGCTCCGGCCGGCGGCGTAGAACTGGTCGGCGCTACGAGTCCTTCGGGATGCCTTGACCGTGATCCACAACGAGAGGGCAATGAAGATCAGGAACCAGCTAATCGTGATCGCGTTGGGTTCTCCGAGCGCCGAGTTCACCGGCGCATCCCCCGAATCGCGACGTCGTAGTGGGCGTTCGCCCACCGGACATAGATCCACATGAGCACCCACGCCGAGACAATCACGAGGGCCCCGAGCAGCATGCCGAGGCTGAGACCGTTGCTAACCTGCTGACCGAGCAATGGTTTGTTGAACGCCACCAGCAGAATGAAACCGAAGTAGACCACCATCATCGCGATCGTGAGGGTGATCGCCATGCGCCACCGCGCCGCAGCGATGGATTCGAGCGAGTGATCCCCGGGCCTGGTCATGGACCCGGAACTATATCGGAAACCCAATCTCCACCCTATACACTGTGATCTGGTGACGATTTCGCGTATGTCTCTCCACGTAGCGATCTGCGCTGTACTCGTGATCGGTGGGTGCCGTCGTGAGGAACCGCGTGAGGAGGCTGCTGAATCAGAGAGCCTCGTGACTCCCGTGGCCGCGGAAGCCGTGCAACGGGGACGTCTGCGTACCGTGATTCGTGTCAGCGGCATCATCACGCCAGCCGCTGGGTCGGAGTTCATTGCTTCGGCGCCAGAGCCGGCGCAGATCCTGGAGGTTCCTCATCCTCAAGGCGACCGCGTTGCCAGCGGCGATGTGCTCGTACGTTTCGCGATGCCCTCTGTGGACGCAGAACTGTCGCGCCAGCGCGCCGATATTTCTCGCGCGCAGGCGTTTCTCGAGAACGCCCGCGTGACGCAGTCACGATCGCGCGATCTCGCCGAACGCGGGATCATTTCCAGGCGTGAAATGGAAAACGCCGACAACGAGGTCACGAGCGCTCAGGCGGAGGTCGCACGAGCCGAGACCGCACGGCAACGGGCAGAGGCCTCACTCGCTCGTGCCACCATCCGAGCGCCGTTTGCGGGCCTCGTGGCCCAGGTCCTGCATAAGCCGGGGGACATGACCCCGGGCATCGTGACCGACCCCATCCTTCGCCTCATCGATCCGGAGCGTCTCGAGATCACGGCGCCCATTGGCGCCGCGGACGCGCCACGTGTCCTTCCCGGCGCGGCGGCTCGCATCACCTCCACCCCAGGCACCGATCCTGTGCGTCTGACAGTCACTTCCCGACCAGCGCCGGGAAGCGGCGGTGGAGACTTACTGGTGCATCTCGCCTTCGTCGAACCCACCACACTCACGGTTGATACGCGCGTGGACGTCGAGATCGACGGTGAGGAGCGTGTGGACGTCGTTCTCGTCCGCAACGAGGTGTTGGTGTCTCAAGGGACAGAGACGGTCGTGTTCGTGGCCGCAGACGGCACGGCCGAACGACGGGTTGTCACCACGGGCCTGCGCGATGGCGAACACGTTGAAGTGACGTCTAACCTCCGCGCGGGAGAGTTCGTCATTACCCGCGGTCAGGTAGGCCTCGCCGATGGCGCCGCCATCAGCGTCGATGCATCCGTGCGCTGAACTGGAGACTATCGTGACCACACGCCCACGCGTCGTCGCAGTCGCCGTCCTGATGGGATGGATCGTCGTCGCGCCGACTTTTGCCCAGGACACACCAGACCAGTCGCGCGGCGATACGCCTCCGGTGCTCACACCCCTCGACGAGGCGCATCAACTGTTCTACAGCGGGCGCTATGAAGCCTCGGCTGCGCGCGCCCTGGAAATTCGCACTCTCGATCCAGGGAGTCTCGCGGCTTCAGAGCTGCGCGCGTCGGCGCTGCACTTTCAGATCCGCCGCGCCCTCGGAGAACCGAAGGATCGAGACAAGGCGTGGAAGGCCTGCACGGTCTGCCAGGATCTGATGCCCGTTTTTCTCGAGGAGTTTGCGATCGGACAGGCTGAGGCCAGGGCGAGGCTGGTCAAGGACCCGGTCGATGACGAGGCCCAGTTCTTTCTTGGAAAGATCGACCTGAACTACGTCTGGCTGCAACTGGCCACGATCGGTCGGAAGACCGGCTGGAAAGAGTACTGGGAGGCACGCAGGTCGCTCGATGCGGTCCTGAAACGTCGTCCGGACCATATCCGTGCCCGCGTAGCCAGAGCCTGGATCGACTACATCGTCGATACGAAGCTCCCCTTTGGCACCGCATGGCTTGTAGGCGGCGGCAACAAGAAACGCGGCCTGAGCGTTGTCCGTGAAGTGGCGGCGATGGACGCCGAGCGTTTCGTGAGAGTCGAAGCGACGTTTGCCCTGTGGGACATGCAGGTGCGTGAGAAGAATTTCGCCGAGGCGGTGATGACCGCACGAGCGCTATCGGCAGAGTTTCCAGACAACGTGGATCTCATCAAGTTTGTCGCAACGCACGGGGCGCGGACGCAGTAGGGCTCCAGGCGTTGGGCCTCGTCCGGCTAAAGCCGGACACTACGACCTGTCACGGCTCGGCATTCAGAAAGTAGTGTCCGGCTTCAGCCGGACCTTGGGCGGTCGTGCGATTCGGAATGCATCTCGCCGGCGTACTTCACGAGGGCGGCCGTGCGATAGATGCCGTGCACGAACTTGCCATACGGCAGCGTGATGAACAGGGCGAGAACCGCGCCGAGGTGAACGATGAGCAGTGCGCTCATCGTCGAATGCTCGCGTAACACGAGCAGTGCAAGACCCGTGAGACTCGTCAGCCACAGCAGCAGGATGAAGGACTCGTCCATCCCTTTCTGGGCGACGTCCCCGAGCTCCGGATCCCGACTTCGCCTCACGACGGCAAGACCTGCGGGCCCGATCAGGAGGCCAACACCTCCCAGCGTCCCAAGCACTACTGGGATGCTCGTGTATGCGTAGGGCGCATGCCACCCGAAGACGACGTGGTAGAGCGCAGCGACCGACGTGGACGCAAAGCACAATGCAAAGCCATAGAGCGTCGCGTGATGGAACCAGCGTCGCCACGGGTATCTGGCTTCCTCAGACGACGTGCAGTCCAGGCCGGTCGAGTGAAGGTGGCGAAGTGTGAGCGCGTCGCGCAAGGCACGCCAGACATCGGCGCCGGATGGGCTGTCGCTGCGACGATGCGGCTCACCACTCGAAGCGACGTCGGCACGCATCGCGGCATTGAAGCGTCGGAGCCCGATCGCGAGAGCCACGAGAACGAAGAGCCCGACACCGCCAAACAGCGACACCATGGCGCCGTGCGGCACCACAGCGTAGAACTGACCAGACGTCGCGCGCAGTCCTGACGGGTTGAATGCCCGCACCGACGCAAACATCACCACTGACAGCACCCCCATCAGCCCCAGAGCGGTGGCTACACCGTGTTGCCGGAAAGCGGCGCCCAACGGTCTCGGCCAGCAGTGCTCTTCGTACGAGTGCAGACGAATCCGGGCGAGAGTCTGCGGGACGTTGATGCCGAACTCGTGTGGCGGGGCGAACTGACACGCATACAAGCACTCGCCGCAGTTGTGGCAGAGGTTGGCGAGATACGTCAGGTCCGCCTTGCCAAACACGGTCCGCTCCTCCATCGCTGGAAACACCGGGCAGTACTGCTCGCAGTACCGACAGGCATTGCAGACGGTCATCACATGCTCGCCGCGCGCAAACTCCGCGAGCGTGATCGCGTCACCGTGCGGCATGCCGTCCCGCGCTCTCTCCGGCGATGCGGCCGAAGACTGTTCCGATCGTCATGCCGATTCCTGCAACGTACCCTTTGCGCAGCACGTTGCCGGCCATGATTTCCCCGGCCGCGTACACGTTGTCCGCCGGAATCCCGCCCTTCATGAACACGCGACCCGAGTCGTTCACTTTGAGCCCAAGGTAGGTAAACGTGATGCCGGGACGAAGCGGATAGCCCCAGAACGGCGGCGTGTCGATCCGCTGTGCCCAGTGTGACTTTGCTGGTGACAGCCCATCGGTGCGGCAATCGTCCAGCACGGCGTGATTGAACACTCCTGGCCGAACGGCCTGATTGAAACTCGCGACGGTTGCTTCCAGGCGATCCGCTGGGAGCCCAAGCTTCGCGGCCAGCTCACCCACCGATCCTGCGGCAATCACCGGGAACACCGAGGGCATGAAGGTACCGGACGCCTTCGCGTCAACAATCGAGTACGCAATCTGGTCGGGCTGCGCGGCGACCAGGCGTCCCCAGATGGCGTAGCGCTTCGGCCAGGCGTCTTCCCCTTCGTCATAAAAACGTTCCGCGTGCTTGTTGACGACGATGCCGAAGGGCAGCGAGTCGAGCCGCGTGACGATCCCGCCATCGAATTGAGGCGCCCTGGCATCGACGGCCACGGCGTGGCAGGCCCGCGAGTCACCGACACTCTCCGCGCCAGCGTCCAGCATCAGCCTGAGGATGGTGCCGGTGTTGTACGGCGTTCCACGGATGACGAAGTTGTCGGCGGCATCACCCCAGGCCTCACGAAGCCACTCGATGTTGGCTTCGAACCCACCCGCAGCGAGCACAATCGCCCGCGCACGGATCTGCATCGGCGTTCCACCGATGTGTGCGGTGATCGAACGACACGACCCGTCCACGACGTCGATGGCGGTGACGTCCGCGTCGTAGGCGACGTGAATGCCGGCACGCTCTGCGGCAGCGTAATAGCTGTTCATCAGTGCCTTGCCGCCGCCGAGAAAAAACAGATTCGTGCGCGACAGATGCAACGTGCCACGCAGCGATGACTGGAACCGCACGCCGAACTGCCGCATCCACTCCGGGCACCCGGCAGACCTAGTAATCAGCAGACGAGATAGATCGGGATCGCCCTGGTTCTCGGTGACTCGATTGAGATCACCGAGAAACTCCTCCACCGGATAGGACTCCGTGAGTTGCTCGGTCGGCGCGGCGTGGGCACAACGGAAGTTCCGCGTGTGGCGACTGTTGCCGCCGCGCAGATGACGAGGCGCACGCTCGAGCACCAGCACCGAGGCGCCTGCCTGACGAGCCGAAAGCGCCGCGCAGAGTCCGGCGTTGCCGCCGCCGATCACGACGACGTCGTGGTCGTTCGACGTTTCCATAGGAGAGGCCCGAGCATCACGAGCGCGGCAGACACGAGGAGCGTCGCCGATATTGGTCGGGTCACGAACACCGACAGGTCACCTTCACTGATCGCGACGGCGCGGCGGAACTGCTGCTCCGAGAGCGGTCCCAGTACTAGACCCAGCACCGCCGGGACGAGCGGGATGTCGTAGACACGCATGACGCAGCCGATCGTGCCGACGGCGTAGAGAATCACGAGGTCGAGCATCGAACGATTGAGGCTGTATGCGCCAAGCGAGGCCAGCACCAGAATTCCACCGAACAGCAGGGGCCGAGGCACCAGCATCACGCGCGCCCACACACCGACGAGCGGCAGGTTGAGGACGAGCAGCATGACGTTGCCGATGTAGAGGCTCGCGATCAGCGTCCACACAAGGTCGGGTCTCGAGGCAAACAGGAGCGGCCCAGGCTGCAGGCCGTATTGCTGGAACGCCGCTAGAAGCACGGCAGCCGTGGCAGAAGACGGTAGCCCGAGAGTCAGCAGCGGTACGAGCACGCCGGCAGCAGCGGCGTTGTTCGCGGCTTCTGGACCTGCCACACCCTCGATGGCCCCCTTGCCGAATCGCTCGGGCGTGGAGCTGAGCCGCTTCTCCACCATGTAGGACAGAAAGGTTGGGATGACAGTGCCGCCGCAGGGAAGCACGCCTAGTGGAAAGCCGATCGCTGTCCCTCGCAGCCAGGGCTTCCAGGACTGCCGCCATTCCTCGCGGCTCATGCCCATGAACCGCTTCAACTCGACGGCTTCGATTTTGTCGCGCCCATGCCGCCACGCCTGGTACATCGTCTCGCCGACAGCGAAGAGCCCGATCACCAGGATGATGACGTCAATTCCGTCGAGGAGCTGCGGGATACCAAACGAGAACCGGGCCTCGCCGGTGAGCTGGTCGATGCCCACGAGACCGAGGGCCAGGCCGAGAAACAAACTGAAGAGCCCACGGACGACAGAAGCGCCGAGCAGGACCGCGACGGTCGTAAACGCGACAATCGTGAGCGAGAAATACTCCGCCGGACCAAACAGCAGGGCGGCTTTGGCGAGCGGAGGCGCAAAGAACG
>JABFSA010000080.1 GCA_013140775.1 Acidobacteriota bacterium | reverse complement strand
TTCGCTCGCCGTGCCGCGTCGCCGACGCGGCCAAGGCCACCAAATTGCGCCGCAGCCGGCGTGGTGCCAGCCGCCATCGTTAAGAGCAGCAGCGCAGTTGCGAGCTGGTGCGTTCGGAGCAGTGAGGTTCGCATCGGAGTGTCTCCTTCGCCGGCGCGCAAGCGACGGCTCGCTCTCCGTACGCGCCAACAGTCAAGAAAGCGGCTCAGGGGATGGGCGTGGTGTGGGCCGGGACGTTATCACATCCAGGGGTTTGACGCTGAGTCTGGCGCTGTGCTCAACTGGCGTGGCCACAAGCAGTTACGCCAATGCAGGAGCCTCTCGATCCGGCACATATCACTCAGCTCCTGCACGAGTGGCAGGGGGGCAGTCGTGACGCGTTCGACAGCCTCGTACCCCTGGTTCACACGGAACTACGGACCATCGCATCCCGCCAGCTGAGCCGGGAATGGCGGCACGATCGCCTTCAGATCACAGCGATCGTCAACGAGACCTACCTCAAGCTCTTCGATCAACGCGAAGTTGACTGGCAGAACCGTGGGCACTTTTTTGCCATCGCGGCGCAGCTCATGCGTCGAGTTCTCATCGATCATGCCCGGCGTCAGATGCGACACAAGCGAGGCGGTACGAACACGGTGGTTGAGCTGGATGCGGGGATCCCGACTCCGGCCGCGTCGGTTGACGCGGTGGACGTGCTCGACCTCGACCGCGTGCTCACGAAGCTCGAAGTGCTCGATCCCGATCAGGCTCGAATCGTGGAATTGCGCTTCTTCGGCGGGTTGACGATCGAGGAAACCGCGCTCGCCCTGTCAGTGTCGCCAGCCACAATCAAACGCGAGTGGGCAGTAGCGAAGGGATGGCTCTTTCGCGAGCTCACCCGGACCACGATACACACGGCTTCATCACTCGAATGAGCCGGGCGGACGGCCGCTCGCGCGTAACAGGGAAGTGCATACGCGCAATCCGTCCAGGCGATGCGAGCCGGCGATGATGAGTTCCAAGACGTAACGTGACCCGCGACGAATACGCGCGGCTCAAACAGATCGTGGCGGGTGCGCTCTCACAGCCGGAGCCTGGCCGTTCGGCGTATCTGACCGCGCAATGCGGATCTGACAGCACAACGCGATCAGAGGTCGAGTCATTGCTCGCGGCAGCCGATCGCGCGGCGGCTCTCTACGAGGACCCGACGCTGCTGGTCGAAGGCATTCGAATCACCATCGAAGCGCTCGAGGATGTTGACTCGCTTGCGCTACCCCTCCTGGCGCCGCTCCGCACCGGTTTCCCCGACACGACTCGTGACGACGATTTTGCGGGGACCGAACGCTACACGGTGCGGCGTCGCGTCGGCGCAGGTGGCATGGGAGTGGTCTATGAAGTCGATGACCGGGTTCGTGGCCAGATTGTCGCGCTCAAGACCCTGAAGCACCGGAGCGGCCACGACATTTACCAGCTCAAACGCGAATTCCGGCAACTTGCTGACGTCGCCCATCCCAATCTGGTTTCGCTATACGACCTCGTCGTCAACGAAGGCCACTGCTTCTTTACGATGGAGTTCGTGGACGGTGTCACGTTCGTCGAGTACGCGAGACAGAACGAGTCGGGACCGGACGTGTTCGACCGGGTCAGACGCCTGTTCCCCCAGCTCGTGCACGGCATTCATGAGCTGCATCGACGTGGGATGCAGCACCGTGACATCAAGCCTTCGAATGTGCTGGTGACGCGTGCGGGACGAGTGGTGATTCTCGACTTTGGTTTGACATCGGGCGCCGTTCTCGAGATGCCCGGCTACGAACGCGCTGGCACTCCAGCCTACCTGTCCCCCGAGCAATGCAACGCAGGGCCGGTGTCGAGTGCCAGCGACTGGTATTCCGTGGGAGCGACGCTCTATCACGCGCTGAGCGGGCGACTTCCATTTGAAGGTGCAGTGCGTGACGTCATCGAAATGAAGATGACGAAGGACCCGCGGTCAGTGGCTGACGTGGCGACGGACGTGCCTCGCGACCTCGCGCACGTCTGCATGGCGATGCTTCAGCGTGAGCCCGCGGCCCGTATGCCGGGTGGTTCCGCGCTTGAGTGGCTGTCGGGCGGAGCCCCACGCGGACCGTCCATTCCCCCCGAGCACCTCGGCGAAGTGTTCGTTGGGCGGCAGACGGCCCTCGCTGTGTTGAGCGCCGCGCTCAAAAATGTCCGGGCCCAGCGAAGCGCCTCCGTCTTCATCCACGGACCGTCTGGCATCGGCAAGAGCGCGTTGGTTCAGCACTTCATCGAAACCCGGCTCGAGGGACCCTCGGTCCTCGTATTGCGGAGTCGTTGTCACGAGCACGAGTCGATCCCGTACAAGGCGCTGGACGGAATCATCGACAGCCTTGCCCGGCACCTGAGCATGCTGCCGGCAATCCATCTCGCGCAGGTGCTGCCACGCGATGCGCACGCGTTAGCCAGGCTCTTTCCGGTGATGCGTACGGTGGCCTTCGAGTCACCCGATCAGGCTGATACAGACCCTCATCTCGTCCAGCGCAAGGCCTTCACCGCATTTCGAGACGTGCTGGCGCTGTTAGCCGCACGGCAGCCTCTCATCATCGACATTGATGACTTTCACTGGGCCGACGCGGACAGCGTCCGCTGGTTGACCGAGCTCCTTCGTCCGCCAGGTCCGCCGTCGCTCCTTATGCTCGTGTCGTTCCGAAGCGAGGAGCTGGAGGCGAAGCCATTTCTACGCTCGCTGATCGAGCGCGTCGATATCGGTGAGCACGTGTCGCTCTCGCTTGCGCCCATGTCCGAGCACGAGGTGGCTGAGCTGGTCGAGGCGCTGCGTCCTGGTGATCCCGCCACAGCCAGACGACGGGAGATCGCCCGGGACAGTGGAGGGAATCCATTTCTCGTCGAGGCACTGACACGGCATGCGGCCCTTGGCGCCCACACGGGAGACAGAGCCACGCTCGACGAAATGCTGGCGCGTCGTCTCGAAGCGATGCCGGATCAGGCGCGGTCGTTTCTCGAGACGCTGGCGGTGTGCGGCCGTCCCATACTGCCCGCGCGCGTATTTGAGGCCTGCGGATTTCACGGAGACGAGCGTCCGGTTGTGGCCCTGCTCAAAGCGGCGCATCTCGTGCGGAACAGTCGAACGGCCGACCGCGTCGAGATGTATCACGACCGCATTCGGGACACGCTGGCGACCAGAATTTCAGAGGATGCGGCTCGGCGTATCCACGAAGTGCTGGCGCACGTGCTTGTCGCCCACGAGGATGACGACCCGGAAGCGCTCTTTGAGCACTATCGGGGTGCAGGGCGCACCGATCTCGCCGCCTCTCAAGCCGTCGCTGCCGCTGAAAAGGCAAACGGTGTGCTGGCCTTCGACCTCGCAGCGGCCTTCTATCGTCACGCCCTCGCGCTTCAACCGGATGTCGAGCAACGCGCTCACTGGGGCGCGGGGTTCGCACGGGCTCTGGAAAATGCAGGCCGGCCCGTCGAGGCGGCGGACGCGTATCTCGCCGTTGCGGGGCAGGGAAGAAGCGTTGATGCGATCGAGTGGCAGAGGAAGGCCGCGGAGCTCTTTCTCATCGGAGGTCAGATCGATCAAGGTCTTCGAGTGGCTGAGCAGGTGTTGCGATCAGCGGGGGTCCGTGTGGCCCGGGGACCGCGGACCGCGCTCGCATCGCTCGCGTTTCGCCGGTTTCAGCTTCAATGGCGGGGCGTCGAGTTCACACCCAGGCCCGCTTCGCGGATTGCGCAGGACCACGCGCGGCGAATAGACGCGTGCTGGTCGGTGACCGTCGGCATGGCAATGGTCGATCCGCTTCGTGCAGCGGATTTCAATGTCAGGCAGCTCCTGTGGGCGCTCGCCCTGGGCGATCGGGACAGGGTGGCCCGGGCGCTCGCGCTCGAGGGTGGGTTCTCCGCGATCATTACCGTGCTTGGAGGGTTGCAGCGTTCCGAGGAGCTGCATCGGCGCGCGGAAGCGCTCGCGGAAGGCGCCGGACACCATTACGTCACGGCACTGACATCGGTGTGGTCGGGGATTGCGGCCTTCCTGACCGGCCGATGGAAAGAAACAACGCGCCTGTGCGGCCGGGCGGTCACGATTCTGAGGGATCAATGCACGGGTGTGACGTGGGAGCTGAACCTTGCGCAGAACTTCTTTCTGTTTTCGCTGGTGTACCGCGGAGAACTGCGCGAAGCGGCAGGGCACCTGCCGGAGCTTCTGAGGTCGGCCCGAGAGCGAGGCAACGTCTACCTCGAGCTCGAGCTGAGTACACGTCTCGGTTTGATCTGGCTCGCCGCGGATCAGCCCGTCGAAGCCGAGCGACGGGCCAACGATGCCATTGCCCTCTGGTCGCAGAGGGGTTTTCAGCGGCCGCACTATCACCATCTCCTCACACTTATACAGACGAGACTGTATGAAGGTCGTGCGCTCGAGGCATGGGAGCAGCTCGAACGTCATGCAGCCGTGCTCGCGCAGAACCACTTCGTGCGCGTGCAGCACACGCGTGTCGAGATTGCGAATTTCCGTGCGCGTTGCGCGCTGGCGGTTGCGGCACTGGGCGACCGGGCACATCAGATGCGCGCGATTGCCACAGACGAAGCCGAGAAGATCTCCCGCGAGCGCATGCCCTGGTCCGATCCCTTCGCTCGCCTGATCCGGGCCACGGTGGCGTTTCAGGAAGGACGCGCGGCGGATGCGGCTGAGGGACTCTTCGATGCCTCCCAGGGATTTGTCGCTGCGGACATGCAACTGTACGCAGCGGTGTGCCGGATGCGATTGAGTACCATCGAAAACGGCAGCCGCAGTCGCGCGGTGAAGGAGAACGCGGAGCACTTCATGGCGCTGCAGGACGTCCGCAATCCCGCAGCAATGGCCAGACTACTGGCTCCCGGGATGCCGGATTGAAGCCTCCCTCCGTCGCCGGAATGCTTCGCGCGCTTCGTGCCGTGTCAGACCCCGCGCGCGTGCCGGGTCTTCAGCGCTTCTTCCGCACGGGGCCTGGTGAGTATGGAGAAGGCGATCGGTTCATTGGTGTGACCGTGCCCGCCGTTCGCGTGCTCTGCAAACGGTTCAAGGGAGCGTCGCTCGAGAGCATCGATGCGCTCCTGCAGTCGCCGGTTCACGAGGCCAGGCTCCTGGCGCTTCTGCTGCTGGGCCAGGCATTCAGGACGGCGGACGAATCAGGGCGACGACGCATTTACTTGCTCTATCTTTCGCGCACCCCTTTCATCAATAGCTGGGATCTCGTTGACACCTCCGCCCCGCACATCGTCGGCGCATGGCTGTCAGAGCGAAGCCGCGCGCCGCTGCGACGACTGGCACGATCGAAACTGGTGTGGGATCGGCGCATCTCGATCATTGCGACGCAGTACTTCATCAGACGACAGGACCTTGACGAGACGTTCGCGCTGGCAGACATCCTGCTCAACGACCCGCACGACCTCATTCACAAAGCCGTCGGATGGATGCTTCGGGAAGCCGGCAACCGGGATCCCGCCGCGGCGCGCCGGTTTCTGGCCACTCGGCATACCCGGATGCCGCGCACGATGCTCCGGTACGCTATCGAGAAGTACCCGGAACCCGAACGACGGCGTTACCTTGTCGCGCGTGGAGCTCCACGAAGGCGTTGACGTCCTTTTCGAGCCCCGAATCCCGAACCCCGAACTAGAATATTCCCCGCGTCAGTAGCGAAGGAGATGTTCATGGTCACGACTCGCCTCGCCTCGGCGGTTGCGTTCTGCGCCATTGTCGCAACCGGGATTGGGGTTCCTGGAGCGACGATAGCGCAGGCCCAGCAGGAAGCCGCCATGCTCGAGCAGGCCCGAAGGGACGTTCCCGCGAATGCGCGTCCGCCCGCCGGCGTGCAGCCGCTGCCAGTGGATCTGTTCACGACGAAGAATTTCTATTTCGATCGGCAGTACTGGACCGATAAGCGCTACACGCGCTGCAACACTCCGCGCCAGTTGACCGACATGTGGATTGCCAACCGCGTCGGCCAGTGGGGCGACTGTGCGGTTGACCGCGATGTCTCGAGAATCGCGAGTCCCTACGCCTACAAGACAGCAAGCGATCACTACGCGGCCCTGATGGCGGAGGCGCAAAAAGCCGGAGGCCCGACGGTGCATACCCGGCAGACGCTTCCCAACTGGGACGGCCGCTATCGCCGCGGCGCGCCGAATGAACAGTGGATCTACGGCCGAAACCTGCAGACGGCCACGATGATCTCGCTGCTCACGCCCGAGTATCAGCAGCGGATGGCGCAGCACAACTACCACGAGGTCGTGAGCAACTCACCCCAGTGGAACGCGGCGTTCTGCTATCCCGAGGGCATGATGCGCTGGTGGGCGCAGTTCTCGCTGGGCGGGACCATCGAAGTGCTCATGACGCCGAATCAGGTGCAGTTCCTGAGTGGCATCGCCGACAACCTGCTGCGCAAGATCCACGTCGGTCAGAAGCACGTCCAGCAGGTGCCGCAGTGGTACGGCGAGACCGTAGGATTCTGGAACGGCAACACCCTGATCACGTGGACCGCGAACGTCCAGGGATGGACGCTGTCGCATTCGATGTTCGAGTTCAGCAGCGCGCTGGAGATCGTGGAGGTCTTCCGCCCCGGCGCGGATGGCAAGACCATCACCGTCGAGGCCACGTTCTACGATCCCGAGGCTTTCACTCGTCCGCTGCATACCGTCACGCCGTGGGAACTCGACAGCGGTCCGGCCGACCCCAACGCGCGCCACACGTTCGTGGAGTGCCGGGTCCAGAGCACCATCATCAACGGTCCCGACGGACGGCCGACGCAGTTGACCTTCGTGGATGATGGGTATGTGGATTATTTCGGGCGTCCGTGGGCGCAGAACTGGGAAAAGCACTTCGAGCAGGGATGGGAGCGGCCTGAGAAGTAAGAGGTCCTCGTCACGAATAATGGAGGCAAGACCTCCGAAGGAGCGCGTCGTGAAACAGATCCCATCGACAACGTGGTTGATGTCAATCGCTGCACTGATTGCTGGCCTGGCCAGCTCGCCTGTATTCGCACATCACTCCTTCGCGATGTACGACCTGACGAAGACGCAGACGATGACGGGTGTGCTCGTGCGATACATCCCCGGCTCCAATCATGCCCAGCTGGTCTTCGATGTCGTCGATGCCAGTGGCAAGCCGGTGCTCGAAAACGGCAAACCCGCACGTTGGGGCGTGGAAACCGGATCTGCCGTGGCCCTCGCGCGCCAGGGCGTGACGCCGAAGACGTTTCCAACCGGGACGGTGTTCACTGTCGCGCTTCACCCCTTGCGCGATGGACGCCCCTTCGGCGCAATTGCCGGACTGCTCATCTCCTGTGGCACCGCGGTGCCCGGCGGTGGCTGCACGAAGGACACGGGGAAGACGCTGATCTCCGGCGGCGGACCGGACTAAGGGCCCAGCGCCTGAAGCCCAGAGCCTAGAGCCTAGAGCGTGAGGTCCTCGTCTCTGGTCTCTCGCGTCAGTGCGAGTCCGAGCAGCGAGAGGAGTGCGGCGCCTGTCAGGTAGTACCCCACTGCCGGCAGACCGAAGCGGCTGGCGAGCGACGTCGCAATGTAGGGCGCGAGTGACGCGCCCACAATCCCGGCAAGGTTGAACGTCAACGAACTACCGGTGTAGCGCACGTCGGTGGGAAAGAGTTCTGTCAGGACCGTCCCCAACGGCCCGTACGTCAACCCCATCAGCCCCAGACCTATCGCAAGCGTGAGCACGGCGCCAGCCGTCCCGGCGGAAAAGAGCGGCGCCATGACCAGTCCGAAGAGTGCAATCGCGATGCTGGCGATGACGAGCATTCGGCGCCGGCCGCTCTCGGCAACGCGTGCTGAAATCGGAATGGTGATCGCGAAGGTGACGACGCCGACGAGCTGGATGCGGAGAAACTGATCGCGGCTGAACCCGAGCGCCATCGTGCCCCACGAGAGCGTAAACACCGTCATCAGGTAGAAGATGACGAAGGTCGCCAGCGACATCAGTGTGCCAGCGGCCACAGTGCCCGGATGGTCGCGCAAGACGGCGAGGATGGGCACCTTCACTCGTGCCCGGCGCTGTAGAGACGCGGCGAAGATCGGTGTCTCGGCAATCCTCAAGCGCACGTAAAGTCCGACGAGCACCAGGACGGCGCTCGCGAGAAAAGGGATGCGCCATCCGAACGCGGCGAACTGGTCGTTGCCGAGCCAGTCCGACAGCCCGAGAAACACGGTTGTGGACAGGAAGAAGCCGAGTGGCGCTCCAAGCTGCGGAAACATCCCATACCAGGCACGTTTGTTCGGTGGTGCGTTCTCAATCGCCAGAAGCACGGCTCCACCCCACTCGCCACCGAGACCGAGGCCCTGTCCGAACCTGCAGAGCGCGAGCAGTGCCGGAGCGGCAATCCCGATAGACGCGTACGTCGGCAGCATCCCGATCGCCACGGTTGAGACGCCCGTGGTCAGGAGCGCCGCCACGAGCGTCGTCTTTCGTCCGACGCGATCCCCGAAATGACCGAAGAGCGCCGAGCCGATGGGTCGCGCCAGGAACGCGATACCGAACGTGGCGAGCGACGCGAGCGTCGCGGTGGATGCGTCGGACGTGGGAAAGAAGAGCGCAGGAAAGACGAGCACCGCCGCGGTGCCGTAGATGTAGAAGTCGAAGTATTCGATGGTCGTGCCGATGAGGCTCGCCAGCAGGACGCGGCTGGCACTGTTGGCGCTGGAAGGCTCGGGCACGGACTGCTGACCGGTGGGCGCGACGTTCCGGATGTGGTGAGCGGCCGGCGCGAAGACGATGCTTCGCGCCGGCCGTATCTAGGAACTAGAAGCCGTACTTGATACCGAACTGCATGATGCGCGGCGCTCCTGCCATCGTCTGGATGCGACCGAACTGTGCCTGATTCATGTTCAGCACGGGATCACCCCAGTTGAAGTTGTTCAGCAGGTTGAACGACTCGATTCGAAGCTCGAGATTCTGAGTGGACGTGAAGTTGATCAACCGTGTGATTGCCAGGTTGATGTCCCAGTAGCCCGGGCCTTCAACTCCACGGTAGATCAGGTCGCCAAACCCTCCCGGAGTCGGTTGCCCGAATGCGGCCCGGTCCAGGTAGTTGGTCAGGGTTTTCGGCCCGTAGACGTCGTCCGACAGCTTGTTCGGACGCTGCAGGGTAAGGCCGTTGAGCGCGTTGTCGAGCCCGGTGACCACATTCAGCCACGCGCCCGAGCGCGCCGACAGGATGCCGGACAGGCGCCAGTTCGACGCGGCAATGCGAAGGGCCGTGTTGCTGAACTCAGGTGTCTGATAGCCGACCGTTGCGTTGAACAGGTGCGTGCGGTCCTGATCGCAGTGGCCCTTGTCCATGTCGGGGTCCGCCGGGTTGGTGTAACCCGCCGAGATCTGCGGGAAGCTGCCAGGCGTCGCCGTTCCCTCGCACTTCGAGAGGGTGTAATTGGCGGTTGCGCTGACGCCGGTTGCTGACCTGCGCGTCGCTGTCAACCGGAGGCCGTGATAGGTCTGGTAGCCCACGTCGTCGTGCAGATCGAGGAAGCCGATGCCGCCGGCATTGCGCGGATTCTCGAGCACGAGCGCGCGACGCTGGTTGAGGTTGGCGTTCGTGCTGCAGACTGCGTACGACACGCCATTGATGACGCAGGGGTTGAGGCCCAGGAACACACCCGGGTTGATCGCCGTCTGCGCCCACAGGTGATCCGAGTACCGGCCAAGATAGTTGGCCGTCGCGGACCAGTTCTCGAAGAACTGCTTCTCGAACGTGACGTTCCACGACTGGACGCGGGGCGGCTGGATGTTGGGATCCATCGCACCAAACGAACCGAAGTTCGGGAAGATCGTGTTCGACGAGGTTGCCACCGGGTGCGGGCTGCCGCCGACCACTGAGTACGGATCGTCGAAGATGGTCGTCGTCAGGAGCGAACGGTTGCCCCATGGCGGAGCCGACGCGTTGATGTTCATGTAGTCGCCGCTCGGGAAGTCAGGCGCGAGGCTGTAGGACGCACGCAACGCGAGCCTGCCGTCGCCGGTGACATCCCATGCGACGCCAACTCGCGGGGAGAAAGTCAGCCACCGCTTGTTGTAGCCGCTCTGGCCGTCGGGGAAGCCCTCGTCACCGGGATACAGGAATCCGGGAGGCGCATTCAGGAACACGCTGCTGCGCACACCGTTGTTGAATTTGTCGTGGTCGAAGATCGACGCGCCGCCAAAGAGCATCTGCTGTCCGAGGAACGGTTCCCACCGCAGACCGTAGTTGAGCGTGACGCGCTCACGGGCTCTCCACGAGTCCTGCACGTACAGACCCAGGTAGGTCATGTCCATGACGAGCAGGTTCGGGTTGCCGTGTTCCATACCGCTCACGGCGCCGATCATCAGGTCCGCCAGTCCGCGGCCCGTCGTCTGGCCGTTGACCGTCCAGTTACCGGACGAGCGCGCGTGGGAGGTCTGGTTCGACTTCCAGTATGCGTAGCTGGCGCCCAGGCCGATCTGGTGCTGACCGCGCACGAGCGTCACGTCGTCAGCCACCTGATAGGCGTTGGTCCAGAAGATTCCCGTGGTCGCGGTGCCGGCCGAGATGTTGAAGCCGCCCGTCACCGTGAGCACCATCTCACCGGGGAAGTAGCTGTGGAAGTTCTTCACGCCAAGCGTGGTCGGATCGAAGAACGGCGGCGTGAAACGGTTGATCGACGTCCTGTTGAACGCCACACGAAGGGCGTTCACCATGTTCGACCCGAACACCAGCGTGTCGCCGACTGTCAGCGACTGCGCAAGATTGTCGATACCAGCGCCGCCGGCCACCGTCAGGATGTTGTTGGTGGTGGCGTAGGCAGCCGGCACCTTGTCGAAGGTCGCCATGTAGCGGCCGAAGACCGAGTGATCCGACGACTGCTGGAAGTCGATGCGTCCGACGCTTTGCCCTGAATCGCTGTCTGCCGGCTGTGCGTATGTGACTTCACCGCACGGGGTCTCCGCTTTCGGGAGATACGACACCAGCTTGACCGCGGCCGGGCTGAAGAGCGTCGGGCTGATCGTGTTGTTGATGAACGGCGCGCGCAGGGTCACCGGGGTGCCGCCGTTGCAGGCCGCGGAGGCGTACGCCGTGAAGTCGCCGCGCAGCATGGCTTCGGTCGGCACGTAGGCAATGTTCGACGACGGTGTCTGCCGGACGTTGGTGCCCTGGTAGGCGCCGAAGAAGAACAGTTTGTCGCGCATGATCGGGCCGCCGGCCGTGCCGCCCCACTGGTTGCGCTTGAGGCCGTCGTCCAGACGCTTGCCGTCAGGCCCGACGCGCGCGAAAGGGTTCGTGGCGTTGAAGCGGTTGTCGCGGAGGAACTCGAACAACGTCCCTGTGAAGCGGTTGCTTCCGGACTTGGTGATCCCGTTCACCGCGGCGCCCGAGTGCATGCCGTACTGGGCGTTCAGGCCCGTCGTGGCCACACGGAACTCCTGCAGCGCGTCAGGGAAAGGCAGGGGCAGGTTGGCGTTGTTCTGTGGATCGTTGTGCATGGCGCCGTCCAGCACGTACGCCACACCGAATGGCAGGCCGCCGGCGACGGCCACGTTGGCACCGCCGCGGAAGCTCCGGCTGTTCGGGGTTCCTGTATTGACTGCGGCGCCCACGAGCACCAGCAGCTGTGTGACGTCGCGACCCTGCAGCGGGAGCTCGACGATGCGCTCGCTCTCGACGACTTCGCTGACGCCGGCGCTACGCACGTCAACGATGGGGGCCGCGGCCTCGACCGTGACCGACTCTTCCAGGCCACCGAGTTCCAGCGACACGTTGATGGTGGGCGTCGCGGCCACCTGGAGCACGATGCCGGTCTGCACGCGGGTGCGGAATCCAGACAGCGAGACTTCCAGCTGATAGGGACCGGGTGGGAGGTTGGAGAGCAGATAGGCGCCGTCGCCGTCGGTCACGACGGTGCGGGTCGTTCCGGTTTCCGTCTGGGTCACCGTGACCGTGGCGCCAGGCAGCACCGCATCACTGGTGTCCGTTACCCGTCCGTCGAGCTGCGCCGTTGAAAGCTGCGCGAACGCCGACGGTGCAGTGATCATTGAGCCGAGCAGAATCGCCCCGAATACTCGGAGAAGGCGCTGCATCACAGTTCTTTCCTCCTGTTCCCGTCATCCATCTGACAGGGGTCTGATAGCAGAGATGGGACTGGTTCCGTCGCTTGACACGCGTGCAGACGTTCGTCCACCATCGGAATCCACGCGTTCGCGGTCAGCCCACGCTTTTGGTGGAACGCATGATGATAGCGGGGAGTGGCCAGAATTCAAACCACCAAACATGTTGATTCCACCCAGATATCCAATGCCCATCCGGGCTCTCGTTCTGCTGGGAGCCGCCTTACTGCTGACACCCCCGGTTGCTTCCGGTCAGGGGCAGTACAGGGCTCCTAGAACAGCTGACGGCCGCCCCGATCTGAACGGGTTCTGGCAGGCGGTCAATACCGCCCACTGGGATCTTGAAGACCACGCGGCCGCACCGGGCCCGGTCTTTGAGCTCGGCGGCGCGTATGCGGTCCCGCCGGGCCGTGGCGTCGTGCAAGGCGGCCCGATCCCCTACCGCCCTGAAGCTCTGGCAAAGAAGAAGGTCTACGCGGCCAACGCCCTCAAGGAGGACGCGGAGATCAAATGCTATCTGCCAGGGGTGCCGCGCATGATGTATATGCCGTACCCCGTGCAGATCGTGCAGTCCACCAGCGACGTCCTCATGCTGTCGGAGTTTGCGACCGCGCAGCGCACCGTCTATATCAATGGCAAGGAGCTGGCCCCGGCCGACACCTGGATGGGGTGGTCCAATGGCCGGTGGGAGGGCGAGACCCTGGTCATCGATTCGACGGGATTCATGGGGAGCACGATCCGGGGTATGGACGAGGCGGGTGCCATTAAGGTGAGGTTTCTGGACCGCGCCGGGAACTATCACACCGACGGCCTGCACGTGGTGGAACGCATTCGGCGGACAGGGCCGGATCACCTGCTCTACGAAGCAACCATCGAGGATCCCAACGTCTACACGCGTCCCTGGACGATCAGCATGCCGCTCTATCGACGCATCGAGCCGAACATGGAGCTCGGAGAGTACAAATGCGAGGAGTTCGCAGGCGACCTGATCTTCAACCCTTACGCCAAAGAGCCCGTCGCGAGGTGACGAACATGAGGAACGACAGACGAACACGGTCGTGCGTCCCGCTGGCGATTGCGGTCGCGTGCATGTCGGTACTAGGTCCCTTTTCTTCTAACGCCTTCGCCCAGGCGCAGCCGAAGCCGGCGAGCGCGAGCGGAGCGTACAAGGTTCCACGGACTCCGGATGGCAAGCCGGACCTCCAGGGGTACTGGACCAACCTGACGTACACCCCGTTCGAACGGCCGCAGGAGCTGGGCGAGAAGGCGTTCTACACCGAACGGGAAGCGGTTGAGGTTTTTGCGAAGGCTGCAAAGATTTCGCTCGAGACAGACCAGCTCGTGCACTACTTCCAGGCCGACTGGGCGGCGACTCCCGTTCAGACCGGGGCGAAGCCCAATCTCCGGACGTCGATCGTCACATCTCCTGCCAACGGCAGGATTCCGGCGTTCACGCCAGACGCGCAGAAGCGTGTGGCGGCGGCGCTGGCCTCCGACAAGGCGCGTGGTCCACTCCCGCTTACCTGGCGCGACGATCGCGGCACGGCGTGGTGCATTTTCCATGACCGCGCGGTCCCCTCGATTCCTGCGCCGTACGGCAGCAACTACCACATCGTGCAGTCGCGCTACTTCATCGTCATGACATACGAGTGGAGCTCAGAGCGTCGAATCATTCCGCTCGACGGCCGTCCGCACGGTCCGGCGAAAATGCCCAGCTACGTTGGAAATGCTCGCGGGCGTTGGGAAGGCGACACGCTAGTCGTCGAGACGACCAACTTCAATTCGAATCGGGAGTTCTTTGGGTCCCCGGGGACGTTCACGCTCGTCGAGCGCTTCACGCGCGTCTCCGAGAACACGATTCTTCACACATCGACCGTCACGGATCCCACCACATGGGTCAGCCCGTGGACCTATGAGCTGCCGATGCAGCGCATTGTTGGTCCGATGCTCGAGTACGCCTGCAACGAGAACAACCAGGATGCGTTCACGGTGCTGAAGAACGCGCGAGCGCAGGAGCGTGGAGAGCTGTCGGCGCCAGACGCGACCAGGCGCGGGGACTCCAAGGCTGTCATCAACGAACATTCCGAGAAGGGCACCGCGGAAGTCGTCGGCGGAAAATCAGAGTAGAGCCTGCGTCAACGGACTATCACGTGCGTTCCGCCCGGCGTCTCGATTCGTAACACCGCTTACAAATTCGTCATCGGGGCCGGAGTCTCAATGCCTGCGATCTATAGGCAAATCGAGACTCTGGTGCACCGTTTCGCAGGGCACGAGATTTGTTAGCGACTGACCCGTGCGATTCCTCCGCAATCGTGACGTCCTGCTTGGGCTTGTACTTCTCGCCGGCGTCCTGGTCGTCGTCGTCCAGCCCCTCCGGCCGTTCCTGAGCGTCGCGGAAGAGTTTTCCAGCACTTATCACGTCGATCTGATTCCCGGATTCATCCTTCTTGTCGTTGCCTATACGGCACACTTCTGCCGGCAGCGTTACGAAGCGAGCATTGTCGCGCGGAAGGAGGCGTGGGAGTCCGAGGAAATCGAACGGGACAGCGCCGAGCTCAAGCAGCTTGTTGCGACGCTTCAGGCATTCGGGAACTCCCCGGATGCCAATGTCCTCACGGGCGAGCTGACGCGGCTCCTCCAGCCGTTTCTCAAGAGCCGCCGCTGCTGGGTGGCCACCTCGACGTCCGAGGGCTGGTGCTGGCTTCTGGAGCCGCACGACAAGTCCGATGCGTGGACGCTCATGAATCTGGCCCGCTCGTTCGCCGACCCGTACGAGATGGACGAGCCGCTGCCGAGTGACTGGTACCTGGTTCCGCTCCGCACACGGGGGCAGATGCTCGGCGTGCTCGGCGTTGACAAGACCCAGCCGATGAGCGCGTCGGAGCGAAGCCGGGCAGACGCCGTGGCCACGGTGCTTGCGATCTCGATCAAGAACATCCAGCTGCTCACGAAGATGCGAACGCTCAACGAGTCAGATGCCCTCACCGGCTGCTTCAACCGGGCGTACGGATTCGAGGCGCTGGAGCTGCAGATGCGTCGTTCGAAGCGGACACAGTCACGGCTGGCGGTGCTGATGCTGGATGTGGACGACTTCAAGACTATCAACGACAAACACGGGCACCTCGCCGGTGACCGAGTGCTGGAGGCGGTCGGCGGTACGCTTCGCCGGTCGCTCCGTACCACGGATATCAAGTGCCGCTATGGAGGCGACGAGTTCCTGGTCGTGCTTCTCGATACGCCACTCGAGGCCGCGCGCTCGGTTGCGGAACACCTGCGACGCGCATGCGAAAGCGTGCAGGTTGAGGTTCCGGGTGGCCGCCTGTCCTGCAAGATCAGCGTTGGCGTCACCGATTCCAATCCCGGGGAACTCGATGCGCCGGCGCTCGTGCATCGCGCCGACGAGGCGCTCTACCTCGACAAGTCGCTTCGAGGCCGCATCCAGCCCAGGGTCAAGACCGGAGACACGGCGATCCACGCGGTGGTCGCAGTCCCCAGCGAGAGCGCGTAAACCAGCGCGACTCGCCCTAGCGAAACCGTCTGACTCAGCCGAAATCACGAGAGATGCCTTTTCCCCCGACCCCGGAACTGATCGCTGCGCTCCTCGACTCTGCCAAGGGCATCAGCGACATTGTCTTGTCCCCAGGGCGCCCGCCTCAGGCGGAGCTGTATGGCGAGCTCGTGGAAATTGCGCTGCCGGAAGGGGAGAAACTGCGCCCCGCCGACACGGAACGGATTGCGTTCGACCTCATCGGCCCGAACGAGAATCTGAAGCGCACGCTGAAAGAGAACGGCTCCTGCGACTTGTCGTACTCACTGCCTGACCGCGCCCGTTTCCGCGTGAACGCGTTCCGCCAGCGAAACTCGTATGCGATTGTCATGCGGGTGATCGTTCCCGGCATTCCGTCGTTCGAGCAGCTGGGGCTTCCGAAGGCGCTGGCAGCCATCGCCGAGCTCAAGAACGGTATCGTGCTGGTCACCGGTCCAACGGGCTCGGGAAAGTCCTCGACGCTGGCAGCGATCATCGATCTCATCAACTCGACGCGTGCCGATCACATCCTGACGATCGAGGACCCGATCGAGTTTCTGCACAAGCACAAGAAGGGCACGGTGCATCAGCGTGAGCTGCACAGCGATGCGCCCTCCTTCGCCGCCGCACTTCGGTCGGCGCTTCGTCAGGCGCCGAAAGTGATTATGGTGGGCGAGATGCGCGATCGCGAGACGATCGAGATCGCGCTGACCGCGGCCGAGACCGGCCACCTTGTCTTCTCGACATTGCACACGATTGACGCCTCAAGAACGGTCGAGCGAATCATCGGCGCATTCGAACAGGGCGACCAGCAGAGCGTCCGGGCGAGACTCGCCGCCTCGTTCCGCTACATCCTGTCGCAACGACTGGCGCCCAGGAAGGACGGAGGACGCATTGCGGTGCTCGAGGCGTTGAAGGCCACCCTGCGGACACGCGAATACATGGAGGCCGGCGGGCAGGAGGGAAAGACGCTTCTCGACGCGATGAAGGATGGCGAGCTCGACGGGATGCAGCACTTCGACGGCGAGCTCGAAAAGCTCGTGCGCGCCGACGTCATCACGCTCAAGACGGCCTATCTCTTCGCGACGAATCCCGGAAACCTGCGCATCCAGCTGTCAGACCTGCCCCACAAGGAATCGCCGTTCACCTCGGCGTTCACGGCGTAGGCACACCCGCCCACCCAAGTGGTGCGGGTGTGCCTTGCCTGGTGGGTCCTATCGGTCGTCGCGACGATCGTCGTCATGATCGCCGTCATGATCGTCGTCGGGAATCGTGATCTCGATCGTCCGGTCGTTCCCGCTGCCGGGATGCTGGATGTTGACCCAGGCGCGGCGCTTGTTGAATGGGTCGAAGTACAGGCCCGAGAACTCAGAGCCAGGCGTCCCGTTGGTGGCCCACCGCCCGATTCCCTCACCCGCGTCCAGAAGGTCGCCGTCCTTGTTCAGATCCCTGGCGAACCAGATGTCGTCATCGACGCCGCCGTTCCGGTCCTCGACGACGTAGATGTTCCCGGCATGGTCGATCGCGAGATTGTCTGGGCTGGTCAGCTGCGAACCCACCGGAAGGCCAGTGGCAAGATCGGTCGTGTTCCGGCTCACGAAGAGCGAGATCGTCTGGTTCGCCAAATCCATCCGGTAGACTTCGTTGGTCGTGGTCGTCGTGAAGTACAGATACTGGCGACCCTTGATGGTCTGGATCTGGGCATCCTCAGGGCGCTGGTAGTCGGTGCCCTTGAACGCCGCCAGGTTCGTGGTATTTCGGGCATCGACCGACGTGACCCCGGCTACGTCCGTGATGGTCAACGCGCCAGGCAGGCCAGCGCCGTTGGCGTCCGTGAATGGAACCCAGGTGTACGGCCCGACGGCGTTCGGCGTGTTGCCGTCCCCGACGCGCAGCACGAAGGTCCGGCCGGCAGCGAAGTAGTCCGCCTCTCGGTCCAACACGCGGCCGAAGCGGGCCTTCGGCGTGTACTTATAGATGTTCCCGCCGTTCAACTCGTCGATGAAATACATGTTGCCGGCCTTGTCGAACTGAATGCCTTCGTGAGACGAACGCGGGATCACATTCTTGTGCGTGAAGTTCGCGCCCACGTTGCTCGCTGCCGTGACCGGATCGTAGATACCCGGTGCAGTCGTCGGGTTCTTGAATTCGAACACGCGGCCGTAGCGGCTCGTGGAGCCACCTGCCACCGTCTCCCAGCTCTCTTCCGCCGTGATCAACGTTCCCCACGGCGTCCAGAACGCAGGATCGAAGCCGTCCGCCGCCTGAGGGGCGCCGGCGACGGGGAGCGCGTAGCTCACCCAGATTGTGTCAGTCTCGCCGGTCCGCAGATCGTGGCGCTGCACGCCAGGAACCTCTTCCTCGAACACGGTGAACAGATATCGGCCGGCCCGGCGACCGGTCTCGTTGAGGGTGTTCATGTCCCACCCCGCGGCGTTGGTCACGACGGTGAGGCCGTTGGGCTTGAGCGCGACGAGCTGCGTATGGCGATCCGCAATAGACCGCTGGCGAAAGTCCGGATTGCCGAAGGTGATGGGCATGCTCTCGTCGGCGGTTGGTCCGGCTGAGCTGCTTAGGGGTGTGAAATCCGAAAAACGTGTGCCGTCGGCGACGAGCACAGCGCCCGCGAGCAGCACGCCACCAACGGTGACAAGCCTCGCGCGATCGAGTGACATTCTCATATGGTTGATTTCTCCAAGTCCTGGCCGAGTAGGTAAAGCGACTGCGTATCCGGCAGATGGCGACCGGCGGATGGCCATCGCCGGGACATGCGAACCCGCAACGAGTCCGACAGAGACGGTTGTACTCAGGGGGTGTTGCGCCGGGAACTCGGGCGTGTGACGCCGGCGCAAATAACGCGTATCTGCGCCATAAGGGCCCCCGCGCGTCGAGCACGGGTCGATCGAATCGGTTCGCGGGGGCTAACGCGCGCGAGGTGGCAATGCGGCGAGTGCCCGGTCAACCGCATCTCGGAGCCGTCCCGGGCTGTTGGTGAGCTCAGTCTTCAAGGCTCGAAGGGCGTCTCGCGCGACGGCAGTCCGTCCAGCCTCGGCCTCGACCCGCGCCGTGTAGTAGCGCAGTTGAAGGGCGCGGGAGTCCCCCTGCACGTACTCGTCGAACGCCCAGTGCAGGGTCAACAGATGCTCCGTGGGTGGCAGCACTGCCAGAAGTGCTTTCGATGTCAGGTCGTCGCTGTCGCCGAGCGCGAAGAAGTAGATGCTCCACGCATCGCTCACGTCACGCGGTCGCAGGGCCTCGTTCCGCCGCCGCATCTCATCGATGACTCGAATGGTTTCCAGGCGGTTCTCGACAGTGGTGGCGTTACGAAGAGCTGAAAGCTGCAGCCCACGCACGACGGCCGTTGCACGCCCTGAATCAATCGCCGTACGAAAAAGACCACGAGCCTGTTCCAGGCCGCCCGGTTGCTGCGCATAAGACAAGACCCAGTGCCCGAGCATCGCGTTCGCGTACGGATTTCCGGCATCGACTGCGAGCGCCTTGCGATACGTGGCCGCGGGGTCGAGAGCTCGCTGGCCGTCGCGCCACCGCAGGTACGTGGCCCATCCGAGGTGCGCGAGCAGATCCGCCTGGCGCTCGCCCGACGCAAACGGCGCTGACCGATCCAGCACCGTCAGTGCCGGCTGCATCGCGTCGGCGAAGCGTTGACCGCTTTCGACCCAGAGTTCACGAATCCACTGCATCGCGACATCCTCCTGAAGGGACTTCGCGCGCGATGTATCGGCCTTCAATGTGACGGCGCGATCGAGTGTGGCTATCGCGTCTGTCAGCTGGCCGCGCTCACGCTGTGCGTCGGCCACACGCACGAGGTCATCCACCTCCTGCTGTTGCGCTCGCTCCGCGGCGGTTGACTGTTCCGTGTCGCGCGTGGTGACAGGCGCGGCGTCTTCGCCCATGCGAGATCGTGAAATCAGAAGACCGATCGTCAGCGCGATGGCCAACGCAGCGCCTGCAAACAGTGCACGTCTGCGCCAGGGAGTGGTGTCACCACGGACGACGAGCGGTTCGATCGCGTCCGCGAGGCGTTGAGCATCAGCGCTGAATTCCTCGTGCTGAATCGCGCTCGCCTGGCGGCTCGCAAGTGCGCCGAGCGCTTCGGGTAATTCGGATACCGACGGCATCGCCGCGTTCTGCACGAGCACCGGAATCAATCTCGTGCCTCGTTGCAGAGCCGTCACGATCTCACGGCGAACGAAATCGTTCGGTGAGTCCAGACGTCGTTCGCCCTGAGCATCGGACGCCGTGAGCCATCGACGCCCGATGACCACGAGCACGACCGCGGTGGTACTCAGCGCGCGCTCGAGCTCGACGATGAAGTCTGTTCCCGGTGCGATGGTATCGATGTCGATGAAGACGCGGTCCCTGCCGAACCGCTGAGCCAGGTGGTCCGCGAGACGTCCGGCCTCTCCTGCCGAGTCGTCTCGGCGGTAGCTGATGAAAATTGCGCCACCCGCCATGCGCGCCTAGTGTACCCGCGTCGCCCGGCGCCACCTTCACGAACGGGCCATCCTGCGATTGATGGACGGCTCGGAGGTCTGGCACCTCACTTGCGTAGATTGCCTGTGAGCGACACGCGCGCCCTGGCGAAAGTATGTCCAATTCCGGCGCGCATTGGGGGTAACACCTATGCGCCTCACGACGCGGATCACGCCGTGTCTTTGGTTCGACGGTCAGGCGGATGAAGCGGCACGGTTCTACGTCTCCATCTTCAGGAACGCAAAGATTCTTGGCGTAACACGGCACAGCGGGGCCGGATTCGAGACGCACGGACAGCCCGAAGGCTCGGTGCTGATGGTGTCGTTCGAACTCGACGGACAGCCGTTCACCGCAGTCAACGGTGGTTCGGCATTCACGTTCAACGAAGCTGTCTCGCTGCAGATCAATTGCGATACACAAGAAGACATCGACTACTACTGGGACAAGCTCTCCAAGGGCGCAGACGCTGCCGGGCAACAGGGCGGCTGGTTGAAGGATAAGTACGGTCTCTCCTGGCAGATCACGCCGACCGCCCTGCCCGGCATGATCAAGAACCACAGGTCTGCCGAGGCGTGGCGTGTCACGGAAGCGCTGATGCAGATGAAGAAGATCGACCTGCACGAGCTCGAAAGTGCGTTTGCCGGTTCACCGGTGGGGAAGACCTGAGCCGCTACGCCGCCCGGGTAATTCTTCCCTGCCAGTCAGCCCATCACGTAAAAGGTGCCCTGTCATGACAATGACTGAGTTTATGCTTGCGGAACTGAATCGTGAGGTCGAGCGGTCCAGGCGAGCGCTCGAGCAGGCGCCGGAAGGAAAGTTCGACTGGAAGCCGCACGATCGCTCGATGATCTTCGGCCACGTTGCTGACATGGTCGCCACGATACCCACGTGGATCGCGATGGAGATCAACCTGAACGAGCTGGATATCGCCCCAGCCGGCGGACCGACCATGAAGCGCGAGCCGAAGACGACGAGCGCCGCGCTGATCACGGCGCTCGACGCGTCGGCGGCGGAAGCACGTGCCGCACTGCAGGGAACCACTGACGCGCACCTCGAGACGACGTGGCTGTTGAAGGCGCGCGGCCAGGTGGTGCAGTCAGCGCCGCGCTACGAGATGATTCAGGACACCTTCAATCACTGGGCGCATCATCGCGGACAGATGACGGTGTACTTACGCCTGATGGGATCGAAGGTTCCCGCGCTTTTCGGTCCTTCCGCTGACGACAACCGCTTCTAGAGTCGCGAAGACACGAAGGGGTCGAAGAAGACTCGAAGGGATTGAGAGCTCAAGCTTCAGCGCGCTTTCAGTTCAGTGGCGATTCGCGCGAGCAGTGTTTTTTCGTCCGGCGAAATGCTGCCCAACCGCATCCCGAAGATGCCGCCGGAGGCAGAGGCAATCTTTTCGCAGTACGCGACCAGGTCGTCGGCAGACAATCCTCCGGCGACCTCCGCTGATCCGGAGTCCAGCATCGCGGAGATGAGCCGGCTCGCATGGGCGAATACGGCAGGGCCCGGACGCGTCGTCATCCATTCATTCAGCTGCGCGTCGGCGGCGCTGTCTTTCTCCACGCCCCGCTGGCGGGCGAGCTTCACGATGAGGTCGCGTTCGGCGCTGGTGACGCCACTCTCCGCCCAGGCGATCTCGAGCACCGGGACGAGCGGCAGCAGTATCACCGTGTGGGGCGTGAAGCCCAGGCTGCGAAGCTCGTCCAGCAGCGCAGGATCGTGGATCCCGGTCTTCTCGCCCAGTCCGGCTCGCGCCTCGGCGGCGGCAGCCGCCTGACGCATCTTCTCGATCAGCTCCCGGTCCCGTTTCCGAAAGTATTCGTCTTCGAGAGCGCGGCCGCGCTCGGTCAGTGAATCGTGGTCCGTCATCCAGTCTCCGCCAGAGAGTTGTGTGGGACCGATACTACCTCTGGTCCCCCCACACATGAAAAATCGCGACACGTCGCCAACTCACGGCCTGGCTGTAAAGCGAACCCGCCAGGCGCCGATAGACCGTTCGATAGATGTCCCGCACCGTGAAAAAACGGGTAACAACCCGGAAGTCGAAGCTCCAGGCCGTAGAAGTGGTCGATCCGGCTGCGACGTCCGAGCCTGGGCCCCAGATCGACCTCAATGCGCTCATGGTCGAGGTCGATCTCGAAAAGCTCGTGCTCGGCCTCAAGGACCTCCCGTCGAGTAATGAAGACGACGAAACCCCGGCCTCGGCCGTTGTCACTGAGATCGCCCCGGTGGAGCGCCGGAGCGCGACCCGGCTGTCTGGCTCGGAAGTCGGCGACCGCGTGCAAGTGAGCCTGCCCAGGGCCGCAAAGACCGGTCTGGTCAATGTGTCCGAGTTGGGCGTGCTCATCGAAACGAACTGCCAGTTGTTTCCGGGACGCACGACCGATGTCTTTGTGAAGCTTCGAGGCGAGCGGCTTGCGCTGCGAGCCACGGTCGTCCGCTCGTCAATCCACGCCCTCACGTCCGAGGGGTTGATTTATCGGAGCGCGCTGCAATTCGAACAGATCATCACGCTCGCCGACCTCGGCCGCTGACGCGCGTCAGCGCGTCCTCTCCACCGATCCCGAAGCAGAGCTCGGTCACCCTGGGTGACTGTTGGGCTCCAGCGTGACGCTTTCCGTCTTTCCGTCACGAGCGCTGCGTGCGAGTAGCACAAGCGATACCGCGACCACCATCGCCGACGAAAGCTCCAGCGATTGGCGCACGCCGATGAAGGTGCCGAGAACGCCGACCGTGATGCCGCTTCCGGCTCGCAGGCCCAGCATCGCGGTGTTGAACAGACCCACCACGGTCCCCCGTATTCGGGCCGGCGCGAGCACCTGCACGAGCGTCTGTGCCATCGACGTGAACGCGATGCTGAAGATGCCCGCGGCCACCAGCAGTGCGACCGCCGCTGTGTAGTTGTCGGTCAGCGCAAAGAGCGCCATGGTCGCGCCCCAGAGGGCCGCGCACACGATCGCGGTCCGCGCGTTCGGTCGCATCCAGGTGGCTCCCTCGAGCATCAGGGTGCCAATCACGGCGCCTGCTGCGTTTGCCGCTAACAGGATGGTGTATCGCGCACCCGTGTCGTTCGCGCCGAGCATTTCGGCGTACTCGGGCATCTGCGCTTGAAACGCATTGCCCACGAAGAACGAAGACGCGCCAGCCAGGATGATCATCGTGGCGATTCGCGGGTCGCTTCGGGTTCTGATGAACACACCCACGAGCTCCAGAAAGCCCGAAGAAGCGGCCCGTTCCGTCCCGTCCGCGTGACCGGTGAACGGCACGCGTCTGATGAAGATGCTGAAAGGGAGAAACAGGAGGACGTTCGTCAACAGCCCGCCTGCCGGCCCGAGCAGCAGCATGAGGCCGCCTCCGACAGCGGGACCCAGCAGGATGGCGAGATAGCGGCTGCTCGCATTGAGCCGGATCGCACTCGGCAGATCCTCGTGCCGAACCATGTCGTGGATCAGGAGCTGCGATGCCGGGGCACCGACGACCCCGGCGGCGCCATGAATGAGCAGGATGACGACCGCGTGCCAGACCTCGAGCGTTCCCGCGAGGAAGAGGAGGCCCCATGTCAGCGACGCGAGCATGAACAGGCCCTGCGAGATCTGGATCAGCTTGCGGCAGTCATGTCGATCGGCGAGCGCACCAGCGTGCATCGAGAAGAGGAGAAACGGCACCCAGTGGCTGATGACCGCGAAGCCCGCCAGCGCAGGTGAGTGGAAGAGCTGGAACATCACCCAGTAACTGATGACGTGCTCGATGTTGTCTGCCGTCATCGAGAGCAGGTTGGCCGAGAAGTAGCGGCGATAGGCCGGAACCCTGAGGGCCGCGAAGCGGACGGGACGTGCCTGTGCGGGACGAGGCGCGGCGGTCGAGAGGTCCATCCGTCTCACATTATGGCCGGGACTTCTTCCGAGGGCGCCAGTCCGATTCGTCGTCACGCGACCGAGGGCGAGTGCATGCCTTAGAGTCCGGGAGATAATGACCGGATGACTGCGTCCGCGTCGGGGCAGCCGCGGCGCGTGTCCCTGCTTCCGGTCTTTCTCATCGTTCTCGTTGATGTGTTCGGGATGGCGCTCGTCATCCCGTTGCTCGCGATCTACGCCGAGACGCTCCAGGCGACACCGCTCCAGGCCACTCTGCTCATCTCTGTCTATGCCGGATGCCAGCTGGTATCCGGGCCCATCATCGGCCACATGTCCGACCGCGTGGGTCGCAAGCCCATGCTGCTCATCAGCCAGGTCGGCACCTGCATTGGATTCCTCGTCATGGCCGGCGCCCAGTCGCTCTGGGTGCTCTACCTCGCACGCGTACTGGATGGCGCCACGGCCGGCAACCTGTCGCTGGCGCAGGCCTACATCTCTGACCACACGGAACCAGCCGAGCGAGCGAAATCGTTCGGTCTTGTCGGTATCGCATTTGGCGTCGGATTCTTCATTGGCCCATCCCTGACTGGCTTTCTGGCTGCTCACTACGGGATGACGACGCCAATCTATCTGGCTGCGGGGATGTCGGCACTGAGCATCGTGTGCACGGCGACGTTGCTGAAAGGTGGACGCGCCGAGCACGCATTCGAGGACCGCGGGAGCGTATTCGACTGGCGCACGTACGCGAAATACTTTGCGCGCCCGGGGCTGCGCGAGCGGCTCTTCCAGTTCGTGTTTTTCATCACGTCGTTCGCGATCTTCATGTCGGGCTTTGCGCTGTTTGCGGAGCGCCGCTTCACGTACGACGGCCGGCCGTTTGGACCGCGTGAGATCGGATACGTCTTTGGCGTCGTCGGATTCCTCGGGATCATCCTGCAAGGCGGGGTGATCGGGCGCTTGGTGAAACGCGTCGGTGAACCCGCCCTTATATCGGTGGGCTTCGTGTCCCTGGCGATCGGCTACTTCGGACTCGGCGTGACCCTGTCGCCTGTGCTGCTCGTGATCACCGGACTGCTGGCGGCGTTTGGCAATAGCGTGCTGAGGCCCGTGCTCACGAGCCTGATCACGCAGCACGCCGGCCGGCAGGAGCAGGGCATGGTGCTTGGCATTACGCAGGCGCTCATGTCTCTCGCGTCGATCGTGGCGCCTGTCGCATCGGGCCTGCTGATCCAGCACGGACTGCTGGCGACCTGGGCGTGGGCCGCTGCGGCACTCGCCTGCGTGGGAATCATGCTGTCGCGTCAGGGATGGGCCGAGTACTCCCAGGCGTCAGCGAACCCCGTAGGGGCGCCCTGATGTCGGACCCGTCGCTCATGGCCTGATTCCGCACCACGACACCAGTGCTTTCACACCCGGCCCTCAGGGTCCTTCGGCATCGCAACTACCGGCTGATCTGGATCGGGTTGATGCTGTCGTTCATCGGCTCGTTCATGCAGAACGCCGCGCTGCTCTGGCACGTCTCTCTGCTCGTATCACCGGCGAAGAAGGGACTCGCGCTGGGCGCAGTCGGGCTTTCCAGGGTCATTCCGATCTTCATCTTCTCGATGATCAGCGGTGTGGTTGCCGACGCGGGCGATCGACGCAGGCTGATGCTGCTGACCCAGACGGGGTCAGCCCTTGTCGCGATTGGTCTTGCCGTCGTCGCCTTCAGCGGTGTCTCGACGTTGTGGCCGATCTATGCGCTTGCGGCGTTGAGCTCCGCGGTCGGCGCTTTCGATCTTCCAGCGCGCCAGTCACTCGTGCCCAGCCTGGTGCCCAGGGACGAACTGCCGAGCGCGATCAGCCTCAACACGACGATGCAGCAGGCGTCGCAGGTTATGGGCCCCGCACTTGGCGGGCTCGTCATCGCATCGATGGGCGTGGGCGCGGCGTACATCATCAACGCCATCTCGTTCATCGCGGTGATCGTCGCGCTCCTGCTGATGCGGGGCGTGCCGACGCGTCCGCCAGAGTCCACGTCGAGCGACAACGTGTCATGGGGCGCTGCGCTCGAGGGTCTGCGGTTCGTGTTCCGGTCGCCGCTCATCCGCTCGACCATGCTGCTGGATTTCTTTGCCACGTTCTTTTCCTCCGCGACAGCGCTGCTGCCGATCTTCGCGCAGGACGTCCTGCACGTCGGTGCGACGGGGTACGGATGGCTCTACGCCGCGCCGGCCACGGGCGCCACGCTCATGAGCATCATCATGGTGTTCCTGACGAGACGAATTGAGCGGCGCGGTCCTGTGTTGCTGTGGGCGGTCGCCCTCTACGGGCTCGCAACGATAGGGTTCGGGTTCTCGCGATCGTTCTGGCTGACGTTCCTGTGCCTGGCGCTCACCGGCGTCGCCGACACCGTCAGCATCGTGTTTCGCAACATCATCCGGCAGCTCGAGACGCCGGATCGTCTGCGCGGCCGGATGATGGGCGTCAACATGGTCTTCTTCGTGGGCGGTCCGCAGCTTGGTGAGGTCGAAGCCGGCGTGGTGGCCAGCTGGTGGAGCGCACCGTTCTCCGTCATTACCGGTGGGTTGGGATGCCTGTTCGCCGTAGGGTGTATTGCCCGCTGGACGCCGGAGCTGCGCCACTATCGTGCATCGACGGCGGTCGAGAAAACTGTGGACGTGTAAACCACGAAGGGACGAAGGAATCGAAGTGCTCTTACTGCAGCGTTCCCATCAACTGCATCGTGCACACGTTGCCATTGGGTCCCGAACCCTCCTGCCAGTTGAGCACGACAAGCTTCACGTATCGCGCCGTGACCGGCGCGAACGTGAACTCGTGAAATGGCTGCCTCTCGTTTCGAAAGTTCGGGACGACGAAGGTTCCGATTTTTTGAAACGGGCCACGCTCCGATTCACCGCTCGCGTACAGCTCGACCGTCTTGGCGTTGTAGGTGCTCGTGGCTTCCACGAAGATGCCGAGCCGGTCGAAACGCGCCTGACGCTCGTCACGAAACGCAAACGTGACGAAGCCGTTGGTGCTGATGACGGAGCAGTACGGTTCAGATCTTCCGAAGATGTAGTCCTTCCACCCGCCCTCGTTTGCCGCGACGATCAGGGCGCCATCGCGCACGTCGATCAGGTTGATCGTTCCGTCCGGAACACCGGCCGGGCGTGGAGCGCCAGTCGGCCCGGGAGCGGACGCAGGGGCGCCTGATGCCTGGTCAGCGTTGGAGCTGGCGGCGGGATCAGTCGGTTCGGCCGGTTCGACGACCCGGTCGGTCGAGCCGTTACCCCTGAGCACGAGAATGAACAGGCTGATCGCCACGAGCAGTGCAGACGCGCCCACCGCCCAGCCGGCGGGCGTCTCCCACCAGCTCTTCGCCGGCTGGCTGGCGGAGCGCAGGGTCGGGGCCACTGCCGGCGGCTGAACGGATGCGACTACCGGTGGACTCCCTGCCCGCTGAACCACCCGACGAACGGCTGCAATCAGCTGCTGCAGGTTGGGATCGCCCACGTCGCCCTGCCACCCGACGAGGCGTGCGGATTGCAGATGGCGGAACTCGAGTGGCGGCTCGACTTCGTCAAGAAACGCGGGGACGAGGATGCTGCGCTTGCGCGCTTCCGATGCCTCGTTGGCCACCCATTCCGATCCCACCGAGTTTTTCGACCAGACGACGATCGCGCAGGCGGCGCTTTTCAAGGCCTGCTCGATCACCCGGTGATAGCTCTCGCCGAGGGAGATATCGCGATCCCACCAGACGTCGAACCCCTGCGCTTCGAGCGCAGTCACCAGCGGCTGTACGCGCGCGCGATCGGCGGCTGCATAACTCAGGAAGAGGGTCGGCATTCGCTCCAAGGGTTCCAACAGTCTGTCATGCCGGGAGCATCCGTCAAGCGTTCACGACGCCAGGACCAGTCGCGTGGCGCCGACGCGGGAGGGTGTCAGGTTCTGGCTGCGGCGTGCGCCGCACGACGCTTCCGAAAGCCCGACACACACTGCAGTTCGCGTAGCATCGAGCGCTTCTTTGCCTGATGTCCGTGCATCCGGCGCAGAATGTCGTCGAGCACCGTGACCGCCCTCGCGATGTACGGCCCCTTGTTCAGCATCACGCACTCGGCGCGATGGGCCATGGCGGCGTCGGTGACTTCGGCCCGTGACGGCATGCCTTCCTTGGCCAGTGTTTCGAGCACCTGCGTCGCCCAGATCACCGGCACATGCGCGGCCTCGCACAGCCACAGAATCTCTTCCTGCAACTCGGCCATGCGCTCGAAGCCACACTCCACCGCGAGGTCACCACGGGCAATCATGACGGCGCACCGGGGAGACTTCATCGCCTCGAGCAGCATGGCTGGCAGGTTCGTGAAGCCACGCAGCGTTTCAATCTTGAGCACAATGGCCGGCGGCTCGCCCTCGAGCGACTCCAGAATCGAGCGAAGTTCGCGCACATCCTCGGCGGAATTCACGAATGACAGCGCCACCATGTCCGCGTGACGACCCACGAACGCCATGTCCGCGCGGTCCTTCTCGGTGAGCGCCGGCAGCCGCAAGGCGGTATCCGGCAGGTTGATGCCTTTCTCGGCTGCCAGGCGCGCACCTTGGACCCGCGCCTGTGTGATGCGTACGTGCAGTCGGTCGATCTCCCGGCGCTCCACCACCCCGCCAATCTTGCCGTCGTCGAACCAGATCCGATCTCCACTTCGCACGTCCGCGAGAATCTGATCCGCGCTGCATCCGATCGTCGCGGGAGTGAGCACGCGGCCGTGGGCATCCCGAACCGCCTCGCGTCCGAGCGTCATCGACCCTGTCACGAGCAGCTCGTCACCGATGGACAGCGCCAGCGTCATTTCGCGAGGCGGCAGGGCGCCCACGGTCGCCTCTGTCGCCGCGGACTCCTCCTCCGCCACGGCTTTCCGCTCGACGCGCAGCGTCGTACCGGAATCGATGTAACACGTGTCGTCGGACTCTAGCCAGCATCCTTCCGTGTCAACTGCCACGACGCGGAGCGCGCGCGAAGCACCACGCGTGTCCACGAATTGCACGAGATCGCCGCGCACGAGACTCCTGAGCCAGGAACCGGGGACCGGTAGAGACGCGTCGCATGGCGTCGGCGAGGCGCGTTTCGGCTCTTCCTCCGGATACAGCCACACGTGTGCCGGTGTGACGACCCGGCCAAACGCATCGCGTTGAGGCTTGAACTTCACCACGGCTGGTCCCGGCTCCAGCGGCCCCGTACGAACCTTCGGGCCGGCCAGGTCCATGATGATCCTGCAGGAACGGCCATGGTGCGCTTTCGCGCGCTGAAGATGTTCGATCATGCGGCCCCACTCGTCGGGACCATCATGCGCGCAGTTGATTCGCATGCAGTCCATGCCCGCTCGCAGCAGATCGTCAACCAGCGTGTAGTCATCCGCGGCCTCGCTGGGCATCGTCACCATGATGGCGACACCGCGTCCGGCCGGGCGCGGACCGAGCACGGCCTCGGTGTGTGTGTCCAACAACCGCTGGCCCGCCGCGGCGTCGGCGTAGTCGAGGGCCACGGGAGCCACGCTCCCTCGCGGGGCCGACAGGCGCTGGAGCACGAGACAGACGGCGTCGAGCGCCGCCAGGACATTCGACTCGGCGCGGCCGAGCGAGGACAGCCCCATGGCGGCCAGTCGCGCCTGCAGCGGACGCAAGTCGTGACTGCGAAGGGCCAGATAGTGCAGGAGGTTTCGGGCGCTGAACTGATGCTGCGGGTGGATGTCCTCCAGCAGATCGAGAGAGTCATCGGTCAGGCGCACCATGTCCTGCCGGATGCTCGCGCACTCATTCAACATCCGCGTGAGCTCAACGTTGTCGCTTCCCTGGCGAACCACCTGTCAACCCTCCCCTCGACTCTCGTGCCGCCGCGCGCCGCCACATGTTCGTGGCGCGCATCTACGTGGCCGCCTCCAGCTTGAAGGTGACGGTGACCGTAACAATGAAGGGCGCCGGCTCACCGTTGATCAGGAGCGGCTCGTATCGCCACTGCCTGACGGCGTTCATCGCCGCTCTATTCAGGAGTTCGATCGGCCTGATGACCTTGACGTCTTCGACGCGACCTTCGCGATTGACGATCGCTTCGAGGATCACGACACCTTCAACAGCCGCGCGGACGGCGAGGTCCGGATACACCGGGGGTA
>JABFSA010000040.1 GCA_013140775.1 Acidobacteriota bacterium | reverse complement strand
CCAAGGTGCACACCGATTTGCGTCCCGAGGAGCCGACGAAGTAAAACCTATCTGTCTCGGCTGCCGCCAGGAAATTGCCGGTTTTGCCCTGTCGATTAATTGCCGGTTTTGAGATGTCCACCGAGGGTCTATCTCGGTGGTATCGCGTTCGTCCGAACGACGAGCCGGATGGACTTCGGGGGCGGAAGCGGGTTCAGATTCATCGCCCTTCCTACCAACGAGACATGGGTCAACTACAGCGCAGCGCCAGCCGTCGGTCTCGACGTCCGCGTGTCGATGACCAACAGCGTGAAGCTCGTGCCTGGCCTGAGGATGCTGGCGATCGACGACAGCGGGCGTACGGGCTGGCTTGTGAGACCGTCCGTCGGGCTGCAGTGGGCCTTCTAAGACATAGACCTGTGCAGGCGTATGCAGAGAGTGTTTCGAGCACCCGAAACACCTCTGCGATGACTCCTCCCGTTGATCCAACCTTCATGCTCTGGGGTAGCGCCTACGTGATCGCCAAATGGACCATCGGCCTCTGGGCGCTTCGGCGCGTCCGGGCCTCCGTGGTGGCTCGTCGCGGTTAGAGGCCCGGGAGCCCCGACACGGCGCTGGCGTCGATTAGAAGCGGAAGGTGTAGCCCACCCTCAGGCTCAGGTCCATCAGTTCCGAGCGGAACCGGTTGTCTCTGTCTCGATCCTGCATACGGTGATTGAGAACGATGAGCGTCTCCTGTCCGGCTTTCGGAATCCAGCGCAACCGCATGTTCGCGCCGATGACTTCCGACACGTTGTCGTACTGAATCAGATTCACCCAATAGAGCGTGGACGAGAAGTTCACGTCCATGGTCAGCCGCATCAGACGCGTGACGAACGCGCCCTCCGGCAGCTGGATGTCGTTCAAGTCGTAGCGTAACCCCAGCGCAAAAGCCCGCGACTGCTTCCAGGCGAACTGGCCACCAACGTTGGTTCGCGTCCCGCCGTAAAAATGACCCCCGCGATAGTTGACGCTTCCTGAAAACTCCCGTTGCCCTCCAGTTTGGGCGCTCAACACCGCCTCGCCGAAAGAGTAGCGACCTGGCGGCACGACCACACGCCGTGTGGGCTCCTCGTAGATCGTGAACGGGTCCGCCACGACTTCCTCGGTGGCGCTGTATTGCACGCTCAGCTGCTCACCCGTGTTGGTGCGCATTTCGAAGAGCCGGCCGAGCACAACGCTCGACTGTAGTCCCCCATCGAGCAACGCGATGCGCTCGGAATCGATGCCAGCAAAGATGCTCTGCACGACACGACCGCGGACGAAATGGGTGTAACCAGCCTCAGCCGTGGCATCGCTCACGTTGGTTCGGCTCACAAAGCCAAGCGCGGGGTTGAAGTTCGAGCCAATCTCCTTGTAGCCGAAGCCGCCTCTCCAGCCTGAGTTATTAGGCATCCTCACACCGACGCCGAACGCCGTGTCATCACCATCAAGGCCCTCGGTGTCCGACCGCTGGAACCAGCCGTCCGCCTCGAGTACACGGTTTCCACGGACGCGAGTATTCAGATAGCGAAAGTCGAGGCCCCCCAGCCCGTTTGCCCGATCGGAGTTCGGGTCGCCGCTCGTCACGACCGCGCCTACGCTGGACTCCGCGAGCACGTTGGCCGACACCCTGCCAACAAACGCCGCACTGGCGTCTACGTCCCTGAACCCATCCTGGCGCACCGCGAGGGCGCCGACATTCCAGCGACCGACGCGGCCGCTCAGCTTGCCTCCGTACTCCAGATCCACAGGCGTGCCGGAAGGACTCAATCCAAGCCGCCTGGAGAAGAAGGGTCGTGCATTGTTCTCGCTTGAAGCCGTGGTGGCGCTGTTGCCGTTGCCGATACGGCCGAACTCGAAGAGGTCCGCGTCGTTCAGGAAGAAGTCGCGTTTCTCCGGAAAGAAGAGATTGAAGCGGGTCAGGTTGACCTGCCGATCGTCCACTTCTGCCGCCGAGAAGTCTGTATTCACCGTGAGGGCCGAGTTGAGCGACGGCGTAAGACGGTAAAACAGATCCACTGAGCGTTCGAAGTCTGTATCGGTACTCGACGGAGCGTACGCGCGCGCTGTGTTGACAGACACCGAAGGCACGATGTCGAGACCGACGCCCTGGTCCATGCCAGTCAATCCGGTCGCCACGCCCATGATGCTCGGGTTATAGCTGCGATTCCGCGACACCCACGCCACTTCCTCTCCGCGTCTCCGGATTCCCCGGCCGAAGTTGAATCCCCAGGTGTCAATCGAGGAATCGAACGACAGGCTCTTGAAGGGGATTTCGAGTTCGGCGGTCCAACCCTGGTCGAATGTGGCCGCTTTGGTATCCCAGATCGCGGTCCATTCAGACTGAAACGAGTTCACCGACTCGTACAACGCGTCGTGCCTCACGCCATTCAGATTCGTCTCGAAGCGGTAGCCGCCGCGCCGCGTGTTGAAGGGATCGAGAATGACAACGAGACGATCATCGGTCCCCAGATTCTGTCCGTGTCGCGCGGTCGGCGCGGCAATCCTGTGCGGCTCGCTGTCGAACATCCGCGCGCCGACATACAGCGCGTCATCCGTATAGACCAGATAGACCTCAGTCCGTTCCGAGGGCTGAGCACCATCCCCCGGCCGAATCTGGTGAAAGTCCGTGATCGCCTCAGCCTGCTTCCACACCTCGTCATCGAGGAGCCCATCCACAGTCGGAGCGGTTGCCACTCGGGTCACGCGGACACGTTTCGTCGATCCCGAAGCCGACGCATCCTGAGCCTCAACTGGCCGTGGCGCAAGCACGAACAGTAGACACACGAAGAGCGCAGCGAATCGCATGAGTTGTTCAGTATAGGACGCTGAAAACAGCCGATCGGACGTCAGGGCGACGTGGATCGTTACGAGACTAACTGGCTGGTTGAAGAGCGATCTGTTGCGCTGACCGGCCGGCGAAGGTAACTGGCGTGACCAGATCCTGCAGCCAGCGTTCGTTGGCGGTGATGATCTCCGCCGCCTTGTCCGCCTCTACGGGACGCTCAAAGATGTAGCCCTGAGCGAAATCGCAACCGACCGCCGCCACTCGCTCACACTGGGATTCCGTCTCGATGCCCTCTGCCGTCACGGTCAGCCCGAGGCTGACTGCAAGCCCGACGACGGTTTCGAGGAGTGCGGGATGCTTCTCGGTTGCAAGGAGCAGCGTCCTGTCGAGCTTAAGGCCCCCGATCGGCAGTTGGTGCAGGCAGACGAGCGACGAATAGCCCGTTCCGAAGTCATCCATGAGCGCCTTGACGCCTGCCTCACGCAACTGTCCGAGCACATGAATCGTACGGTCGAGGTCCTGCACCGCGGTGCTCTCGGTGATCTCGACGACGATATGAGACGGCAGGAGATTCGACCGCTCGAGACATCCGAGCAGCCACGGCAGCAGGCCGTCCTCGAGGAACTGCTGCCTCGAGAAGTTCACACTGACCCAGAAGTGCTCCGGACAGGCATAGGTATCGAGCCACTCCCGCATCTGACGGCACACCTGCTCGAAGCACGATCGGCCGATCGGCACGATGAGCCCGTTCTCTTCCACGACAGGCACGAACTCACCGGGTAGAACCACGCCACGCGTCGGATGTCGCCATCGCAGCAGCGCTTCGAACCCGGCCAGCCTTCCCGTCGTCATCTCCACAATGGGCTGGAAGTATGGTACGAACTCTTCGCGCGTCACCGCATGCCGCAAATCCGTTTCGAGGAGCAGGCGCTGCTGTACCTCTTTCCGCATTGTCTCGTCGAAGATCTCGTAGCGCCCGGTGCCCGAGATTTTCGCCCTGTTCATCGCGGTGTCAGCATCTCGCAGCAGTTCCTTCGGGTTGGTTCTGCCAGGGCGGCTCATGGCAATCCCGATGCTGGCCGTGGCGAAAATCTGGTGCCCCGCGACGTCGAACGGCTGCGACATGAGCTTTTGCAGCCGCTCTGCGACACAGGTGACGTCGGCCACTTCCTGCGCGTCGGGCAGCAGGATGATAAATTCGTCGCCTCCGAGGCGCGCCAGCGTGTGCTCCGTGATGCTCCGCAAGCTGGTCGCTTCATCGGCGGCATCCGCGCGCACAATCGTGTCGGTCGCGCGCAACGAGGCATCGAGCCTGCCCGCTACGGCCTGAATCAGCTCGTCGCCTGCATGATGGCCCAGGCTGTCGTTGATCAGCTTCAGGCCGTCAAGGTCGAACAGCAGGACGGCGCAGCGCTTGTCCTCCTGCACCTTCTGATCTGACAGCGCGCGTTCCATCCGGTCGTGCAGCAGCCGGTGATTGGGCAACCCCGTCAGCGGATCGAGGATCTTCGTGGACGTGAGGTCCGCCTGTGATCCTGCGATTCGAATCGCCCCGCCCTTCGCATCGCGGATCGCCAGGCCGCGCACCAGGACCCAGCGGAAGGCGCCTGACTCGTGTCGAATGCGGTGCTCGCACTCGAAATGCGGGGACCGCCCTTTGAGATGCGCCGCGAGATGCTGTCGGACACGGTCCAGATCGTCCGGGTGAATGCGATCGAACCATTCCTTCGGATCCTCGCCAATCGCCTCTGGCTCAGCACCTACAATCGCCTTCCATCTGGGCGAGAGATAAATCTTCCCCGACGCCAGGTCCCAATCCCACAACCCATCGTTCGCGCCCATCGCCGCCAGCGCGTAGCGCTCCTCGCTCTCGCGCAGCCGACCTTCGGCCTCCTTGCGGGACAACTGCGTGCGAATGCGTGCAAGCGCAACAGCGAAGTCGATCGGCTTGGTGATGTAGTCGTCGGCGCCGAGATTCAGAGCTTCGACAATGTCTTCGCTCTCGTTTCTCGCCGTCACCATCACAACGGGGAGCACGGACGACGATCTGGTCTTGCGAATCTCCTGCAGCACCTGCAGACCGTTCATGCCCGGCATCTCGCCGTCCAGCAGGACGAGCTCCGTCACGTTGGCCTCGATGTGCGCCAGCGCCTCCGCCCCGCTCGCAGCTGTCGCCACGCGGAAACCGCTCCGCATGAGGCGGCGGGCGAGCATATCCCGGTTGGCCTCGTCGTCGTCCACGACAAGCAGCGGGCCCAGATCAGGCGTCATCGAGTCCCCGGCGGGGTTGCGAAAACAAATGTGCGGCGTCCAGGTCTTCTCATCACGATACGCAGTGGTCCACCATTGCACACACGTGCCCCGGCGGATCGATGGCGTGCCACTGTGTAATCGGCAATGGAGCGATTGCCTTCACCTGAAGGTGAAGCCTGACTTGGGCATGGGTGCGCCGTGCCGAGGGCGGGTTGGAACTACGGCAACCCGAGAAACGTCGCGGGGTTTCGCCTGGTCATCGTCTCGATGTCGGCGACGCTGATGCCGCGATCGCGCATGGCGCCGAGGAACATCGCGAACCCATCGGCAGGCAGAGGGTTTCCCTGCTGGCCCAGATCAGACGACAGGATGGTCACGGCGGGGCCAATTTGCTTGATTGCGGCGGCAAACCTGTCCATGCGCGCCTGATCGTCAGCGGTCCTTATCGCACTGCCGACGAATTCGATGAACGCCCCCTCTTTGGCGGCTTCCTGCATCTGCACCACGGTCATGAAGATCGGTGGGTTCATCGCGTGCGTCACCACCATGCGTCGTACTCCCTGACGCCGACCTTCGCGCAGCAAAAGCAGACCTTCCTGAGCCGTCACATGACCGGTGGCCAGCACCAGGTTGTGCCTGGCGATCATCGCAATCACCGCCTTGGTTTCAGGAAGCAGTTCACCGTTTCTGGAGACGCTGACGAACGGTCGATTCTCCTTGGCCGTCCGTACCGCGTTCTCGGCATCGAAGGTGGACATCCAGACGATACGTCCGTATCCGCCAGTGACCTTCGTCATGTGCTCGACCGCGTGCGGGTTCATGCCGCCAACAGTCAAGTTCAGATCGATGCCACCAAACACCTCGATCCCAGGCACCGCCTTGCGGACCATGAAGACCGGACCGGCGGACGACTCATAGTGATTCTTGAGCACGATGGCGCGCATGCCCTTCGCCCTGGCGAAGGTTGCGGCTTCGACCCCGTCTACCGAACGCGGGCGATCGTCGGGAAGGCTGTGGACGTGAATGTCGATGGCGCCGCGCAGCAGACTGTCGGGTGGCGCCGGCTGCTGCGCCTGCGTGACGTGAACCCCGGTTCCAGCCAGAACCAGCACGCCCGCAAGCGCGATAACAATAGCGCCGACCCGACCCATGCTCAGTTGGTCTCTTTGTAGATCAGCTCGACGTTTGCCTTTACGCGAACCGCGGGCGACGTCGGCTCGTACCCCGCGTACTTCGCCGGGGTCTTCCAGGCCTGAACCACGTCGTCCACGCTCTTGCCGCTCCGCTTGCCGTCCTGCGCGGTCTTCACGAAATCACCAACGTACTGGATGAACTCCCGGAGGTCGGCACGCGTGGTCGTCGCGGCGTTGTGGCCGTTGATGATCGTCTGAACGTTCACCTTGTCCGCGAAGTCCGCCGCTTTCGTCAGCGTTGCCGCGTAGCCAACGCCCGTGCCGCCATTGTTCGAGTCCATACCCGGCATGCCCTTGTTCGCAAAGACGTCCGCCATGTGGAACGCCCTCGCCGCCGGGAAGAACACCATGGCATCACCGTTCGTGTGCGCACGCCCGAAATAGTGCAGCTCAATTCGATCGGCGCCAGCGCCAATCGTCATCGAGTCCTTGAACGTGCGCTTGGCCATGCCGGTGCCATTGTTCCGCGTGAAGATGTTTGGCGGAGGACCACCCGCTGGCTGCGCGACAAACGACGCGGGCCGCATGGCTTCCATGTTGGCCTTGGTGTTCTCGTGGGCGACAACGTCAATCGCGGCCGGGAACTCGACGTTCCCGCTCACGTGATCACCATGTGTGTGCGTGTTGATGATCATCGTCACCGGCTTGTCGGTGATCGTCTTGATCTTGTCGAGCAGCGGTCGCCCCCAGCCCGGATTCTTGGTGTCCACGACAACCACTCCGGTCGCCGTGACGAGCACCGATGTATTTCCACCACCACCACCTGCGAGCGCCTTGAGCACGAACAGGTTGTCCGCCAGTTTATCGACCTCGATGGCGGCTGCTGAAGGCGCCGGCTGCTGGAGTGCCTTCGCAGTCATCGAGAGAGCGCCAAACACGATGACGGCACCGAGGACGATCGGTCTGCTCATGAATCCTCCGCAAAAAGAATGGACAGATGATACGCGTTCTGCCAGGCCGTGCCCAGAGGAACACGACGTCTCCAGCAACTCGAGGATGTGGGGGGAGCGGCCGCGGCGGCTAACGCGCGAGCGGTCTTGCGAGCGGCCGGCTCGGTGCAGCAACGACGCCGGTATCCTCGACTCTGCCAACGATGGTGTTGGCAAAAACGAACCCGAGGAACTGAGAGACGTCGTGGTTCTGCCGGTAATCGGCAATCACCACATATTGGCCCTCGGGCACCATCGAGTCCAGGGGCCGTGCGCCATAGTTCGCGGTGAAATCGCGCGACACCCAGGTCAGCGGGATGTCGTTCACGAAGACGCCTGACGTATTAATGCGCACGCGGTCGCCGGGGACCGCGATGATTCGGGGATCAGGCGTGGGCTTCTGATCCTTCAACTGCAACCGCACCGTGTCGCCGCGGTGATAGCTCAGGTCCGTCTGGGCCATGAGCGTGGAGGAAAGGACGACAGTCAGCGCGACAACGAAGCTCCGCATGGATCGGCTTCCTTCCTGGCTCGCTGGGACAAGCCGTCAAGAAGTGGTGTACCGACTGGAGATTACGTCGTCTTGGAGATCGTTTTCAAGTGACGTGACTGTTCAAAAATCGAGCACAAACCCCTTCTGTGCTTCACTTTGCAGCGTTTGACCCCATTGGCTCGAACTCGTAGACGCCTCCGTCTGCCATCAGCGACAAAAAGAGACGCCTGTCCTTCAGGACGTAGGAGCGGACGAAGTCCCATTGCCTGATGATCTGGTCGTGGAGGGTCTGGTCCGGACAGAGCGCGCGCGTGAGCGCCAGGGGACCGAACTGGAGCTGGTTCGGTCCGCTTGACTGCCATGATCCGCGACCACGGTTGCAATCGACTCGAGCGCTCAACTCTCCGCCAGAGCCGAATTCAACAGTGTAGGCTGCACCGGCCCGAGGCAGGAGCACGGTGTCGTCGCCTCCGATAAACCTGACGAGTTGCCACGACGTGCCGTTGAGGCCGGATATCGCGGGCAAGGGCGAGGGCCCTTCAAGCGGAGACGCGCTGTGGCATGCCGCCGCGGTACCTGCGGCCGCAAATACTGCCACGCGCACGAAGCGGCTCAGCTTCACGACTGGTCTCCGCTGATGCGCGTTCGCAACATCGCGGCATGATTCTCCGGCGTTTCGCGATGCGGACTCTGGTTATAGGCCGCGGATCCGCCCTTCGGAATAGACAGGTTCCGCCAGGCATCACCCTTGATCGTTTTCGCTATCGAGACGATCTGTCCCACGTGATAGCTGGTGTGCGCGAGCGCTCGGTGGAGGGCTTCGTGGATCGCATGTGGCTGTCGTCGAATGACGACGTTCTCGTGGAGGTCGGCATCTGTCAGAGTGCCGAGTGCGGAGAACAACTCCGCCCAACCCGCTTCCCACTTGGCCATCAGCTCTTCGCGGCCCACAACCCGCGATTCGAATTCCTCATCGCGATTTCGCCACGGCTTCTCGCCGTCGGCGGTGCGGAAGTCCACGAACCTCGACCGGAGATTTCCGGAGATGTGCCAGACGATCACGGCAATGGAGTTACTCTCGCCGTCGCCGGCGCGCGCCAGGTCCGTTTCGTCCAGCTGCGCGATCGCGGCCTGCCCGAGCGCCTTGTAGCGACGGAACTCCGCAGCGATCGAAGACATTAGATCCGCCATGACTGGAACCTCGGCGCGCGAGAACTATCGACCGTACAATCGCATCTCTTTGCCGTTGGCGAGTGTGACCCGCTCGAGCCTGATGATCTTCTGGCCGTCGGCGAACTGATATCCAACGCCCGTGATCATGTCGCCGATCTTGACCGTCTCTTTCCCCCAACCGTTGGCTTCCATACGGTTGATGGCGGGTCCACCGATCAGCCACTTCTCCACCTTGCCGTCGGCGCGAACTTCGACCGTGATCATGGGGTGTGGGTTCGCCCACGTGAACTCGTTGACCGTTCCCTTCACGGTCACGAGCTTGGAATAACTCACGGGCCAGGCGTGATGCGCAGACAACGGCACGGCAAGAGCAACCAGCGCAGTCACCAGAGCCGCGAGGACGTGCACCTTCTTCATCCGCGTTTCCTCCCGAGGCCGATTGTAGACCGGAACCAAGTCGCGTCCGACAGCGGCACATCGCTCCGATTGACCATACATAACAGCTCAATGTATAAGAGTCCTAGGCATGGACCTCGGAAAAGACCTCGTCGCCGCCTCGGCCACGCCTCTCGTCCTCGCCATCCTGGCGGACGGCGAGAGTTATGGCTACGCCATCATCAAGCGCGTCAGTGAACTCTCCGACGGACACCTCCAGTGGACGGACGGGATGCTCTATCCGGTGCTCCACCGGTTGGAGCGGCATGGGCTCGTTGCCTCCAAGTGGGGGGCCTCGGACAGCGGCCGTCAACGTAAGTACTACCGGCTGACCAGGCAGGGCCGAACACAGCTGGAGGAGGACAGAAAGCGTTGGCAGATCGTCGATGCGACGCTTCACCGCATCTGGCTGAAGGCGTACTCCTCATGAACGTGGCGCCTGACGACCCGCTCGAAGCACAGATCGGTCAATGGCGTGCGTACCTGCATCGACGCCGCGCTATCGAGGGACCTGACGTCGAGGAGCTCGAGACTCACCTCCGCGACCAGGTGAGTTCTCTCACTCAGGCCGGGCTCGCAGATGACGAAGCGTTTCTCGTTGCCGTCAAACGCATGGGCAGCCTCGATGCCCTCTCGCGCGAATTCGCTCTCGAGCATTCGGACCGGCTGTGGAAGCAGCTCGTCATCGTCTCCGCCACCGACGACAGCACGAAGAGCAACCGCACAGAGGCACTCGTCGTCCTCGGCCTTGTGGCCACTGTGGCATTGGTCGTCAAGATTCCTGCCCTGTTCGGTGTGCCGCTCGACCCCAACGAAGAAGTGCCGCTGTTCTATTTCCGCAACGCCAGCCTGTTCGTCTTCCCGCTGTTGACCGTCTACTTCTTGTGGAAGCGCGGATGGAATGCGATGAGCAGGCTGTGGCTCGCGCTGCCTTTCGTGGTCGGGGCTCTTTGCGTCAACGTCTACCCGTTTGAGACTCGTGTGATGAACAACGCGCCTGAACCCAGTGACACTGAGGTGCTGGCCGTACTGCACATGCCAATAGCCTTGTGGCTGGCGGTCGGCGTCGCTTACGTCCGGGGCCGTTGGTTCGACGAGGGCAGGCGCATGAACTTCGTGCGGTTCACGGGCGAGCTGGTCATCTACTTCATACTCATTGCACTCGGTGGCGGCGTCGTCACCGCCTTTACGTTCATGATGTTCGGCGCCATTGGAATGGACCCTGCGTGGTTCGTCGCGGGCTGGCTGCTCCCATGCGGCGCGGCCGGGGCTGTCATCATCGGTTCCTGGCTCGTTGAAGCGAAACAAAGCGTCATCGAGAACATGGCCCCCGTACTCACGCGCCTCTTCACTCCGCTCTTTACCATCCTCCTGCTCGTGTTCCTGACGACGATGATCTGGACCGGGCGTCCGATCGACATCCAGCGCGACGTGCTCATCGCGTTCGACCTGCTCCTGGTGCTCGTGGTCGGTCTGGTGCTCTACTCAGCATCCGCGCGCGACCCTCAGGCTCCGCCGAACCTCTTCGACAGCCTGCAACTGCTGCTGATCGTGAGCGCTCTCGTGGTTGATCTCGTGGCGCTGGCGGCAATCGCGTCGCGCATTTCGGAATTCGGCTTCACGCCCAATCGTGTCGCCGCGCTTGGAGAGAACCTGATTCTGCTCGTGAACCTTTCGGGCTCAGCGTGGCTCTATGCGGAGTTCCTCCGCGGGCGAAACACGTTCCGTGCGCTCGAGGCATGGCAGACGGCGTACCTTCTTGCGTACTCAATCTGGGCCGCGCTGGTCGTCTTGTTGTTCCCGCCGCTCTTCAGATTCGCCTGAGCAACTCGATCACGCCGAACAGAGAGCAGGCTGCACAGTTTCGAGCACCCCCGACCCCGCATCTCTTTATTCACGGTAGGATTGGGCCGATGCCAGTGTCCGGCCCGATGGTGCTGACGCCCGAGTGCGAAGCATTTCGGAAGGAATTCGAAGCACTCTCTGCAGCCGCGGTCACACTCGTAGCACCCCTGACCGACGAACAATTCACCTGGCAACCTGAACCAGACTCGTGGTCGGTGGCCCAGTGCATCGATCACCTCAATGCCGCCGCGCGCGAGTACCTTCCGAAGCTCGACGAAGGGATCGCAAATGCGATTCGACGCGGTCAGTACACATCAGGACCCTACCAGTACAACTGGATCGGCAGGCTGATGGTCTGGTCGATGAAGCCGACCACGCGTTTTCGCGCGAAGGCGCCTCAGGCATTTGTGCCCGCGCCTGGCCGACAGCGTTCAGAAATCATGGCGGCCTTCAAGGCCTATCAGGTGCAGTACGTAGACCGCCTGCGTCAGTCGAATGGACTGGATCTGGGACGCGCCCGTGTCGCGTCCCCGATCGTACGGTGGATCCGTCTTCCACTCGGCTCAGCGTTCGCGCTGGCCGTCGCGCACGAGCACCGGCACCTGGCTCAAGCCAGACGCGTCTGCGAAGCGCCAGCGTTTCCGCGCTGACTACGCTGAGGCGGTGACGGCCGCGACGATGTGCCGGGCGGAGATGCCGTAGTGGTCCAGCAGCTGATCTGGCGTGCCGCTGCGAGGAATTTCAGTGATAGCCAACCGCCGAACCGAGAATCCTTCTGAGGCGATCGCACCCGCCACAGCATCGCCGATCCCCCCGCCCGGATAGTGATCTTCGACTGTGATGACCCGTCCCTTGCTGGCCTTGGCGCAACGCACCAGCGTTGCCGCGTCGATAGGCTGCAGTGAGTAGAGGTCGATGACCCGGATGCTGATGCCCTGCTTCTGGAGTGCGTCGTAGGCCTTCAACGCCTCGAACACCGTGACGCCACCACCAACAACCGTGGCGACATCCGCGTCGCTCTGACGCAGGACCTTGAGACCACCAACCTCGAACGATTCACCCGGACCGTAGATCACGGGCGTCTTCGGTCTGGAGGTGCGCATGTAGACCGGGCCCGCGTGATACGCGGCGCGCTCGACGAGCTGCTCGGTACTCACGGCGTCGCACGGATACAACACGGCCATGTTCGGCTGCGCCCGCATCATCGCGAGATCCTCGAGCGCCATCTGAGACGGCCCGTCCTCGCCAATCGACACACCGGCGTGCGAGCCCGCGAGCTTGACGTTCAGCTTGCTCACCGCCGCCATCCGGATGAAGTCGTACGCGCGGGTCAGGAACGCAGCGAAAGTGGATGGAAACGGAATCGCGCCGCGGCTGGCAAGCCCCATCGCGGCGCCCACCATCACCTGCTCGGCGATGAAGTTCTGATAGAACCGCTCGGGATGCTGCTGTTCGAACTTGTCGCTGAAGGTGGAGTTCTTGACGTCGGCGTCGAGCGCGACGATCCGATCGTCGGACGCCCCAAGCTTTGCGAGCGCATCACCGTACGCTTCGCGCGTCGCCACGCTGTCCCCGAGTTTGTAGGTCGTCGAACCAACGGTGCCCTGGCGCACGGGTGAGCGCTTCACGGCGTTCGGTGCTGGAATCGCCGGCGCGGCACCACTCTGAGGAACGAACTGCGCCTGCAGTTCGGTGAGCGCGGAGTCGAGCTGTGCGCCCTTCGACACGGCCTTGCCGTGCCAGCCGCCCTTGCCCTCCATGAACGAGATCCCTTTGCCCTTGAGCGTCTTCGCCAGGACCATCGTCGGACGGCCTTTGGTCTGTCGCGCCTGTTCGAGCGCATCGAGCAGTTGCGGCAGATCGTGGCCGTCCACCAGGATCGCGTGCCACCCGAATGCACGCCACCGTGCGGCCAGAGCCTCGAGGTTGTGCTGGAACTGCGTCGGACCGCTCTGCCCCAGCGCATTCACGTCAGTGATGCCGCACAGTGAATCGAGCTTCTCGAATGCGGCGACGTCAGCAGCTTCCCAGACCGACCCTTCCGCCGACTCTCCGTCGCCAAGGAGCACGTACGTGCGGTAGTCCGAGCCGATTCTCCGGGCGTTCAGCGCAATGCCGACGCCAGCACAGAGTCCTTGTCCGAGCGACCCCGTCGCGACATCGACAAATGGCAGCCGCGGCGTGGGATGTCCTTCGAGGTCGGAGTCGAGGCGCCGCAGCGTGAGAAGGTCCTCGCGTTTCAGGAAGCCCGCCTCAGCCCAGGCCGCGTACAGCAAGGGCGCGGCGTGTCCCTTCGAGAGCACGAATCGATCGTTGTCCTGATGCTGCGGGTCGCGCGGGTCGTACCGCATCTCGGCAAAGAACAGCGCCGCGACAATATCGGCCGCCGAACAGCACGTACTCGGGTGACCGTTGCCCGACTCGCTGGTGGCCAGCACCGAATCGATTCGCAGGCGCGTGGCGATGTTCGTGAGCGCGGGCACGGGAAGAAGTGTATGAACGGACAACGAGTGGACCTCCGGTCGGGAATTATAATGCGCGGATGCTCGCGCTGCGGTACGTCTACGTCTTGGCGCTGGTCGTGTGGCTCGGAGGAATGATTGTGCTCGGCGCACTCGTCGCGCCCGCAACGTTCCAGATCCTACAGGCAACCGAGCCCAACGGGGGGCGCGAACTGGCGGGTGTGCTCTTTGGGGCGATCATCGGCAGGTTTCACTATGTCGCCTACGCGTCCGGCGGTCTGCTGCTTGTCTGCCTCGCCGCAATGGCCGTGCTGGGTCCCCGGCCCCGCGCATTTGCCGTCCGGTGCTCCATCATCGGCGCCATGCTGGCGGTATCGATGTACTCAGGCATGGTGATCATCAGCCGCATCGACGCGATTCAGCAGGAGATCGGGGGGACGGTGACGCGACTCTCAGCCACCGATGCCAGACGCGTCGAGTTCGACGGCCTGCATCAACTCTCGACTCGGCTCATGATGCTGAACCTGGCTGCCGCGATGATCCTCTTATACTGGGAAGCCCGCGAGTGAGCGGGCGGCCGTGCCCGCGAACCGGAATGATATAGTTCGATCAGTGCCCACCCTCGACGAGCTCACCGAGGCCGTCCTGTCGCGGCAGGAAGTTGCGCGATACATCGAGGGAAGTCACGGCGAGAGCGGCGGCGTCGCACGACAGCGGGTCCAGGCGTACCTCGAAGAACTGCGCACCACCCAGCGTTATCCGTTCTATCGCGCGCTCAAACATCCTCTCTATCCAATTCTTCGCAAGATCGAACGGATCCCCGAGAATCTCGACTCGGCGCGGTCCGCGACACGATCCAACCGTGTGGTGTACGCCTCGAATCACAAGAGCCACACCGACTATCTGGTCGAGCTGCTCGTGCTGGATGAAAACGGCGTCCGGCCGCCCATCGTCGCTGCGGGAATCAATCTGTTCGGCGGACCACTGGGCCTCCTGCACAAGCACGTCACGGGCGCCATTCCGATCCGCAGGAACACACGCGACCCTGGATACCTGATCACGCTCAAAGCCTATGTCGCCGAGCTGCTTCGAAAGCACGACCTCTTTTTCTACCCGGAAGGCGGTCGCAGCTATAGCGGTGAGATCAAGAGCCCAAAGACCGGGTTGATGCACGCGGCACTACAGGCTGACTACACACCGATGGTCGTCCTTCCTACGGCCGTCGCGTACGACCTGGTGCTCGAGGATCAGGTGCTGGCGCGTCAGCGCGTCAAGCGGGCGCAGCGACCGTTCAGGCACGAGCTCGCCGAGATGGTGCGCTGCGCCGTCGGCTACAAGTCGCGCGCGTTCGTGACCTTCGGAGAACCGATGGCGATCGACCTCGATGCTTCGTCGAGGAGCGAGGTCATGGACTTCACGCACTCGGTGATGGAGGCGGTCGGTCGGCTCTACAAGGTGCTGCCGACAGCGGTCATCGCTAACGCGATGCGCCCATCCACCACGCTGCAGGATCTGGAGAGCCGGGCGAATCACGTGATCGAGACATTGCGGGCCCAGGGCGCCAACCTCGGAGTCCAGAGCGGCGCCGAAGCGATGGACAGCGGCATCGAGCTGCTGGAAGCCCGAGGCATTGTTGTCGCCGGGGACGGTCGCGTCCGCGTGCGCGACCGCAACGTGCTGCGGTACTACGCGCGCACGCTCGAGCACCTTCTGGGATCCCCTTCGCTTCACACACACTGATGTACGCGGGAGCGAAGGCGATCTTCTACGCGCTCTCCCGGAGCGCGGCTTTGAAGCGTCTCGCCTCGAGACACGGCCTTGCCACGCCGACGAGCTTTGCCAGCCGCTTCATCGCCGGTGAAACCATCGACACCGCGATCGAAGCCTCGAAGAGACTGCAGGCCAACGGTCTGCTCGTCACCCTCGACCACCTCGGCGAGCGCGTGCGGACACTCGAGGAATCAACGGCTGCCTCGCACGACTACGTCAAGCTGCTCGAAGCCATCGTCGCGGCCGGGATCGAGCGCAACATTTCACTCAAGCTGACGCAGCTCGGCATCGACATCGATCACGCCACGTGCGTGGACAACCTGCGACGCATCCTCGAGCCCGCATCGCGTCAGGACTGCTACGTCCGGATTGATATGGAGAACTCGCCGTACACCGAGCGGACCCTCTCAATCTTCGAGACCCTGTGGGAGCAGAACTATCGAAATGTCGGGGTCGCGCTCCAGGCGTATTTGCACCGGACCGAAGAGGACGTCCGCCGGATGAATACCCTGGGTGCGCGGGTGCGACTTGTCAAAGGCGCGTATAAGGAACCGGCGGCAACTGCTTACAAGGACAAGAAGACTGTCGATGCCGCGTTCCTCAAGCTCGCACTGTTGCTCCTCGACGAGGGCCACTACCCCGCGATCGCCACACACGACGCAGCGATCATCGACGCGGTGTGTGCGCACGTGACCGAGCGACACATCGCCCGGGACCGATTCGAGTTCCAGATGCTGTACGGCATCAGGCGCGACCTGCAGGCAGCGCTCGTGTCGGCAGGCTATCGCGTTCGAGTCTACGTGCCATTCGGACGTGAGTGGTTTCCCTACTTCATGCGCCGGCTCGGAGAGCGGCCAGCCAATGTCGGTTTTGTGCTGAGGTCATTGCTGGCGGAACGTTGAAGGTGCGAACTCCGCTGTCGAGCGATGGGCTTGGCTGAAGCCAAGCACTACGACTGACGACTTCTGTAGCGGGCGTAGTGCGCGGCTTCAGCCGCGCATTTTTCGTGGGGCCGGACCGATCCTCACTGCATGAAGCGACGAGCCGCGTCCACGAGAACATCGCGGCAGCGGAGCACCTCGTTGATCTTCACGTGTTCCTGTTTGCTGTGGAGACCAGCGCCTCCCGGCCCGAAGAGCACCGACGGGATCCCTGCCGCACCGAGGATCGCCGCGTCGCTCCAGTAGGTCATTCCAGTCACGCTCGATTCGCAGCCCATCGAAGCGGCCGTACTCCGTACCAGCTCGGGCAGCGCATTCGAACGGTCGATCTCGTAAGCGCTGCGACTCAACATTTGACGCGCGTCGGCCTCGAATTCCTGGTCTTCCCGGGCGAGCTGATCGAGCAACGCGCGCAGTTCGAGCCATCCAACGTCGAGGGGTTCGTTCGGAAGAGTCCGGCGCTCAACCTGCAGCACGCATCGATCGGGATAGCTGCTCAGCTCGCGACCGCCGGTGATGATGGAGGCGTGGAGCGACGCCGTGCCCAGCAGGCGATGCGCCTCTCCTGCCTGGAGCCTTCGATTGAGTGTCTCGAGACCCGCGAGCACGCGCCCCATCTTCAGAATGGCGTCTCGACCATCCGCCGGACGACTTCCGTGTGCTGCGCGTCCGCGTGTTTCGATCTCGATCCACTCGAAGCCCTTGTGCGCGATGGCGACCTGAAGGTCGGTGGGCTCCGTGACGATTGCCGCGTCCGCCCGCCAGGTGGCCACGAGCGCGTCGGCGCCAAGACTCGCGTGCTCCTCGTCAACCACGGCGGCCACGATGAGGCGGCCCCGTTCGAGGCCTCCGCTTTCTGCAAGCACTCGAGCGGCGTCCACCATGGCCGCGAGGCCACCCTTCATGTCCTGCGAGCCGCGACCGTACAGCAACCCATCGCGCCGCACAGGCTGAAACGGCGCGTCCATACCGGTGACGCCCACCGTGTCCATATGGCCGCAGAACATCAGCGATGGCCCTGGCGTCCGCCCTTCCAGGACCGAGACGACATTAGGACGGCCAGGAGCCACCTCGGTGATGTGCACGGCGAGACCACAGTCGATGCACGCCGTGGCAATTCGACGCGCGACGTCGATCTCCCCACGCGAACCCGGCACGAGCGAGGGGTTCACCGAATCAATGGCGACGAGTTCTTCGAGCAGTTTGATTGTCGAGCCGGATTCCACGACCACGTCATTCTCCCGGACTTCCCAGTCTGCGCCCAACGTGCGACAGTCCGCAGCATAATTTGAACGTGAGTCAGGACGGAGCGCTGGACCTGGTCCGCGCAATCGCTTCGAGCATCCGCAACGCGGGGGGCCGCGCGCTGGTCGTCGGGGGATGGGTTCGCGACCGCCTCCGGAAGGAACCGTCGAAAGACATCGATCTCGAGGTGTTTGGGATCCCGCAAGATCGGCTGCCCGGCCTGCTGGCGCCGTTCGGCCGCGTGGAAGCGGTAGGCCAGAGCTTTCCGGTCTACAAGGTGGCCGACCTCGATGTGGCCCTCCCGCGGCGGGAGTCGAAATCCGGCCGTGGGCACAAAGGGTTTCAGGTCACGGGCGATCCGTCGATGTCACCGGAAGACGCAGCCCGGCGCCGGGATTTCACCGTCAATGCCATCTTCTGGGATCCCCTGACTGACAAGTACGAGGATCCCTTCAACGGTAGTCACGACGTCGAACGTCGTGTGCTGAAGGCTGTGGACCTCACGACCTTCGGCGACGACAGCCTTCGGGTGCTTCGCGCAATCCAGTTCGCCGCCCGCTTCGAGTTCACATTGGAACCGGACACGGCCTTCCTCTGCAGACGCATCGCGCTGGACGATTTGCCGGCCGAGCGGATCTGGGGCGAATTGGAGAAGCTCCTGCTCGCCGCCCGACGCCCGTCGATCGGGTTCGACCTGGCACTCGATCTCGGCGTGATCGACCGCATCCTCCCGGAAATGCGCCTGCTCGTCGGGTGCGTACAGGAGCCGGAGTGGCATCCGGAAGGCGACGTCTGGGTGCACACCCTGATGGTGATCGACAAAGCGCACGAACTGAATCCCGACCTCGATCGCGCGAGACTCACGACGGTGATGCTCGGCGCCGTCTGCCACGATCTCGGCAAGCCAGCGACCACCGCGTTCAGCGACGGTCGCATCCGCTCACTCAACCACGAGGAAGCCGGCGTCGCGCCCACGATCAGCCTGCTCGACCGGCTCAACATTCACACGATCGATGGCTTCGACGTTCGCGCGCAGGTCATCGGACTCGTGGCCCACCACCTGAAGCCCGGCATGTTCCGCAAGGCCGCACAGGTCGGCGACGGTGCATTCCGTCGCCTTGCGCAAAAGGTCAACCTCGAGCTGCTCGCTCGTCTTGCACGCGCGGACTGCCTGGGCCGTACTGGCACCTTCGACTGCTCCGCGATGGATTGGTTCATCACACGCGCGCGGACGCTCGGGGTCGAACACCGGCCACCCGCACCATTCCTGATGGGTCGGCACCTGCTCGAGCTTGGTCTCTCTCCGGGACCCGCGATCGGCGAACTGTTGAACCGGGTATACGAGCGGCAACTCGACGGTGACGTCCGCAACGTTGACGAGGCCATCGGCATGGCGAAGCAGCTCCTTGCCGCCGGGCAGTCCTGACCACGCTCCCGTCAGCCACCCCGATGCCCCGAACACGCGTCAGTCGCTGTTCGGCCAGGTCAGGACACCGTGATCGGGGCTCAGGCCGCGAAACAGCTCGGGATGCCGATCGGGGTCGAGAGAGTTGATCCTGACGTGGACCCACGCCTCGTAGGATTCACTCAAACGCTCACGATCCACTGTTACGAAGTCTAGATTCGCGGCAGCGAGGATGTGATCAACGGCATCGGCAGCGTCCTCGTCGAGACACTCCCAACCGCTGTCGAAGTGATCCTCGATGGCGCGCAACGGTACCTGTTCCTCACCAAGTGGCAACGGGACCAGCACGCCTTCGATCTCAAACTTCCAACAGGCGTGTCCGGCGGCCTGGTTGCGGTAACGCACGCCGCTCGGGAAAGCGAGAATCAATCCAAGCCCGACGTAGTCATAGAGCAAGACGACTGGATCCACGTTCATCTCGCGCCGCGCACCGAGGCTTCACGGTTCAGCAGAAGAGGCTGTCGCATCGCGTCCAGCGTAACGCAGTCAGCCGTCCGCGACCGGGCTTCCCCGTCGGAAGCAGCGTAGAATCATCCCCATGCAGGCGCTCGCCGGCGAAGGCACCGAGAGGGATTCGTTCCATACGGACGTCAACACAGCGCCCTCACATCGATCGTTCGGCGCGCTGTTCACAGTGGTCTTTCTGGTAGTCGGAACCCTCCCGTTGTGGCGCGGAGGCGCTGTGAGGACCTGGGCTCTCGTCGTTGCGACGCTGGTGGGCCTCGTCACGATGGCGGCACCTCAGGCGCTGGCGCCGCTCAGTCGGCTCTGGCTGCGCCTTGGCCTGGCCATGCACCGAGTGATCAATCCGCTGGTGATGGGCGCATTGTTCTATCTGGTTGTCACGCCATTCGGCCTGGTCCGGCAGGCATTGGGTAAAGGGCTGACTCCGCGGCTCGCCAAAGACCCGTCGGCCAGGACGTACTGGATCGATCGCACGCAACAGCCTGCGTCGCGCATGGATCAGCAGTTCTAGAGGAAACAGGCATGAGTTTCGCCGTGGAGTTCTGGGCTTACATGAGGGCCAGAAAGAAGTTCTGGCTGCTGCCGCTGCTGCTGGTCCTCCTGCTCTTCGGCGGCCTCATCATCCTTGCGAAAGGCAGCGTCGTCGCGCCGTTCATCTACACCATCTTTTGATGCGCATCCTCGGGGTCTCGGCGTTCTACCACGACAGCGCCGCGGCCGTCGTGATCGACGGACAAATCGTCGCGGCCGCCCAGGAAGAGCGGTTCACTCGACGGAAGCACGACGACCGTTTTCCAGGTCATGCCACGCGCGCGTGCCTTGCTCAAACCCGATTGTCGCCAGACGACATCGATCTGGTGGTGTTCTACGAGAAGCCGTTTCTCAAGTTCGAACGCCTGATCGACACCTACCTGGCATTCGCGCCGCGAGGGTACACCAGCTTCTCCGCGGCATTGCCAGTCTGGATTCAGGACAAGCTCTTCCAGAAAGCACGGCTGCGTGACTCGTTGACCCGGTTGGGATTCACGGGCCGTCTCGACGAACGCCTGCTCTTTGCCGAACATCACCAGAGCCACGCGGCCAGCGCCTTTTTTCCGTCCCCATTCTCTGAGGCGGTGGTCCTCACGATGGACGGCGTCGGGGAGTGGGCCACTACATCAGTCAGCATCGGCCGCGGACGAGCACTCGAGCCAGTCCGTGAGATCCAGTTTCCGCATTCCCTCGGTCTTCTCTATTCCGCCTTCACCTACTACACAGGGTTCAGGGTCAACTCGGGCGAATACAAAGTCATGGGGCTGGCGCCGTACGGAACGCCGCGTTTTGCCCGATTGATTCTCGACAACGTGATCGACGTCAAGAGCGACGGCACCTTCAGGCTGAATCTGGACTACTTCGACTACTGCACCGGTCTTCGAATGACCAACGAGCGCCTGGACCGACTCTTCGGACGATCGGTCCGACGTCCCGACGAGCCTCTTGAACAGTTCCACATGGACGTCGCCGCGTCGATCCAGGCCGTCACCGACGAGGTGGTGCTCACACTGACCCGGGCGCTTGCGGCCGAGTTCAACATTCCAAACCTGTGCCTGGCCGGGGGAGTTGCGCTCAACTGCGTCTCGAACGGCAAGGTCCTTCGCGACGGCGCATTCAAACGGATGTGGATTCAGCCAGCCGCTGGGGATGCGGGTGGCGCGGTCGGCGCTGCCCTGGCCGCGTATCACCTCCACGCCGGGCACGACCGCGTGGCGCACGCAGGATCGGACGGAATGTCCGGCAGCTACCTGGGACCTTCCTTCTCGCATCCGGAGATCGAGGCACGACTCAGGGCGGTGGGGGCCACATTCGAGACGGTGGCGGACGACGACGCAATGACGGCGGCGACGGCGGACGCACTGGCGCGCGACGAAACCGTTGGATGGTTTCAGGGGCGAATGGAATTCGGCCCACGGGCGCTGGGAGCACGATCGATCCTCGGAAATCCTCTTTCACCTTCCACGCAGAAGGTGCTGAATTTGAAGGTCAAGTTCCGAGAGAGCTTCAGGCCGTTCGCCCCTTCGGTTCTCCGAGAGGATGCTGCTGACTGGTTCGAGCTGGATGTGGACAGTCCCTATATGCTGCTCGTCGCGGACGTCCGTCGCGAACGCCGACGCCAGATGTCAGACAGCGAGGAGCGCTTGTTTGGGATCGACAAACTCAACGTCGTGCGATCAGATATTCCAGCGGTCACCCACGTGGACTACTCCGCGCGAATCCAGACCGTGGACAGCGTCTCGCATCCCCTTTACTACCAGCTGCTCCAGGCGTTCAAGGCGAGAACCGGATGCCCGGTTCTCGTGAACACAAGCTTCAACGTGCGAGGCGAGCCAATCGTCTGTACGCCCGAGGACGCATTCCGGTGCTTCATGGGAACCGACCTCGATGTGCTGGTTGCAGGCCGATGCATTTTGCGCAAGACCCAGCAAGATGCATCGCTCGCTCGCAGCTACGAATCCGCGTTCGTACCTGACTGAGGATCAGTGATGGCACGCCGCTACCTGTGGATCGCCTCGGTCAATCTTTTCCTTCTCGTTCTATTCGCCGAAATCGCCGGACTCTTCCTCTACTACATAGATACCGGAGCGCTGTTCTACGTCCATCACAAGACGTACGAGCGAATCACGGACACACCCGAGAGCCGACTGACAGGCGAGGCGCTCCATCCCTACTTCGGCCCGACACACATGCCTGGTCTTCCACTCCAGATCCCGGCAGAGCTTCGTGAGAACCAGCCGCCTGGGGTGGACCCGGCCAACCCGACGGGTGCGCGCACCAATAACTTCGGGTTTCTCTCGGCATATGACTTTCCGTTCGCCAGGACGCGTGCCGACCAGTTCCTCATTGGGATTTTTGGCGGCTCTGTCGGCAACTGGTTCTGCCATATCGGAGTACCGCACCTTCTGCGCTCACTCGAAGCAAACGCGTACTTCAAGGGCCGTGAACTGGTGCCGCTCTGTTTCAGCCACGAAGGCTACAAGCAGCCACAGCAGTTGCTGGCGCTGACATATTTCCTGTCGATCGGCCAGGAGTTCGATCTCGTCATCAACATCGACGGCTTCAATGAAGTGGCCCTCGCGTCCATGAACGACCAGCGAGGCGCCGACATCTCCATGCCCAGTCCGATGCACATGCAGGGACTGGTCAATCTCATCGACCGCTCGACCCTGACACCCGAACGCCTGCGGTCGATGGCCGCAATCCAACGCGACAGGGACACGCTTGATGCCCTCGTGACCCGCTTGATGCGCACCCGATCTGCAGCCGTCTACGTGTTCCTCGACCGCTATTACCAGCAGACCCGGACGCACTACTACACAGAGCTGGGGCGGCTGAGCAACCTGCCGGACGGTGCGGTCGAGACATCAATGGTGCGCGTCACGCCCAAGGTAGCAACGCGTGACGGTGCGAAGCTCTTCGCCGACATCGCGTCACAATGGGCGCAGTCGTCGTTGATGATGCAGGCGATGCTGCGGGATCGAGGGGTTCCGTACTTTCACTTCCTGCAGCCGAACCAGTACTTCACGACCCGCCGGTTCGGCGATGCGGAAGCCAGGACGGCACTCAACCCTGGCTCACCCTTCAAGTCTGGCGCGGAGCAAGGCTATCCGGCACTGAACGCCGCGTCGCGCGCGCTTGTCGGGAAAGAACCCTTCTTCAACGGTGTCGGGATCTTCGACGAGGAACCGTCACCCGTGTACCTGGACGACTGCTGCCACTACACGCTGAGAGGCAACAGACTTCTGGCCGACTTCGTGTCGGCGTCAATTCTGGGTGCAGAGGGGCCGTGGCGGAGGTAGCCAGCCGCTAGGCGGCTTCGTGCTTGGCCCGGAACTCTTCGAGCAATCGGGCCACGCTTCCGGCGACGGAATGCGAGGTCGGCGCCCACCCAAGGGCCTTGGAGCGCGGGCAGCGCACGATCTGGTTCAACGCGAGGGCGTCAGCGTACGGACCCATCTTGGCTCGAGCCTCTTCAATCGGCACGTGCCGGACATCCGGCGGCATTCTTGGGTGCCGCACGACGGACTCAACAATGTCAGCAACCCGCTCGTCGGCCTCATCGGTCGCATGGTAGATCCCGGTCGCCTCTGGATTCGTCGCCACACGGAGGTAGAGATCAGCCAGATCCCGATCGTGCACGCAGGCCCAGTGATTCCTTCCGTCACCCACCACCCGCACGAGTCCGTTGGCGGCCGTCTTCACCAGATCCGCGATGATGCCGCGAGTGCCGCCATAGACGATTCCCGGCCGAACAACGGCGGTCCGCAGCAGGCCTCGGTTCGCCTCGAGCACGATCTGTTCATGGTCCGGCCGCCACTCCACGTGCGCTGTTGGCCTCAACACCGCGTCCTCGGTGGCCTGCCCGCTCGTGTTGCCAAGCACCCATGCGGCCGACGTGTAAACCACGGTCGAGGGCTGGCCTTTGCTGACGCGCCGGGCGGCTGCGCTCAGAACGGTGTCGATCGCCTGCCGATCAATCTCAGGCCCGCGCTTCGAAGACTCAAACGCCGTGTGCACCACGGCATCACAGCCTTCAACCACGGCCGCATAACTTTGAGGAACAGCGAGATCGCCCACGACGGGGCGCATCCAGGAGTGACGATTGCGTTGCTTCACGGGGGTTGCGAATCAGGGCACACACTTCGTGACCGCCACGGGCGAGCGCCTGCAGCACCGCCGATCCGACATAGCCCGTCGCGCCGGTCAGAAAAATTCGCATTGGGGGGAAGGGCATTGTAGTCGGTCTGGCCTCGGGCGCGAAATGCGTCCCGGTCATCGCACGCCGCTGCCTGAAGACGCGCAATAATCCAAGCGTGGCCCGCGAGACACTGATCGACTTCTTCCGCGATCTCGTCACGATTCGCGGAGAGTTCCTCGTGTACGACGACGGGTACCGGCACCGAAGTTACAGCTACGAGGACGTTGGCCGCGCCGCCAGGGGTTTCGCGTCAAAGCTTCACGCGACCGGCCTTCGCAAGGGCGACAGGGTGGTCTTCTGGGGCGAGAACCGCCCCGAATGGCTGGCCTGCTACTGGGGCTGCCTCATCTCAGGCATCATCGGCGTCCCCATTGACTATCGATCGTCGGCGGATTTTGTCGCCAAAGTGCGGGGACTCGTCCATGCCGCGGTCGTTCTGATCGGCGACGACGTGCCAGCCACTGGCACCGCCGACTTCGGCACCGCCGTGCAGTGGCGCTTCGCAGACTTCGACTGGCAGTCCGACGGTCCGATGCCCGCGGTCGAGGTGTCGCGCGACGACATCGTCCAGATCATCTTCACTTCGGGTGCCACCGCCGAGCCCAAAGGCGTCGTCATCAGGCACAGAAACGTACTCGCCAACGTGATCCCGGTTGAGCGGGAAATCGTGAAGTACCGGCGGTACGCGAAGCCCTTCCACCCGCTGCGGTTCGTCAATCTGTTGCCGCTGAGCCATATGTTCGGCCAGTCGATGGCGGCCACGATTCCCCCGCTGGTACGCGGAACCGTGATCTTCACGCGCAGCTTCAATCCGCACGACCTGTTGCGCCTGATCCAGTCGCGGCGGGTCTCCGTCCTCGTCTGTGTACCAAAGATCCTCGACGTCCTTCAGGAACACGTCGTGCGCACATTTCCGGAGGCCAACGAACCGCCTCCAGCGGGGATTTCGATTCCAGGCCGATGGTGGCGCTACCGCCGGGTGCACTCGGCGTTTGGCTTCAAATTCTGGGCCTTCATCGTCGGTGCGGCTCCCCTGCCGCCGGATCTCGAGGAGTTCTGGCGGCGGATGGGCTTCGCCATGATTCAAGGGTACGGGCTGACAGAAACCGCGCCCATCGTGACGCTGAATCATCCGTTGAAGAAATCGACCGGCGGCTCCGTCGGCACACCGATCAGCGGCGTAGAGGTGCGCATCGCGGACGACGGCGAGATTCTCGTTCGTGGTGAAAACGTGACATCGGGCTACTACGTCGATGAGTCACAGGGTCCGGCGACCGCCGTCGCCGCGACTGACGGTGAGGGCTGGCTTCACACAGGTGACGTCGGAGAGCAGGATGCCTCCGGCCGGCTGTTCATCAGGGGACGAAAGAAGGAAATGATCGTCAGGCCGGACGGCCTGAATGTGTTTCCCGAGGACGTCGAGGGCGTGCTCAACGATCTGCCGGGTGTTCGCGAGTCTGCCGTCGTCGGCGCAACGAGTGACGGGGAGGAACGCGTGCATGCGGTGCTGGTGATCGAACCCGGCGCGGACGCGAACGCCATCGTCCGCGACGCCAACACGAAACTGCAGGAGCATCAACGCATCCGCTCGATGTCCACGTGGTTGACCGGACCGTTGCCGCGCACCGAGGGCACACGCAAGCTGAAGCGTTCTGCGATACGCGCCTGGGTGGCCGCCGGTGAGCAGCCCCTCGAGACAGACGGTGGTAACAGCGTCGAGGCGCTCATCGCCCGCTTTGCTCGGGGCCGCGACGTGGACGCCTCCACCACACTGGACGACCTGGGTCTCAGTTCACTCGAACGAGTTGAACTGATGGTCGCGCTCGAGGATCGTTTTCAGACCCGCATCGACGAAGGCCGATTCGCCGGCGCGCAGAGCGTGGGCGAATTGAGACAGCTGGTCGAACAGGAGGCAGCCCCGGAGAGCGCCGAACCGGCCGCGGATTTTCCAACGTGGAACAGATCCTGGCCGGTGCAGGTCGTGCGGCGTCTGTCGCAGGCGACGTGGATTCTGCCGCTCGCGAGAGTCTTTGCGCACCTCCGCGTCGAAGGACTCGACCACCTCGAACATCTTGAGGGACCCGTCCTCTTTGCCTCGAACCACCAGAGTCATATGGATGTCCCGGTCATCCTGGCGGCCCTGCCGGGGCGCTGGCGGGCACGCGTGGCGCCGGCCATGCTGAAGGAGTTTTTCACCGCCCACTTCCATCCCGCGAACCACACCTGGCGCCAGTGGTTCACAAACTCCCTCAATTACTATCTGGCCTGCTTCTTCTTCAACACGTTCCCAATCCCACAGCGCGAAGCGGGCGCCAGGCACACCCTGCGCTACATGGGCGAACTGACGGGTGAGGGATGGTCAATCCTGATCTTTCCCGAAGGGGTTCGATCTCCAACAGGTCAGATCAAGCCCTTTCGGGGCGGCGTGGGGATGATTGCCTCTCGTCTCGGGGTGCCAGTCGTGCCGGTCCGGCTCGATGGCCTCGACCGAATACTGCCGACCAACGCCTACTTCGTGAAGCCCGGCCGGGTCCGTGTGGCGTTCGGCGAACCGCTGGTGTTGCGAGGAGACAATTACACGGAGTTGGCACTTCAGGTGGAAGAACGGGTTCGATTGCTTTAAGGTCAAGTGTTTTCCTTACGTTGCGCCCCTTACCCCGATGTGGCACACTCATTGCTAAAGTGCGCGAAAGGATTAGCTATTGAGCAAAGACGATCTCATAGACATGCAGGGCACCGTCGTCGCGGTTCACTCCGGTGGGCTGTATCGTGTCCAATGCGACGCAGGACACGAAGTACTCGCCCAGTTGAGCGGCCGAATGAGGCGATTCCGTATCAAGGTCGTTCCAGGCGACCGCGTGACCGTCGGGGTTTCTCCCTATGACCCGGTCCGCGGCATCATCACGTTCCGTGCTCGGTAGCAAACATCTTCATTGAAAGCCACATCCGCACATCCCTCACGCCCTGGAGGCCGAGGTGGCCCATCCCGCCGCCGCGGACCCCGGTCTGGAAAACGACCGCCGACAAACGGTCAGGTGGTCGCCGCCGAGCCTGCCGCGCTTCCCTACGAGGCTTCCATCTTCGATCCAGCGCCGATTCCGTTCGAGCGTCTTGGTCTGGACACGCGGCTCCTCAGCGGGATTCGCGATCTGGGATGGAGTGCCACGCGCTCGGTACAGAGCGGCGTCATTCCCTTCGCGCTCGAAGGCCTCGATGTCATCGCCTGCGCGGAAACGGGCACTGGCAAGACGGCAGCGTTCCTCGTCCCAATCCTTCAGCGCTTTCTGAACGCCGTACCGACGCGTCCGGCGGCAACGCGCGCGCTGGTGCTGGCACCCACTCGTGAGCTGGTCGTCCAGATCGAGGATCAGGTCCAGGGTCTGACGTATCACACGGCCGTCTCGAGCGTCGCTGTGTACGGCGGCGTCCCGATGGACGTTCAGGAGCGGGCCTTACGCGCCGGTGTCGATATCGTGGTGGCCACGCCGGGCCGGCTGATGGATCACATGCGGCACGATTCGGTGAACTTTGCGGGAATCGAGGTGCTCGTCCTGGACGAAGCCGACCGCATGCTCGATATGGGTTTCTGGCCCGACGTGCAGCGGATTCTCTCGGCTCTTCCCGCCACCCGACAGACGCTGCTTTTTTCCGCGACGATGCCCGGCGAGATCATGAAGCTGACGCAGGAGTTCCTGCGCAGCCCGAAGTTCATTCAGGTCGGCAGACGAGGCGGACCTGCTCAGACGATCTCTCATTCGATCCAGGTCATCCCGCGTGCCGAGAAGGTCGAATGGCTGGCCCGCTGGCTGCGGAGCCACGCTGAGGGCCCGGTGCTCGTCTTCTGTCGAACCAAGATCGGAGCGGACCGCCTCGCGTCTTCGCTGAGCCGGATGGGGATTCGCACTGCGGCACTGCACGCAGACCGGACCCAACAGCAACGGATGTCGGCGGTTGAAGGCTTCAGGACAGGCGCGTTTCCTGTTCTGGTCGCCACGGATGTCGCCGCCCGCGGCCTCGATATCGAAGGCATCGCGCACGTCGTCAACTTCGAAGTTCCTGACACGCCCGAAACCTACGTGCATCGCGTGGGTCGTACGGGCAGAGCTGAGTCAACGGGTAGCGCGCTGACGCTTGTTGCCCCCGAAGAAGAGCGCGCGTTACGCGCGCTGGAGAAAGCGGTTGGAGTCCAACTTCAATAACAACACACCGCCCGCGCCTGTGGACCCGGCAGTCCCCGCGGAGAACACCGAAGGCGTGCCCGGAACGGACGAGACGCCCGTGTCGGCAGCCGTGCTTCGCTTCCGGTCCTGCCGATGGATGCAGCCGGCTGATACCACCACCGCGGAGTTCTGCACGCACCGCGAGGTGAAGCCGTACGCGGGCACCGCCAGTTTCGATGCCGCGGCCTGGTGTCCGGACTGTGTGTACTTCAAGCTCCGTCGGGTACCGAAGAAGCGATCGCCGGACGACTACTCGTATTGATTCGCCGGCGACATCAATCCGAAAATTCCTGCGCTAGATAGAACCACTCTCCGTTGGGCGCCAGCTGCTGGTAGGCGCGCCAATGCGCGCGAGCCTCCTGAGCCTGACCGTCCTTTTCGAGAGTGACAGCCAGGTAGAAGTGCGCGTCCGCGTAGGTGGGATTCAGCCGCAGCGCTTCTCGATAGCACGCCTGAGCTTCGTTGTAACGCCCGAGGTCGTGAAAGACATTGCCTAGATTGAAGTACGCCTCGAAGACGTCCGGTTCGAGGGCAATCGCCCGTTCGTAGAGCGCTTGAGCCTGTGCGATTTCGTCGCGAGCGTAGTGGATATTCGCGAGATTGATGATGGCAGGGACCAGGCCTGGATCCGCTGCGAGTGCCCGCTGGTAGGCGACCGAGGCCTCGTCGAGATGCTCGGGATCGTCCTGGTCGATCTGCGAGGCCTCATGAAACAGCACCTCCGCCGTCGGACCGTCCGCGACAGGCGGATCCGGTGCGTTCGACCGCAGGGTTTCACGGCGCGTCAACTGCAGCACCTTGGCCGGTTGCGCTTCCAGCCGAAAGTCGAACGCCAGCTGTCCTGAGCGAGAGGCGACAAGCTTCCGGACGACCGCCCTGAAGCTCATGCCTTCAGCCAGCAAGTCGTCTGCCTGACGAACCACCGCCAGGTCCTCGAAGGAGAACTGTCCATCGCCGCTCGCCTGCGGCTCGAGGCGAATCAATCCCCACTTCTGCATGTAGCGCAGGTGGTCTTCACGGACGTGCTTGTAGCGTTCGAGGAACTGGCGTCTGACGTTCGAGGCCGAGCCGGATGTCACGGAGTTCACTATAAACCACGGCAACGCTGGAGGCGATCCAGAGACTGACGCAACCCGCACCGAATCAACGGCTTACCTTGACGACCTTGGCGGCTGCGCAGTACGCTGAAGTGTTTTCGCGGCCCGATCCTTTGCGCATCACGCTCAACGGCGAACTGTTCGAACTCGATGAGCCGCTTTCGGTCGCTGACCTGCTGGTCAAACTCTCGATCGACGCGCGCCGTGTCGCGGTCGAACACAACCTCGAGATTCTCAGGCGGCCCCTCTTTGCGGACACGCTCGTGCACGAAGGCGACCGTATCGAAATCGTGAACTTCGTGGGTGGAGGCTAGTCGAATGCCCGGCGATACGTCCCTTGTCATCGCAGGCCGCACGTTCAAGTCGCGGCTGATCATTGGTACCGGAAAATATCCTTCTCACGCGGTGATGGCTCAAGCCCACGCCGCGTCTGGCGCCGACATGGTCACCGTCGCCCTTCGGCGGGTCAACATCTCGGACCGCTCGAAGGAGTCGCTGCTCGACTACATCGACCCGAACATTTTCATTCTTCCCAATACGGCCGGTTGCTACACGGCGGATGAAGCCATCCGTACCGCGCGGCTTGGACGAGAAGCGGGACTTTCGAACTGGGTCAAGCTTGAAGTCATTGGTGACGAGCGGACGCTGTTCCCCGACAACGAAGCGCTCATCGAAGCCACTCGAGTTCTCGTGCGCGAGGGTTTCGTCGTCCTGCCGTACACGAATGACGACCTGATCGCGTGCCGGAAGCTCGAAGATGCGGGTGCAAGCGCAGTGATGCCGCTGGCCGCACCCATCGGCTCCGGGCTCGGAATTCAGAACGCTAATAACATCCGCATCATCCGTGAGTTCGCACGGGTTCCGATGATCATCGACGCAGGGGTGGGAACGGCGTCGGACGCAGCGCTTGCCATGGAACTGGGTGCGGATGGCGTGTTGATGAACACCGCCATTGCCGGAGCGCAGGAGCCTGTTGCAATGGCCGAGGCGATGAAGCACGCCGTGATTGCCGGGCGCCTGGCCTATCTCTCCGGGCGAATCCCCCGAAAGTCGTACGCGACCGCCAGCAGCCCTGTCGAAGGCATGGTCGGACGCTGAGGCGATGAGCGAGCCGCAACCTCCCAGGCCCGCGCCGATCCCGCCTCCCGATCGCCAGCAGATCGAACGCCTCAACGCCACCTTCAACCTGACCGCCTTTTCGCCAGAGAGCAACTGGCGACGGCGTCTCGTCCGCCACATGGACTACGTGATCTCCCGGCTTCTGTTCCGGCAGCGGGAGTTCAACGCCGCCGTCGTGGACCACTTGAATCGCCGAGGCGTGGAAACGCACGAAGCCAGTGTTCGAGCCATGGACTGGACGGAGACCCGAGTCGAAGGCGCGCTCGACGAGCTCCGGCGCTACGAACAGTCGCTGATGGCGCGCGACCAGCGGAACGCTGGTGCACTCGCCGCGTTGACCGCTGCCCATGAGGAGATGCAAGCCTCGATGAGCGGCCTCCACCAGGGTGTGCAGCATCTGAAGCGAGAGGTCGCGAAGCTTGCGGAGGGCGGCGTTGTTCGCACGACTGACACACCGGCTGCAAGCGAAGGGCTGCCGGTCTCACGCGAGTCGCTCGACAGCCATCAGTACGTCGGGTTTGAGGACCAGTTTCGCGGGTCGCAGGAAGACATTCACCGGCGGGTATCAGGGTACCTTCCGTTTTTCACCGGCGCTCGCGATGTGCTCGACATTGGTTGCGGCCGCGGTGAGTTTCTGTCGCTGCTGCGAGACGAAGGCGTAACAGCGCGCGGCATCGACCTCAACGGCGCCATGGTTGATGTGTGCCGTCAACAAGGACTCGACGCGAGCAATGCGGACGCGCTCTCTTACTTGCGCGCGCAGCCGGACGGCTCACTCGGGGGACTCTTTGCCGCGCAGGTCGTCGAGCACCTCGAGCCGGGGTACCTGACAGCGCTACTCGGAGAGGCCTTCGACAAGTTGCGACCGGGCTCTCCGATCGTGCTCGAGACGATCAACCCGGCATGCTGGTTCGCCTTCTTCGAGAGCTATATCCGCGATATCACCCACGTCCGTCCCCTGCATCCGGATACGCTGAAGTACCTGTTGATCGCGAGCGGGTTTCAGCACGTGGACATCAGATACAGCGCGCCCTATCCCGAACACGACAAGCTCCAGCCGATTGCTCCACACGCGTCGTTGGGCAATGCGGTTGACACGCTGAACGCCAACGTCGAGCGTCTCAACCGCCTCTTGTTCACGTGGCTCGACTACGCCGCGATCGGCCGCAGGCCGTGACAGAGCCGGGCTCGCGCCCACGCGAGACAGTTCCGTTGCCTGTGGTCACAGGGATCTCCCTGGTCTTCCGAATCCTCATCGGACTCTGGCTCGCGTGGTCTGTTGGGATCGCCATGGCGGCGCCTGAACTGCCACTGCTGTGCACGGGTGTGGCGGTCGTGGTGGCATCGATCACGCTGTGGCGCCCGCTGTGGGGGCTCGCCCTGACAGCGGTCATCGTTCCAACGGGCGCTCTGTTCGCCGGTCCTCCCATCCGCGCGTCTGAGCTTTTCGCGTGGGCGTTTCTGGCGGCCTGGCTTCTCTCGCTGTGGCGACCACTCGCGACGAGCCCGTGGCCGCGACTCGTTTCACTCCCGGCGTGGCTGTTCGGCACGGCACTCCTCGGTTCCTGGCTTGCCTTCACTGTTGCGGGTGCACCAGGGATCCCGTGGATGGCGATGCCGCAGTTTCTCTTTCAGTCGATCCCCAGCGATCACCTCATCTATTCATCGCCAGAGGCGGAAACCTGGACGTTACTGCAGAGCCTCACCGGCCTCGGACTGTTTGTCGCCGCGATGGGCATCGCGCGTTCGCACACCGGCAGCCTCCGGACCATGGCTGCCACGATCGGCATCGCGGTCACCACCCTTGCCGCTACGACTCCGCTCGTCATCCTCTGGCACTGGTCGAACGAGCAATACGCTGCCTGGTTCATCCAGCGGTTCACGCAGCATGGCGAGCGATTCAGCCTTCCGATGGCTGATGTCAACGCGGCAGGCTCGCTGTACGTGATCGCGTTCGCCATCGGAGCGGCGTACCTCGTCTCCCGGCCCACAGAGCGCGGACGGTGGGCGGCGTCTCTGTGCCTTCTGGTTCCAGCCTTATGGCTGGCAGGGTCGCGTTCGGCGTATCTCGGCGTCGCAGGAGCCGTGAGCCTGATTGCCATCGTTCGGGCCGGCTGGGCGGCGCGGCTTCCGGTGCTTCTGTGCGCCGCGGTGCTGGCCGCCGGACTCTCGCTCGCCGTCAGCATGGAGAGCGCGTCATTCGGACAGGGAGACATCCGGCAATCCGCCAGCCTTCGCTCGCAGTTCCTGCAGACGAGCGCCCGCATGTTCGCGACGTCCCCGCTCTTCGGTGTCGGCATCGGCCACTACTTCGACCGTTCCGCGGAGTTCATGACGCCAACGCTGCGAGAGCTCTACGGCAACGAGAATGCGCACAACTACTTCGCGCAGGAATTCTCCGAGCTGGGCGTCGCCGGAGGACTCCCGTTTCTGTGGCTTGTCGTGGCAGCGTCCTGGGTTGGATGGCTGAGGCTACGCGAGTCACCCGATGACGCCGCGACCCTCGCGCTCACCGCCGGAACGACGGGGTATCTGCTGACCTGCCTGACCGGCCATCCTCTCCTTGTGCCGGAGGCGGCACTGCCGTTCTGGATCGTGTTGGGAGCCGTCGCCGCCACGGCGCGAATAGCCCACCGCTCGCCTCTCGGCATCCGGGTTGTCTGCGTCGCGGGATGTGTCCTCATCGCAGCCGGCGTTGGCCGCGCGGCCATGGCCTCACAGCGCGCGGTTGAAATCCCACCGGACTCCGGTTTTCATGGAGTCGAGAACGATGATGGTGACACGTTCAGGTGGATGACACGTCATTCAGTCACCTACATTCCCGACGGCACGGGCTTCCTGCGGCTGCAGTTGCGCGCACAGACACGTCCGATGATGCGGCCAATGATCATCGAGACCTCAATCGCCGGTCGGGTTGTCGATCGCACGGAGGTGAGGCCCGGCGCCTGGATCACGATCGATGTCCCCGCGCGGCCCACGGGCACGCCGTTCAGACGTGTGGACTTCCGCGCGAATCAGATGTGGACGCAGGAAGTGCGCCTGGGTCAGCGCATCGCACTCCGGCCGGTCTCGGTCATGGCCAGAGAGATTGCGTGGATGCCGCTGCGTTAGGCGGATCCGCGAAGCGGATCCGCCGGAGTGGCTACAGCCGGAAGATGTGGTCCGCCTGAATGCCCTTCAGCGCATTTCGCGTGTCAACAATCAGGGGATAGCGTTTCACGATCGCCGCGTAGTCGAACACCCGGTGATTGGTGCAGATAACGGCACAGTCGATACCGGAACCGTCCGCTCCCTCTGGTGTCGCTTTCATGTCTACGTCACCGTGCTGCAGCACGGGCACAAACGGATCCGAATAGGTCACGGACGCGCCGCGCCGATGGAGCAGCTCGATCACATCCAGCGCCGGTGATTCTCGCATGTCGCTCACGTCCTTCTTGTACGCGACACCAAGGATGTGAATCCGCGAACCGTTGATCGCCTTCTTCCTCGTATTCAGCGCCTCGCCGATGCGATCAACGACGAACGCGGGCATTGAGGAGTTGACGTGGCCCGCAAGCTCGATGAACCGGCATTCGAACCCGCTCTGACGCGCCTTCCAGGACAGGTAGAACGGGTCGATCGGAATGCAGTGCCCGCCCAGGCCGGGCCCCGGATAGAACGGCATGAAGCCGAACGGCTTCGTGCCGGCCGCGTCGATGACTTCCCACACGTCGATGTTCATGCGGTGCGCCATCAAGGCGATCTCGTTCACGAGACCGATGTTGACGGCACGGAACGTGTTCTCGAGCAGCTTGACCATCTCAGCCACCTGCGTCGAGCTGACGGGAACGACCGTGTCCACGATCGAGCCGTACAGATCCGAAGCCAGCTCCGTACTCTCACGGTTGACGCCGCCCACAACCTTGGGAATCGTGCGGGTGCTGTAGGTCTCGTTGCCCGGATCGACGCGCTCAGGTGAAAACGCGAGATAAAAATCGACGCCGGCCTTCAAGCCGTTCTCCTCGAGCGCCGGCTGGACGACCTCATCGGTCGTGCCCGGATAGGTCGTGGACTCGAGGATGACGAGCTGCCCCTTCTTGAGGTGCGCCTTCACGGAATCGACAGCCTGGACCACATACGAAAGATCCGGGTCCTTGGTCTTGCGCAGCGGCGTGGGCACGCAGATGTCGATGGCGTCCATGTCTTTGAGGTGCGACATGTCGCTCGAGGCACGAAGTCGGCCGGCATCGACACACGCCTTCACGTGCTCGGTCTTGACGTCCAGAATGTAGCTGCGGCCCGCGTTGATTTCCTTGATCTTGGATTCATCGACGTCAAGGCCGGTGACATCGAAGCCCTTCATGGCAAACTCGACCGCCAGCGGCAACCCGACATAGCCCAGCCCGATGACGCCAATCCGCGCCTTGCGATCCCGTATCTTGTCCTTGAGGCTCACGCTGTCTCCTACCGTACGGCGCCTACGCGGCGCGTCTGACCCGAAAGCCGCTCGAGGTCTGCATCGACCATCATCGCGACGAGTTTGTCGAAGCTGACCTCCGGCTCCCACCCGAGCACTTTCCGGGCTTTGCTCGCGTCTCCGATCAGATGATCGACTTCGGCGGGCCTGAGGAACGCGGGATCTGTCTTGACGTATTTCTGCCAGTCCAGCCCGGCGTGACTGAACGCGCTTTCCACGAGCTGCCGGACCGAGTGCGACACACCGGTCGCAATGACATAGTCATCGGCCGTATCCTGTTGCAACATTAGCCACATCGCGCGCACGTAGTCGCCCGCAAATCCCCAGTCCCTGCAGGCCTCGAGGTTGCCCAGACCGAGCGAATCGGCCAGTCCAAGCTTGATACGCGCCACACCGTCGGTGACCTTGCGCGTCACGAACTCGATGCCTCGGCGCGGCGACTCGTGATTGAAGAGGATGCCGGACACGGCAAAAATGCCGTAGCTTTCCCGGTAGTTCACCGTGATGTAGTGCCCGAACACTTTCGACACACCGTAGGGACTCCGAGGGTAGAACGGCGTCAGCTCGGTCTGGGGCACTTCCCGCACCCGGCCGTACATCTCGCTGGATGACGCCTGATAGATGCGAATGCCGGTATCCACCTGCCTGATCGCTTCGAGCACTCGCGTCACGCCCTGCGAGTTGAAGTCCCCGGTGAGGAGCGGCTGGTCCCATGAGGCGGGCACAAACGACATCGCCGCGAGGTTGTAGAACTCGTGGGGCCGCACGTCCTGCACCACGCGAATCAGGGACAGCTGATCGAGCAGGTCGGCCGGCCGCAGGGTGATGCGGTCCAGCAGGTGCTCGATGCGCCAGAAGTTCGACGCGCTCAGCCGGCGAACGACTCCGGTAACCTCGTAACCCTTGTCGAGGAGCAGCTCCGCAAGATAGGAACCGTCCTGCCCTGTGATCCCGGTGACGATTGCGCGTTTAGCCATGGTGTGATGCGTCCATTCTAGCCTTCGATGCTGAACGAACCGTCAGCCAGCGTCGAAGGGAATCGTGCCAGGTCGGCATTGGAAAACCCGCGTCCGCCAGTTTCTGATTCGCCAGCGCACAGAACCGAGGCCGGGACGCCTTGAGCCCGGCTGTCTCCATCGTGATGGGCCGAAGACGAGGTGCAACCCCCAGGAGCCGCGCACTCTCCTCCGCGACCTCGTACCATGTCGCCTGCCCCGAGTTCACGCAGTGATAGACGCCCGCGGGCGCACGGGTCTCGAGCAGGTGCAGGACCGCGCTGGCCACGTCATGGACGTAGCTCGGCGACACGATCCTGTCCGTGAATGCCTTGACCTCCGCACCGCGTTCCAGACCATCGAGGATGGCGTCCAGGGAGCCCGGTCTTCCCTGCCATCCACCGGGTGCGCCAAAGAGGCTTTCGACACGGAGTACGTAGGCGCCTGGCGCTTCGCACGCAAACCACTCGCCCAGCAGTTTCGAAGACGCATAGGTGCTGCGGGGCGACGTCTCGTCATCCTCGCGATACGCCTCGGTCGCGGTGCCATCGAAAACAAAATCAGTACTGAGGTGCACAAGGGTGGCGCCGACCGCCTCCGCCGCCCGTGCAAGGCTTCGAACAGCAAACGCATTCGCGGCCAGCGCCTCGGTAGGACGCTGTTCGGCGCCATCAACGTCGTTGAAGGCCGCGCAGTTGATCACGACGCCGGGTGCCGCATCGGCGATGGCTTTCCCGACCATCCGAGGGTCGGTGATATCCAGCGTCGTCCGCGCGTGCGCAACCAGGTCACGTCCCGCGCACGCCTCGGCGAAGGTCGCGCCGAGCCTGCCGGCCGCACCTGTCAGAAAGATACGGCCCTTCATCACCCTCGATACTGGCCCGTCACAGGCACTTGCAAACGCCTATCGTACCATTTCCGAATACGTCATGGACACGACACGCATCGATACAGCCGTCATCGGGGCCGGAGTCGTCGGTCTGGCCACCGCGCGGGCCATTGCCCGAGGAGGACGCAGCGTGTGTGTCCTCGAGCGCGACTCCCGCCCGGGACGAGGGACGAGCACCCGCAACAGCCAGGTCATTCATGCCGGTCTGTATTACCCGGCGAACTCGGTCAAAGCGAAGGATTGCGTCGATGGCGCCCGGATGCTCTACGAGTTCTGCTCCACTCACGGTGTTCCGTACGCCAGGTGCGGAAAGCTCGTGATCGCCGCGGATGTCACAGAGATCCCCGCCCTCGAAGCGTTGCAGTCACGTGGCAGGGACAACGGCGTCGAAGGCCTCGAGATCGTGGACCGTGGATTCATTCGTGCCAGGGAACCCCATGTGAGCGCCGCAGCCGCGCTCTATTCACCGCACACCGGGATAGTTGATGCCGAGCGGCTCATCGCAGCATTGTATCGGGAATGCAGCGAGATGGGTGTGATTGTGTTGCTCGGCACTCCACTCGTCGGCATGACCGAAGTCACGGACGGCCTCGAGCTCGCGACATCGTCTGAGCGCATTCACGTGCGCTCGGTGGTCAATGCCGCTGGCCTCTATGCGGACGAGGTCTCCGCGCTGCTGGGCGGTGACGAGGTCACGATCTATCCCTGCCGCGGCGAATACGCGGAGCTCGTACCGACGAAACGATCGCTCATCAACGGCCTCGTGTATCCACTGCCTGACAGATCGGGCCATTCACTCGGCGTCCACGCAACCAGAACGATTCATGGCAACGTCACGTTCGGACCAACGGTCCGCTTTCAAACAGGGAAAGACGACTACGAGTCCGACAGGCTGCCGCTCAAGTACTTTCTCGAGCACGCGCGGCCATTGCTGCCGGAACTGACACTCGACGACCTCCGTCTCGGTGCAAGCGGCATTCGACCAAAGCTCCACCCTCCTGGCAGTTCATTTGCCGATTTCCGGATTGAAAGGGATGGACGGTGCGCGCGCCTGGTTCAGGCAGTGGGGATCGAGTCGCCTGGTCTTACGGCGTGCCTGGCGATTGGAGCGCGCGTGGCGAAGCTAGTGGAAGGTGTGCCGTCGGATTGAGTTCAGCGGCGGGCGGCCAGTGCGACTCGCACACGGCATCGCACCTTCAGAAGCACGCGGGCCAGAGCCCTCTTGAAGAACGCGCGGGGCGCCACGTGGATGGCGTAGTACAGATATGCGCTCTCGTGGAATGCGCGAATGGCTGCCGCGCGTCCATCGCGACTGGAATGACCGACGCGATGCACGGCCGTCGCCGCAGGTACGTATCGCACCTGGTAGCCCAGCGCCCGGATTCTCCGGCAGAGGTCCGCGTCCTCCCAGTACAGGAAGTAGCGTTCGTCGAATCCTCGTACGGTTGACAGCACGTCGCGACGAGCCAGAAGGCACGCCCCCGAAAGCCAGTCCACTGTCCTGCTGGTCCGTTCTTCTCCATCGGCATCAACCACGACATTTCGCTTCGACGCAGCCGAATTCGGCAGGAGTCGCCTGAGGACGCTCGTTCGTCCAAAAAGGCCGGTCAGCATGTCGGGGTCTCCCCTGGCACTCCCCTGCGCTGAACCGTCCGGGTTCAGAATCCGCGGTCCCACGATCGCGCAAGACGACCGCCCGAGCTCATCGAGCAGACAGTCGAATGCACCGGCGACAAGACGGCAGTCAGGATTGATGATCAGCACGACCGGCGCGGACGTGGCCGTCAGCCCCTGATTGACTCCTCGCGCAAAACCCACGTTCTGGTCGTTGCGCAACACCCGTGCTCGTGGCGCGAACCGGGCAACCGATGCGGAGCTGTCATCCGACGAGGCGTTGTCAACGACAACGGCTTCCCACTCCCGCTGCGCGAGATCCGCAGCGATGGACTGCAGCGCCTGCTCGAGCTCATCGCCGGCGTTGTAGTTCACGATGATCACGCTCACTTCGGGCGTGGTCATCGACGCCCGTCCGCGAGAGTGGTATCGAACTTCTTTTCGCGAATCTTCGTCGTCAGCCAGCTTCGTTCGAGGTGAGGCTCGATGTCAGCAACATCCGTCGTCCGCGTCTTCTGAATGTGTCCGCGCTTTGACATGACCCGCGGCAGCGCGGCTATCGCAGCCCCTTTTGCCTTCACGAAGGAGCCCAGCCGCCCCAGTCTGGCGAAATGCATCGCGGCAGCGACGTCGTACAGGACATGGCTGAGCAACGTACGGACGAGGAGCGACGTGGGCGTGTTCTTGAAATAGACCCACTCGAGATTTCGCTGTCCGTGAAAAACGGCGAACGGGCTGATCGTTCCAAGTGTGGCGCTGCCGTGATGGCGCACCACAGCGGATGGCACGTATCGACACCTGTAGCCACGAAGCCTTGCACGATACGACAGATCGACGTCCTCGTGCGAGGCAAAGAAATCGGAATCGAAACCGTCCAGCTCTTCGAATATGGCTTTCGGCATCAGACAGGCGGCGCCGCAGACACCGAATACCTCCGCCGAACGTTCGGCCGTTTCGACACGCTCACCATGGTGCCACTTGAACGCCGCACCAGCCCTGAACAGGCCGTCGCCCGCGCTGTCGATCACACCCGGGTCGTGGATGTAGACGACGCGCGACGTGACCAGTGAGAACCGGGACGACAGATCGATGCCGCCGCGGAGTTCTGCAAGCCAGTTCGGGTCGGCCTCTGTATCGTTGTTGAGAAACGCCAGGTACTCGCCCCTGGCCTCACGCGCGCCTGCGTTGTTGCCGCCAGCGAATCCACGATTCTCTTCGAGACGAACGATGCGGACGCCGGGAAAGACTGAACGGACAAATGCCGCGGTGCCGTCGGTCGAGCCGTTGTCCACGAGAACAACCTCAGCCCGGACGCCCTCCTGCCGCTCCAGCGCGCGAAGACACGGCTCGAGGAACCGGCGGCCATTCCAGCTGACGATCACGACCGAGATGTCCGGATTCGGATGTGTCGAGTCAGCGTGAAGAGCGTCGGCAGTCATCGCGCGACGGACCGTCGATACACGTCCAGCGTCAGACGGGCCGTCCGCTCCCACGTGAACTCGCCGGCGCGGCGAAGGCCGGCATCACGGAGGCGCCCGCGCAGATCGCCCCCGTTCAGCAGATCGAGAATCGCCCGAGTCCAGGCCGCCTCGTCAGCAGGATCGATCAGCACTCCGGCGCCACCAAGGACTTCAGGCATTGAAGCGACGTTCGAGGCGAGCACCGGTGTTCCACAGGCCATCGCCTCCACAAGAGGAAGGCCGAAGCCTTCATAGAACGACGGATACGCAAGAGCAACGGCGTCCTGATAGAGACCTCTGAGCCGCCTCTCGTTCACGGAACGAAGCCGGACGACCGCGTCTGGTGTGCCGGCCTGTCTCGCGATCTCCGATACTGCATCCCCAACACTCAGATCCGTGCCGACGAGCACGAGCGACAACGACTTCGCGGAGGGCATCTGGCGTCGTGCCGCGACAACGGCTCGAATGAGCATCGCCAGGTTCCGTCGTTCGTGCAGATCGCCGACGTGCAGCAGGTAGGGCTGACGAACGCCCGGCGGCAGCGGTCCCCTCGAGCGAGGATCTTTGGCGACGAATGCCCCATCAACGCCAAGGGGAGTGACGGTCATGCGATCCGCCGGAATGCCGTACGCCGCCGTGATTTCAGTTGCAGAGAACCGGGACACCGTGAGGATCTGCGACGCGACGTGCGCGCTGCGCCGGTAGAACGCACGCCGCGCCCAGTCGCGGCGATACGGATACCACTCTGGATGACGTTCGTAGCTCACGTCGTGAATAGTCAGGACGACCGGTGCCGGCGACCAGAACGGCGCCGTATATGCCGGGGCATGGACGACGTCTACTCCAGCGCGCCTGGCAGCACGCGGGAGTCCGACAAGTGTCCAGCCAAGATTGGTCGGGGGATGGGGCGGTTCAGCGACATGGCCGATGCCAGGTGGAAGGGCTGTCGGGTCAAGGCCGCCGAGCGCCACCAGTTCGAGCGGTTCCCCAAGGGCGACGAGCGCCCTGGTCAGCCCCTTGATGTACCTCCGGACTCCGGCCGCCGGCGACGCAAACGCGCGGCCATCGATTCCAACTCTCAGGATGCCGCTCACGCGTCGAGGTCACGGATTTCCATGCGCAGACGCCGAACCGGCCGCTCCATCCGCGAACAGATCTCCCGAATCCTGTGCTCGACGGCTCCGTTGATTGCCGGGCTGCTCAAGACGACCTCATCGACGGAATAGCGGCGCATGGTCGCCTCGAGATCGTCGAGCGAACCGCGAACCTGAACACCCGAGATCCAGCGACGTACCTTGCCGGGGTCGTCGTCGATGAAGGCAATCGGATTCATGTTCCACCGCGAGTTGGCCCGCATCTCACGCACGAGCGTCTGGCCGAACTGGCCGGCACCATACACGAGCACTCGGCGGCTGCGCTTGTTCCGTACCGCCGCCACGAGGCTCATTGCGCGGAATGACGCCCTGGTCGCAACGATAGCCATTCCGAGCAACAAAGCGTCGAGCAGGAATACGACTCGGGAGAAGCCCTCGAAGCGGTACAGATACGCGATCGTCAGAATCGAGAACAGCGAGCCCATGCCGACACCCCGCACGACGGCTGTGAGATCGCGCAGGCCAAACGTATCCCACGATCGCTGATACAGACCCGAAACGTAGATACCCGCGAGTTTGCAGCCCAGCACGACTGGAAGAGACGCCGTGAAGTACGGCAGGAAGTTGTCGAAACCTTCACCCTCGAATCTGAGCCGGTACGCCAGGTAGTAGCACACGGCAATCAGGACGAAATCCAGCATGACTTCCGCGGCATGCCACTTGAACGCCAGATCCTTGAGAAACGGCGCAAACGACGACTTCTGGAGCGCGACAAAATCTTCGGCGTCGTACGCGGGAACGCGCGCGAGGTAGATGCCCATCAAGACGACGAGCACACCGAAGGCCGCCACGAGGGGCAGCATGGGCTCCGCGCCCTGCCCACTCAACAGAAACCACGCTGTTCCGCCTCCCACGGCGCCGAGCATGTACAGCGTCCTGACCGCGCTGCGTTCGGAGAAACCGAGTGAGACGAGCCGGTGGGACACGTGATCGGTGCCTCCCTTGGTCGCCTTGAGACCAGCGAGCCGCCGCAGCACCAGCACGAACGCGGTGTCAAAGATAGGGACGATCAGAATCAACACCACGATGACCGCGGGGCTGATAAAAGCCATCGGCGCGTTGTAGACCGGCACAAGCGAGGCGGCGCCCAGCAGTGCCCCGATGAACAAGCTGCCGCAATCCCCCATGAACAGCCGGGCGCGATTGCGGTTCCAGTAGAGGAATCCTGCCAGCGCTCCGGCGAGTGCGAGAAGCAGCACAACCAGCGTTGGCCCAAGCACGCCCGGGAGCAGCCACGTCAGAAATACGGCGGCAATCAGTCCGATGCCCGCGGCCAGCCCGTCCATGTTGTCGAGCAGGTTCATCGCGTGGCAAATACCGGCAAACCACACGGTGGCGACGAGCGTATACGCCGAAGGCAACGCGTCCTCGGGTCCTCCGCCTGCCAGTGCGAACACGAGGAATGCGCCAATAGCCAGCGAGGACACCAGCTTCGCAAGCGGCGACAGTTGCAGCCGGTCGTCGAGCACGCCCACCACGAACATCGCGAAGGCCGCGAGCGGAACAGGCAACCAGTCCGCCGGCGGTCCCACGAGATCCGGGCGAAGCGCGATCATGGCAAACGCGATCAAGGTACCCGCGGCGATCGCGATCCCACCCATCGTCGGCGTCGGTGTCGTATGCCAGCGATCGGGCCGAGGCGGCACGACAGCGCCACTGGCTCGGGCCACGCGACGGACAACGGCCCCGCCTGCAAGGCTGCAGAGCGCAGCGACGGCAAGCACCGCCACGAAGAAAGGCTGCAACAGTGTTCAGCCGCCCATGACGCTTGCGAGCTCGACCGGAGCCGGCTCGGAAGCGTGCATGACGAAAGGTTGGCGAGTCAGGATGCCCGCACAAATCGTGTCGAGGCCAGTCGATGCACCCGGCAGCAACTGCTGGAGGCGATCCAGTTTGAGGCGATAGATCGGATACCCGGCCTTCGGGGCGATGAAGGGCAACGGAATCATCCGATTGAAGAAGAAGTGGTACGCATACTGACGCGCGCGCGCCAGCTGCGAGGGCCCGAGACGGTCGCGGAACGGCAGCTTCTCGAGAATCCGGAAATACTCGGCCGGCGAACTGGCATCGTGCGTCAGCCCCTTGTTGCGAATCCAGGCCTCGCCCGCGACTATGACCGGCAGGCCGATGCTCGTGAGCTCCACGCCCATCTTGGTGCCGTAGATGATCGCGGCGTTGCACAACGACATGAGTGCATACGTGCTCATGTCGCTTTCCGGAGGCACGACAATGATATTGGACGACAGATTGGGAACGTGCTTGCGCAGCTCCTCGAGAATCGGCTGACGGGAGGGCGGAAACCCGCTGATCTCTGCCGGGTGCACTCGAATCAGTAACTGCAGATCGGGGCGGGTGGCGAAGTACTGCACCGTCTGGACCAGCCACTCCACGATGTTCGGGAATGCGTTCGCCGGATAGTGCAGTTGCGCGTCCCAGGTGACATTGGTCAGCAGGCCAATTGCGGGCTTCGCGGGATCCAGGCCGATGCGTCGAGCGATGTCTTCAGGGTCTTGACGACGGGCACGGTGGAAGACAATCCAGTCGAACAGACCTTCCCTGCGGCTCGCAAGATACTTGGTGAGTTCGCGATCCTGGCCAGGCGACAGGGGCGTGTGCTCCCAGTGATGCCGCGGTTCCGTCATGAGCGTGTGGTGATACGTGTCGTCGTGGCTGAAGATGAAACGGCGCTTGCGGTACGCCACATTCCACGTGGACACGTGCACGCCTTCCTGGCGGGCGACCTCCCCAACGATGCCCCAGGGCACATAGATGCCGTGCGTGAGAACCGTTGACGTGAATCCGATGCCTCTGAACAGTCGGCGGGTGGCAAACGCCGTCAGCAGCGCCGACTCGAGATAGCGGCGAAGAACCGGTTCGGCCGCTGGTTCGCCGTCGAGGGAGCCGGTGGCAAAGTAGCGCAAGGCCCCGGCGTGGGCATGGTCACCGACAGCCAGGCCATCGATCGTCAGCGATCGGATGTCGTTGAATGGGTGCGCGATCGACAGACGCCTGGCTTCGAGACGATCTTCGCGGCTGAGCCAGTCGCTGTACCGATGAACCTTCAGTCCGAGCTCTTCGTAGACACGCTCGGCGGGCCATGTGCAGTCCTGGCAGAGATCCCGCTGAGGTCCCTGCTCGACGAATGTGTTGACGTTTGTGTAGAGGGATGCCTCACACTCCGCGCACGCGGTCATCGCGCCGTCGCAGAGCAAGGCGTGCACCTCGGCGCCCCTGAAGGTGAGCGCGGCCGCCACGGCGCTCTCGAGCGTGATCCCGTGCGCGTACGATCCGATGGTCGTGGCCATCAGGACTCTGGGGCCACCCTTCGCCGCGCTTCTTGCAGACGCCCACAATGCCGAGTCCGCAGCTGATTGGACCTGCCAGTCCGGATATGCGCCAAACCGCGCGTGATACCACCGGCGCGCCAGCCGCGTCGCGCGCCAGAGTGTCGGCAGTCGCCTGATGCCACGCCTCACGCCACGCGGCCTCCGGCGTCGATGAGATTCATGAACGCGTCAGGCTCTGGAAGTTCGCTGAACACTCGCCAGGGATCACAGGCCTTCAGTTCCTCGATCGCGTAGCCTCCGGTCGCAACGGCAATCGTTCTGGCATTGATGGCAGTCGCGCACGCCACGTCGTGCGGGGTGTCACCGATGACGAACAGACGATCATCGGCCACGGGGCCGTATTGCCTGGCCAGCTCGACGGCTCGCCTCGCAATGGATGCGCGATCGCCGGTGTCTTCTGCGAAGGCGCCGTCAGGAAAGAAGTGCATCAGGTTGTAGTGCGTCAGCTTGGCCGTGGCTCCCGCGCGAGTGTTGCCCGTGAGCAGGAACGACTGCACATCAGGCCGCTGCTGAAGGTGCTCGAGGATTTCGCGGACGTTCGGCATCACGCGCCCCTGCTTGCGGGGAAGGCTCGTGGGCAGCAGCTCGCCGTATCGATTGACGAAGCGTCGAAGCGTGTCGTCGTTCACCTCGACACCGAGCATCTCGAAGGTCTTGACGGCAATCTGATAGTCCGTCATTCCAGCGATTCTCATCTTCGCCAGCTCGAACTCGCCACCGACCACCTCGCGTACGGCGTCCTCCCAGGCGAAGACGCCGGCTTTGGCGGTAGTGAGAAGCGTGCCGTCGATGTCCCAGAAAAGAACTGTCATGCGGGTTGCGGGATCACGCCTGTCTTCTGCTGAGAGACGGCGGCTTTGAAAATTGTGGTGAGTGATGGGATATCCAGCCCGTGGTACGCGAGCACTTCGTCGTTGGTCCCGCACTCGGGCAATTCCGTTACGCCAATCTTCGTCACGCGCCGAGCCGGTGCCAGGCCCAGGCCGGCGATGGCAGCGCCCAACATGTCACCCTGGCCGCCATGGACGTAGTGGTTGTCGAGAAGGACCACCGCGCGTCTGTCACCGATCGTCTGCCGCAACCAGACGGGATCCACGCGATTGAGCCACGGAAGATTGACGAGATGTGTCGTGATCCCGGCGCTCCGCTGCAGTTCCTCCGCCGCGTGCCAGGCGTTGGACAACAGCCACGGACCGTAACCGAACACCACCAGGTCCTGGCCCTCACGCACGACCCAGCCCTGTCCTGGCTGCACGCGCTGCCCGGCCGGATAGGCGAACGGGACGGGCCACTTGACGGAGACAAGACGCAGATACGAGCTCTCAGGCGCTTTCGCGACGAGATAGTCGAGCAGGGCGTGCACCTCGTCGTTCACGGCAGGTTCCGCGATCACGAGGTGTGGAACGGATGCCAGCGCGCTGATGTCTCGCACGGACTGATGCGAGTGGCCAGGGCCACCGGGCAGAAGGCCGGCGAGCGATCCCACATAGATCACCTTGGAGCCCTCACTGCATTGGTTGTAGATCTGCTCGTTGGGCCTTGCCGAGAGGAAGCACGCGAAAGAATGCACGATCGGCAGTGCGCCGCGGTGTGCCAGGCCGCACGCCATCGACACCATGTCCTGCTCGGCGATGCCACACTCGACGAACCGTTCCGGGTACTTCTTCGCGAACGGCACGAGACCGCAGTCCTTCACAAGGTCCGCGTCGAGCGCGACGATTCGTGAGTCGCGATCGGCCTGCGAGAGCAGCGCGTCGCTGTAGGCACTGATCAGATTCTGGGTATCACGCGGCTCGCGGCGCTCCGGTCGTCGGCCAGGTCTCGTGGCCACCTGACCCAGACCACCGGCCGTGAAGAGACCTGCAGCCGACGTAAGCAGCTCCTTCGATCCGTTCGCGTACTCGGCTTCGGTGGGAGCGCCGGAGTGATACGCATACAAGGCTCCGGCCACCAGCGCCGGCCCTTCCATGAACGACACGCCCTTCCCCTTCACCGTGTCGGCCACAATGAGCTTCGGTCGATCGGTGATGCGGTCGAGACTGCGCAAGGTCCGTTCGAGCGCCTCGAGGTCGTGCCCGTCGCATCGGGCCACATGCCAGCCGAACGCGCGAACCTTGGCTTCGACATCGCCGAGATCGCTCACCTGCTCGACCCAGGTGTCGGACTGGATCTTGTTGTGATCCACAATCACGACGATCTCGCTGAGCTGCCGGCTCGCGGCCGACGCCAGTGATTCCCAGAACTGCCCTTCCTGCAACTCACCGTCTCCGGTGAGCACGAAGATGCGTCGCGGCAGGCCGTTCAGGCGGTTGGCAATCGCCATACCCTTGGCCTTCGAGATGCCCATCCCAAGCGAACCGGTGTTGGCCTGAATATACGGAGTCTCGACGTGCGGATGACCAGGGAGGCCGTGCAGACGACGAAGGTGATCCGCCTTGTCCTCAGGCAGCAGGCCGAGTCCGATCAGGACCGAGTAGAGCGCGGGCGCATCGTGCCCCTTCGACGAGAAGAAAATGTCGCAGGCCGCCGGTCCCTTGTCGAGATCGCGGATCTCATTGAGAAAGAGCCAGCTCATGATCTCGAGCGAGCTGAAGCTCGTCCCGATGTGGCCCGACCATGCCCGCGCAATCATGTAGAGCGTGTTGATTCGCGCGAGAGCCGCAAACGCCTGAGCTGTCTGGGTGGCGGGCAACCCCGCATCCCGCAACCGGCGGAACTCAGCCGACGGCACATACACGAGATCGTCGCTCGTGACCTGATCTAATTGCTGTTCGCCCATGTCGCTCCGTACGGAACCTGCGAAACCTGCGGCAGCACGGCCTGGCCATCCGCCAGTAAGTGTTCCGCCACAATCCAGTCATGCGGGTCGTTGATGTCGAATCCCTCGAAGCCCTCGGTGACAAACGGCACGAGGACGTCTCCCGCAATGGTACGTCCGTGAAAGATCAATCTGGTCCAGGCAATCTCGAGTGACGCGTTCTGCACGTAGACCGGCGGCAACGCCTGATAGGGCGTGCTGTGCCAGGGTGTCACGCCTTCGGGCGTCTGCAGCAGCGGCGTCATCCGATCGCCGTTCACCACCCACATCTTGCCGGGATGCTGCGTGCACCGCTCAACGGCGCGCAGCGAATCAACACCTGTCTGCGAGACGAATTGCTCCCACGCTCGCCGGAGCGTGCCGGCCGTGCGGAACGGGCTCGTTGGGCGCAGGAGACTGAAGCAATCCCATAGGCGTCCTTCGTCTCTCAGCCTCCCCAGCGTGTACTCCAGCCACTCGATGTCGGGAGACTTGTCGCCCGCCAGCTCGGCGGGACGAAGAAACGGCACCTCGGCACCGTAGTGCCTGGCGATCTCGGCCGTCTCCTCTGAATCAGTAGAGACGATCACGGCATCGAACAGCCCGCTCGCGAGTGCTGGCGCGATCGTGTACGCAAGAACAGGGTGTCCGCCGAGAAGGCGCACGTTCTTGCCTGGGACGCGTTTGGAGCCCTGGCGCGCGGGAATCAAGGCGACGACGGATGGATTTCTGGCGTTCACGCGAACTTGAACCTTGTCGTTCACTCTTCTGGGTTCTTTGTTCTTGGTTCGCGTTCAGGTTCGGTTCTCGGTTCAAGGTTCGGAGTTCGGGTTCGGGTTCGGTGAACCTGAACACGCACCGAGAAGAAAGAACGTGGAAGAGTGAACGACACGTTTTAGACGCTCAACGGGTTGTGATTGATATAGACGGTCTTCAAGTCCGAATACACGTCCAGGGCCTGTGTGCCCGCTTCCCGCCAGCCGTTCCCCGAGTCCTTCAGACCGCCAAACGGCATGTGCGGCTCGCTGCCGTACGTCCCACCGTTGACTACGGCAACGCCCGACTGAATCCGACCCACGAAGGTCATGGCTCGGTGGAGGTTCTGGGTGTGAATCGACGCCGTGAGACCGAATGGCGCGTCGTTCGCCAGCGTGATGGCCTCTTCAAAGTTCTTCACGCGATACAGACAGGTGATTGGCCCGAAGAGCTCGGTGCGGGAAATCTCGTCGTTCGGCCCGACGTGCGCGAGGATCGTGGGCGCCACGAAGTACCCGTCGCCATAGGCTCCACCTGTCAGGCGATGACCACCCGTGAGAATCACGGCACCTGCGTCCTTCGCCTGCTGCACGGACGCGAGCATCGCTGTCATCTGCTCTTCATTGATGACAGGGCCGTAGGCGTCGGCGTCGCTGGTCCCGACTGCAAGCTTCGTGGTGGCTTCCACGAGCATCTGCGTGAAGCGATCGTAGACAGCATCGAACACGATGATGCGGCTGCCCGACGCGCAGCGCTGACCCGCATTACTGAACGCCGAGCCGAGCGTCCACGTCACGGCATTCTGCAGGTCGGCGTCGTCACACACGATGAGCGGGTTCTTGCCGCCCAACTCGAGGCAAACCTTTCCGAGCCGCTGACCAACCGTAGCCGCGATCCAGCGACCGACCGAGCATGAGCCCGTGAAGCTGACCACCGCCACGTCCGGATGCTCGACGAGTGGCGCTCCCGCCTCCTCACCGAAGCCGTGGATCGTCGAGTAGACGCCTTCCGGAACACCGGCTTCGCGCGCGATCTCGCCGAAGATCCAGGCGGACAACGGCGTGTCTTCCGATGCTTTGAGAATCGCCGCATTGCCGCAGAGCAGGGCCGGAAACGCCTTCCAGGCGACATTCGCAATAGGAGTGTTGGCGGCGATGATGAGCCCCGCGACGCCGAGCGGCTGTCGAATGACCATGGCCGACTTGTTCGGCACAGCACTGGTCGTCGTCTGACCGTAGAATCGCCGACCCTCTCCGGCCACGAAGAATCCCATCTCGATGGCCGCGTCCGTTTCGCCCAGCGCGTCCTTGCGCGACTTTCCCGTCTCGCGTGCGACCAGATCGGCGATCAGTTCGCGGCGCTCACGCATGAGCAGCGCAATCTGACGAAGAATGTCGCCCCTCTTCACGACGGTGGCCGCCGCCCAGTCGGGCTGCGCTTTCTTCGCCAGCTCGACCGCGAGACGAACATCGGCTGCGCTCGATCGAGCGACCTGACACAAGGCCGCGCCGGTGGCAGGGTCTCGCTTCAGAAAGGTGCGTCCATCGCTGGCCGGGGCTGTCCGCCCGCCAATCTGGTTTGGAATCGTGGTCGGGATCTGCACCCCGCTCATAGTGCCGCTTACCACGCGGTAAAGCCTCCGTCCACCCGCAGCTCGTAGCCGGTGACATACGACGAGGCTCGCGAGGCCAGAAATACGAGTGGGCCCTTGAGATCGTCCGCCTCCGCCATGCGACCGAGCGGGACCCGCGCTCCGTACTTCGACCGGAACTTCTCGTCCTGACCGGCGAGCACACCGCCGGGAGACAGGGTGTTGACGCGCACGCCCTGTGTACCCCAGAGCGTCGAGAAGTACTTCGTCATGTTCACGACGGCCGCTTTGGACGCGCCGTAGGCTGGAGACTTCAAGAACGGGAGATCGCCGGGAAGATGATCGTAGAAGCGTTGGTCCGGCGACACGGAGGCGTAGAGCGATCCGATGTTGATAATGGCGCCGCCCTGCCCGCCGGCCATTCGGCCGCCAAAGACCTGCGTCATCTGAAACGTGCCGAGCAGATTGACTTCGACCATCCGGCGGAAGTCCTCGATCGCCAACTGGTCGATCGGCGCGCGGTTACCTCCCGAATCTGGAGGCTGATCCACGCCCGCGTTGTTGACGAGAACCGACGGCTCGCCCAGCTGCGCCGCAACGGCATCGGCTGCCTGCTGAATCGACGCACGGTTGGTCACATCGCAGTCGAAGCGACGCAGCCGGTCTCCTGAACGCTCGGACAGGGCGGCAAAAACGGCGGACTCGCGCGCACCGGCCAATTCCAGCGCAGCGACACTTGCCCCGGCATCGAGCAGTGCCTCGGCCCAGATCGGACCGAGCTTGCCGCATGCCCCCGTGACGACGGCCGTCTGGTTGTCGAGTCGGAAGAGAGCGCTGGTCACGAACGCGCGAGCTCGGCGCTCGGCTTGCTCAGCATCTCAAACGACAGGAAGTCATCCGCGCGCAGTGGCTTCAGCGTGACACGTCCGAGCACTTTCGAGAGGTCGTACGGCGCGATGCCTCCGCCAGGGGACTTCATGAGAATGTCGCTCTCGGTCAGGGTGTGCCCCGCCGGCAGGTCACGCGCCAGCACCAGGCTCTTGCCCATCTTCACGATGGGCGCACGTTCGCTTTCGTACACCTTCTTACGTCCATCTCCGAGCGCTTTGTGCGTCCGCTGCAGATCGCGCACCATCTTTCTCAGCCCGACCGGCTCCAGCGAAAACGCGTGATCCGTTCCCTTCATGGCCCGGTTCAGCGTGAAGTGCTTCTCCACGATCCGTGCACCGAGCACGTACGCGGCCAGAGGCATCGCGATCCCGCTGTCATGGCCTGAAAAACCAATCACGGCGCCTGGAAATCTCTCGCGATACTCCGAGATCACACGCAGGTCGAGCTCTTCGAATGCGGCCGGGTATCCCGCCGTGCACTGCAGAAGGCTGAGCTGCGGGTTGATCGCCATGATCGTGTCGTAGGCGCGCTGAACATCCTCGATGAGCGCCCCTCCGGTGGAGACAATCATCGGCTTGCCGAATCTCGCCACGTGCTCGAGAAGAGGCGTGCTCTTCACATCGCCCGATGCAATCTTGAAAGCGGGCATTTCGAGCGACTCGATAAAGTCGGCACTCGAGATGTCGAACGCTGTCGCGAAGAAGTCGATGCCTAATTCCCTGGCATACGCCTGCAACTCCCGGTACTGCGAGAGGCCGAACTCGAGGAACTCGCGGTGCTCACCGTAGGTGGCGCCGAAGCTGTTCTCGTTGTCGTACGGCTTGTCGTAGGCGGCGCGGGTATACAGGCCGCGGTTATCCCGCTTCTGGAGCTTGACCGCGTCGGCGCCGGCGAGCTTGGCCTCGCGGAAAAGCTCGCGCGCTTTCTCGACGCTGCCCTGATGGTTATGGCCAATCTCAGCGATGACGTAACACGGCGTGTCGTCGCCAATTTCACGCGTTCCGATTCTCAGCGTCCCTGCCAAATGCCAGCTCCTAGACGCGCACAGCCGGCCGAAGCTGCGCCACGAGTTGATCCCAGCCGTAATCTGTCTGCGTGATCTCGCGCGCCGCACGACCGATCTTTTCGGCCTGGTCGAAATCCGGCAGCCGATCGCAGACGTTGATGTCGATCACATTCTTCATGTGCGCAAGTCCCCTGGGCGAATGCTCGTCCAGGTTCGTGATCACGGCGCACCCGCATTCCATCGCGGCAATCACGCTGGTGTTGTTTGCCCGAAGCCCCTTCTCAAAGAAGGCGGCGAGAAACGTGCAGTCCACGATGTGATTGAACACGGCCGTGTCTGACAGGTACCCCATGAAATAGACGTGCTCGCCAAAAATCGCCTGCAGTTCCTCGAACCGGACGATGAACGAGTCGTCAAAGCTGGTGTTTTCGTGGAGGGCTGTTGAGACGTAGACCGAATAGCTCTTCCCGGTGGCTTCCAGCAGGCGATGAAGCCGGCGATACAGCGGCACCCGGATCTTGTGTGCCATCCCGAAGGTGAACACCGAGAGGTCCGTGCGCTGGAAGCGCTGTGGGTTGAGCAGCGTTCCCGGGCAGAAGAGCTCGACGACATCGGGTCGGGTCGGGACGAGTTGTTCGAACAGTTCGCGGTTCCCGACGCACACTCTGGCGGCGCGCGCGATCAGCCTGTCCTCGGTCGGCGTCCGATCCCAGGCATGCAGGAACAGCTCGTACCGTCCTGTGTGTTCTGCCACCCACGCGTCCAGCGTGTGTGCGTCGCCCTCCGCGAACTCCGACATCTTGAGGGACAACAGGGGGCGCGTGTAGCGATCCAAATCTGGCGACCCGATACCCACGACGGGCAGCGACAGGTGCCGCCCGAGGATGGTGTTGAACTTGGCGATCCCACACGTCCAAGGGTTCAGGTGATATCCGGCGATGCAGTCGATCATCGGGAGACGGTATTGTAACGCACGTCTGCGGACGATCTTGCCATCTATCTGTACCCTTTGGGCTTAGAGCCCGATCAGGACCCTTACGCGACGCTGCCGGCGTTTGCCGGAAGTCCCGCACGAAGTACACCCGCCACTTCCTGCACTTGCGGATCGGTCATCTCAGGAAAGAACGGCAGCGAGAGAATTTCACGGGCGACTGATTCGGCCACCGGAAAATCTCCGACGCCGTAGCCAAGGTCACGATAGGCGGGCTGGAGGTGAAGCGGCACCGGATAGTGCACGGCCGTCTGAATGCCTCTGTCGGCAAGGTGGGCACGCCAGCGGTCGCGCTGTTCGAGGCGCACGGCGTACTGGTGATACACGTGCCGGACGTCCTGCCGCGCTTTCGGCGGGGACGCCGGGCTCCCGGCAAGCAGCCGATCGTAGGTGGCTGCAAGTGCCCGCCGGGCTTCGGTCCACGGTTCCAGGTGCTTCATCTTGACGCCAAGAATCGCTCCCTGGATGCCATCCATCCTGTAGTTGAACGCCTTGATCGAATGCTCGTATCGGGTCCGTTCGCCCCAGCTGCGGAGCAACCGCATGGTGTCGGCGTATTGCGCGTTGTTGGTGACCGCAGCTCCGCCCTCGCCATAAGCACCCAGGTTCTTACCTGGATAGAAACTGAAGCACCCGATCTCGGACATCGACCCGGCTCGACGGCCCTTGTACTCGGCTCCATGGGCCTGGCAGGCGTCCTCGATGACGACGAGCGTGTGCCGGCGGGCGATCTCCGCGATCGGATCCATGTCAGCCGGGTGCCCGAAGAGGTGCACCGGCATCAACGCCTTCGTCCGCGGAGTGATAGCTCGCTCCAGCTTTGACGGGTCCATCGTGCAGGTGTCCTGCTCGATATCCACGAACACCGGCGTCGCGCCCGCGTACTCGATGGCGGCGATCGTGGCAACAAACGTAAAGGGAACGGTGATGACCTCGTCGCCCGGACCGATCCCGGCTGCCAGCAGCGCGATGTGCAACGCGCTGGTGCCGGAGTTCACGCCAATCGCATGTGAGACGCCGCAATAGGAGGCGAACTGGCGCTCGAAGTTCTCAACCGCCGGCCCCAGCACGAATTGCGCATTCTCGAGCACGGCCGCGATGGCCGGGTCGATCTCGGACTTCAGGCGGCGATACTGCTCGCGAAGATCCGCCAGCGGAATCATGCGTGACTCATCGAGCCTGGGTTTCGAGGACGAGCACCCTGCCCTTGTTGCCCCAGTCCATCCGTGCCTCGAGATCCGGCCTCGAGCGACAGCCTTCGAGCACGAACATCAGGCGCAGCATGTCCTTGTTCAACAGCGTGATGTGCGATGGATCGACGTCGAACTGCGTGGTGAAATCCAGCAGGCTGGCCGGATTGGGATGGAAGCGCGTCGTCACGTAGATGTACTTCGACGACAACCGCACCATGTTGGCGACAGCCTGTTTCACCTGCAGGACGGTCAGGTGCTCGAGCACTTCCCGGCAGATGACCAGGTCGTAGGCTCCGGCTGACTTGATCGTCTGATCGTAGACCTCGCCCACGACGATGCGGTCACGCACTTGTGGCGTCGCCAGCTGCTTGCTGCTCTCCGCGAAATCGATACCATCGATGTCTACACCAAGCTCCCAGAGCAGGTGCATGAGCGCGCCTGGCCCGCATCCAAGGTCGAGCGCCTTCGTCGGCTGAAAGACCTCTTTGATGAGGAACGGATTCCTGGCCTCGATCTGGCGTCGCGTCTCCAGGCTGTAGTTGTTGCCGGCATCACGCCATTCGCCGGTGAAGTACTCGGCATCGTAGTGACCGGAGCTGACGGGACGTTGATCGAGAACTCGCTGCTCGAACTCGGTAATGTTCATCGTGTGCTCTGCTTCGCGGACAGGAACTCGTTGAGAATCCGGCTCGACGAATCGAGCACGGTATCGAGATAGACGACGCCGATGCCATGCTCGGCGCAGATGCGTACCTGCTCACCCGGTAGCCTGCCTTCCCAGTCCTTGCCCTTGACGTAGTACTTGGGACGCAGCTCCCGGAGAATGGTTTCGGTATCGAACTGATTGATGTGCGTGTAGGAAATGTATCTGATGGCATCCACCACGGCCGCACGCTGATCTTCCGACAGGAGCGGCTGGTGCTTGGTCCGAACGTACGCGTCAGACGCCACATTGCACAGGAGCGGCACCTCGAGTGTGCTGGCCGCTCTGAAGTACTCAATGTGGCCGCGGTGCAACGGATCGAATGCGCCGTCAACCATCGCCACCTGCTGGCGATAGTCCCGAAGCTGGTCGAAGCGAATCATCATGGAGTGAAACAGGGAAGATTGAGGGGCTCGTATCGCCGTATCGGCGTCAGATCCGCACGGACCAGCAACCGCAACGGTTGAGAGCCGCCGTACTGCACCTCGCCTGCATCCGTGTAGGCATCTTGCAGGTAGGCGTGCACCTGCTCGAACACACCGCGGTAATCTTCGTCGTACGTCACTCCCGTTTCAGTCAACACGATAGGCACACGGGCGCTCTTGAGGCGCTCGACTATCAGCGCCTCGTCGGCATCTCCGCTGTAATAATACGGGAGCAGCCACGCATGACCGCCTGCGAACAGGCGATCGGCGAAGTAGTACAGCGCCGGATGCTCGCCCAGCACGAACAACCGATCGCCCGGTGACGTGCAGGCATTCACATACCCGGCGACCCTCAGGATACCCGGCTGTTCCTCATCTGCCACGAAGTCGCTCGGCGGCGCTCCCAGTCCGTCCCACACGACGCCCGCCCGACGCACGAGCTCGCCCGGTCCGTCCGCGAAGCCTGCGTCGCTCCACGCACGGCTTGCCTGAGCAAGGCCATTGGCGCTGAGAATCGTCAGGAACAGCACGACGGCCGCGGCTGCACGCACCAACACCCTGGCGGAAGGAACAGTGACCAACGTTCGGCCATCGCGTCCGGCGATCGCCGACACTAACCATGCGAGGAGCACGGTGGCGGTCACGCCGACGTCGGGGATCCGGATGTTTGTACTTCCACGACTCAGGAACGTAGCGTTGAGTATGGCGGCAAGGACGAGAAGCGGCACGATGTGCGCCGCGCTTGTCAGCACTCGAGCGGTGGCGCCTGCACGACGCATCCGCCAGAACGCGCACGCGGCCACGATGGGAAGCGCCGCAAACAGGTAATACAGGAACGCGGTGGCGTTCTGCACGGTATCCAGCTGGCTTCTGACCCTGAGAGGTCTCGGCTCACCAGACAACATGAACGTCGTCCGATTCAAACCCTGCGTGTCGTCTACCAGTGGATCGCGAACCAGAGCCTCGATGTTCGCCACGGATGTGTCGCGGATCACGTAGCTCCAGGTGCTGCCATCGAGCGCCTCACCTGCTTCGAGCTTCCAACGAGCCTCCCGCTCGCGCCGGGCATCGTCTGCCACGGAGTTCCATCGAATGTTGATACGTGGATCGACAGGCGCCGGTCCACGCGATAGTCCGACCCAGGGGAGCGTAGGCTCGATCGAGAGGCGCGGAAAAGCGAACGTCGTGCGCTGCGCGTCGCGGGAGACATACACGAGGGCCGAACGGAAGTACTCCACAACGCCACCATTCGTGGCCAGAAACACGAGAAACGGGACGACGAAGCACGCGGCCGCGGCGCCCACGCCGAGAGCGGCACGCATCGCCTCACGTGGCGACGCGTGGTGAACCGCCCCAACCGTCATCAAAGACAGTGCGCCGAGGTAGACCAGGTGATCGTGTCGAAACAGAAAGGCGATACCTAGGAGCGCACCGAGTCCCAGCCGACGGGCGAGGCTCGGGGCGTCGGCGTACGCCCACGCCAGCGTCAGACCCGCGGCGTAGAGCACGATCTTCGGGTAGTTGTAGTGTCGAGTATCGAGTGCGACGTAGATGGCGACGGCGACGAGCGCCACTACCGTTGAGCCGGCCGCGCGTCGCGCCAGCAGGAAGATGGCCGCAGCCCCAAGGGCCAGCATGCCGACAGTCAGCAGCGCTTCGGAGCGGAGGTTGTAGCCTCCAAGCCACTGCGCGGCTGCCGCGACGCAGTCGGTGAGAAACCAGCCTGGATCGTTGAAGTCGCGAAACGGCACTTCCCCGGCCTGAATCTGCCGGGCCCGCGAAAGATAGCCGAACTCGTCGTTGGTGAAACCGCCGAGCGAACCACCCAGGGTGTTGAACCGGTAGAAGAAGGCCGCAACGAACACAGAGATCGCGAGCAAGGCGCCAGTCAGGCGACTGCGGGTCGCGTCTGTGGTCCGGCTGAAGCCGGACACTACGCAGCCCCTGTCACTGCGGCGCCGTTCCTGTTACAAGCAGACCTTTATCCTGCAGCTCCCGCAGCGCACGGTCGAAGAAGTCCTCGGCGGCATCGGGCGTGGTCTTCGCCCACTCAATGAGCTCACTGAACCCCTGTTCGAGCGATACCTTCGGCTCGAAACCGAGCGTCGTTCTGGCGCACGTGATGTCGGCGGTGTTGTGACGGATGTCGAACTTTCTTCCGGTTTCCGTGACGAGCGGCTCAATGGAGGAACCGAGCAGGCGCGCCAGCAGCTTGGCGATGTTCAGAATCGTCACGACCTCACCCGAACCAACGTTCACTGGAAGGAAGTCTGCGCCGGATTTTTCGAGCATCAGCACGAGACAATCGACGACGTCGTGAATGGAGACAAAATCGCGAAGCTGCCCGCCATCCTCGAAGACCACCGGCTGCTTGCCGTTCAGCAGCCGGCTCAACCAGATCGCCGCGACGCCGGCGTACGGATTGCTCAAACTCTGTCGCGGACCATACACATTGAAGAACCTGGGAGCCACAGCTGGAATGCCGTAGGTCTTCCCGATGAGCAGCACCATTTCTTCCTGGTGGTACTTCGTCATCGAATAGATGTTGTCGCGATAGAGCGCCTTGTCCTCGGGCGTCGGAATCGAAATGACGTGTTTGCCGCAACGCGGACAGTGCTGTTCCCAGTCACGTTCGGCAAGCTGCTCGGTTGGCCGGATACCTGGCGCAACGGGCCCGCAGGTTGCGCAGTGGTACGCCCCTTCCCCGTAGACACCGATGGACGATGCCACGAGAAGCTTCTGAACGTTGTGTTTCGCGTTGACCAGGATGTCGAGGAGCAACGCGGTGCCACGCGTATTGACGTCCACGTAGCGATCCACCTGATACATGCTCTGGCCAACGCTCACGGCTGCGCCAAAGTGAACGACAGCGTCCGACGAGACGACGAGCGGCTCGAACACCGCTCGATCCCTGACGTCTCCCTGGACGTAGCGAACTTTCGGATTGGCGTAAGACGGCCACGTGCCGCTGCGATGAACCTGCGGCTCCAGACTGTCCAGCACCGTGACGGAGTAGCCACGCGTGCACAGGCGGTCAACAAGATGTGAACCGATGTAACCCGCGCCGCCGGTAACGAGAATCGACTGTATCGCCATCAGAAATTCACCACTAGAACCGCTCCACGGCGCGCAGCGCCTTCACATTGAGCGTCGTCAAGCGCGCCGCGTCGGTCCGGCGGTACGCATACTTCGCCGCGTAAAGATGAGTTGTCAGGTATCGATCGTCTTCGTAAACGGCCGTCGTATCGACTCCGAGAAGCGGCGCAAGCCAGGCGAGCCCGCCGCAGGTCCCAATGAATCGTCGAGCCCCCGCAATCACCTGCGTCTGCAGACCCAGGTTTGTCCGCGGATCCAACGAAGGGCGAATGGTTGTGACACCAGGAATTCCGTCGAAGTCGTAGTCCCGATGTTCGTCCACGCTCCAGGCCGTATCGAGCATGACCACCGGCGTTCGCGCTGCCACTTTCCGCACAAGACCCAGCAGAAGCGCCCGATTGGCCTCGGAATCTGGCAGCGCTGGACCGGTATAGAACTTCACAGCCACGTAACCATCGGGCAGCGACAGGCCCGAGGCGGCCGGACGACGGAGGCGCCGGAAGTCCGTGTGGCGAACCAGAAAATCAAGTGACCGGTCGCCGTACCAGAATGCGCGGAACAACTGATACATGAGTCCCGGATGCCACACCGCTGCGTCGCGCACACCGAGCCGGGCGGTGGCGCGACGAATGAGCTCGTGGTCGAACTCCGACAACGTCATCTGCTTCTGGTCGCCGCGTTCCCTGCGCGCCGCCCCCTGCCTGGCGAATTCTGCAGGGTCCACGAGATCGAAGATCTCGACGTAGCGATTCGCGATGCCCGCGTACCAGGCGTCGGTCCCGCCGCGTGACAACGCGATCAGGCGCTCAGGCCTGACGCCGTAGTGGTCGGCCGCCCATGCGAGAAACGGAAGCCAGTAGAGCGCCTCGTAGCCGACCTCGGATGTCCAGGGACCGACGATGATCGGCCTCGACCCGGCAGCCTCGCTCGCCAGCACACGTTTGACGCCGCGCTCGACGCGGTACGGGCTGACCACATGGTCGCCGAACCGTACGACCCTCTTTCTCGATCGCTCGACGGCTGCGCATCCCTGCTGCACGCGGGTGCGAACCAGTTCGGGGGCACGCACGAGGCGTTCCTGTTGTCGTCGGGCCTGACGCCCCATGCGACCGAGCGCGGTCTCCGCCGCACGCCACTGTCGTTCGACTCTTCGGAGACGAACCCCTGCGAGGTTGATCGCAGCGCGCGTCACGTTGGGGATCTTCATCCGCGCAGTGTCTCCGCGGCAATCGCCTCGGCGCGACCGATCGTCAGGCCGGCGGCCATGAGGCCGGTGAGATCGAGCGGCGAGAACCGTCCGCCGCCAACGCGACCGTAGACCCTGCGCGCGACATGCAAATGGGCGTGAAGGAACGAATCGTCGGTGAACACCGGCACGGTCGGCACACCGAGCAGAGGTCCAAGCCACGAGAGGCTGCCGCACGTGCCCACGAGCATGCGTGCTCCGGCGATGATGCGCGTCTGCACGGCAAGGTTGGTGCGCGGTTCAACAAGTCCGCCGATGCTCATCACACGCGGACCAGTCGGCAGACGCAAGTCAGCATGGTCGTCGAGGCTCAACCCGGTGTCGAGCTGCACAATCGGCAGCTGCTGGCTCAAGGCCTCGGTGAGCGCACGCACCTGTGTGCGCGTGAAGGGATCGTCGGGGAGCGAACGAGCGCCGTAGAACTTCACCGCCACGTACTCGGAAGGCAACGAGAGCGGAAGATCGATCTCTGGAGCCTGAATCCGCGCATGCCTGGTATGACGCTCGACAAATCCGAGCGTCTCCTGCCCCGACCAGAAAGGCGCGAACCATCGGAACATCAGTGACGGATGCAGGACGTTGACCGAATCGCCGAGGCCCAGGGACTGCGCCGCTTTGCTGACCAGATGAACGTCGAGGTCGGATACGGTTCGCTGCTTGACGGCCTGACGTACGGATTTCGAATCCCGAGTCCCGAGCCCCGAGTCCCGAGTTCCCGCCATGCTCACCAGTTCATCCGCGCGAATGTGATCGAAGATCTCGACGTAGCGTGATCCGATATCCCGATACCAGCTTTCAGTACCTCCGCGGGACAGGATGACGAACCGTGATGCTGGTACGCGATAAGCGGCGGACACCCATCGAAGAAACGGGACCCAGTACAGAACCTCGTAGCCAACCTCGGAAAGCCAGGGCCCGACAACAATCGGTCCGGAGCCGCTGACGGCCTGCTCCAGATCCCGTTCGACCTCCCACTGACTGCGCCACGTGGTCCACTGTTCACCAATGCGGTGAGCCCTGGAGCGCCATCGCGCACCGATACCCATCAGCGGCCGGATCCCCTTCCGACGTCCGTGACCTCGAGAAGGCCAGGACTGTTCTCCGTGCGAAGGACGTCGCGGATGAGATCGAGATGGCGCAACGAGAACGACCCGGGCTCCGAGTAGTAGCTCGAGGCCGGCACACCGCACAGCGGGGCCAGATACGCAAACCCACCGTACGTCCCGACAAACCTCCGAGCGCCGGCAACAATCGCCGACTGCACGAGCAGGTTCGTGTCTGGCGTGAGCAGATGCCTGATGCCTTGCATTGCGGCAATGTCCGGCTCGCACGGATCATGGTCGTCAACCGCAAGACCAGTGGAGAGCGAGATCACCGGTCCGTCAGCTGCGAGACCGCGAACCGTGTGCTCGACAAAGACACGGTTGCGTGGCGTGTCAGCGAAACAGTCGTTGAAGTAAAACTTCACAGCCGTGTACTCGGATGGCAGATCCACTGCGAGCGGCGGAGACTGCAGCCGCTCGAACCTCATGAAGCTCCTGACCCACCCCACCGGCTGGTGTCCCCACCAGTACGGACCGTACAGCCTGTACATCGTCGATGGGTGCAGTACAGCGACGTCATGTCCTTCGCTCTTCCTGACGAACCCGATGATCTCTTCGTCGAGCGCGGTCGAAGCGATCTGCTTCTGCTCCCCGAGCGATCCACTGCGATCGAGGTTTCGACGCTTGAAGTCCTGTGGAGGGATAAAGGACAGCGCATCGTACGTGCGTCCGGCAAACGATGCATACCACGCGTTCGCACTGCCCCCTCGAGCGACGGCGATGATTCGATCGGGAGGGACGCCATATTCATAGGTGAACCATCGAAGGAAGGGCACCCAGTACAGAAGTTCAAAGCCGACCTCGCCCAGCCAGGGGCCAACCATGATGGGCTCATCCCTCGCGGCCAGGGCTGCCAGTTCACGTTGAATCGCTGCCGCGCGCCGCTCCGACACGAAGCGCGCCGCAACACGACGAACCGGCGACGGCACGAGCTTCCGCGCCCTGCTTCCAAGAGTGCCCTGCGACGCGTTCGCAGTCACCTGAAGCACGGAAGTCCGAAGTGAGGGTCGGTGCCGCGTGGTTCACGGGCGGTATCGACAAACACCAGCAGCGGCCTGGATTCGTCTGGAATCTCGCCAACCTTTCGGTAGTGAGCAGCCACATGGTGCGCTACGAGTGGATACCGCGGCACGAAATCGGACTCGTACGATCCCGCGTCGGCCAGCATGATTGGCGCAGACTGCGACTCCAGTTTGGCGATCGCTCTGCGCTGCTCGATATCAGACGTGTACCACCCTTTGGCGAAGACGCCTTGTCCGGCCGCGAAGCGCCGCCGTGCGAACACGGTGACTTCCGGCGTGTCGCCGATGCTCAACAGATAGTCGTCAGGACTGGTGCACTCCGCCACGTATCGCGCCGCTGCCAGCGAACCGGTGGCCTCCACATTCGACCAGTCCGTCGGTGGCAGCTGACTCAGACGTTCACGCACCCGCCGATACTCCTCGGTCACCCGTCCGGGAGAGCTGGTCAATCCGCTGTCGCTGAGGGTTCGACCAACACCCATGAACACGGCGCTCGCGGCCACCATGCACACAAGGAGCAGCGACACCGACAGCGTCGCCACACGACGAGCGATCGGAACGGTGAGCGTCTGGGCAAGAGTGACAGTCCAGGCTCCAAGAACCGAGACTGGAATCACCGCGTCGCTGAGACGGGCATCCAGCGGTTCTCTCACCAGAAACTGGATGCCCACAATTCCAAGAAGCAGGAGACCGATCGAGAAACCGCGATCCTCTGGAGTCAGCGCTCGGCCAGCTGGCGAGAGGACTCGCCAGGCGATCACGATCATCGCAACGACAGCGACCGCCCACAGGCCCCAGTACGTCAGCACTTCGAGGATGGTAGTGGTGAACAGCGTCGAGAGCGTTGGGATCGGCAGGTTGACGAGCTCGGACCGGCCGGCCTCGAGAGCACTCACATCCAGATTGCTGCGGATGTAGCTCGGAATCCCTTCGTATGCCTGCACCCAGATCGCGGACGGAAGCAGACAGAGCGCCGTGAAACCCAGATAGGCTCCGACGCGGCGGCCAGCCAGCGTCCATGCGCCGGGGTCGCGGGCGACCAGCCCGGCAATGATTGCTACCGCAATGTAACCGCCGAGATCGTGACGAAACAGGACGGCGACGGCTGTAAGGACCGCCGCAAGCGCCAGTCTCCACCTCGATGGCCTTGTCATCACAGCTCGCATCACGGCGATGCCACACGCGAGCATCAGGACCTTCGGATAACTGTAGAGCCTCGGCATCGAGACGATGCACAGCGCGGTCGCGAGTGACGCGAGCCACCATCGTCCCGAAACAATCCAGGTCAACGCAAACACCACAACCTGCGCCACAACCAGAGCGCCTACCGTCAAGTACGCCTCGGGCAGCAGGGTGTGGCCGCCCATCTGCTGCGCCCACGCCGAAGCCTCGTAGCTGAGGGCGGGCCACGCGCCCCGCAACTCCGCGTCGGCGAAATCGCGCAGCGGTTGCTCGCCCTGCAGAATCATCTCGACCCGGCTCAGCGCAACGAACTGGTCGTTCGTGAATCCGCCGAGCGATCCACTGAGTGAGTTGAACCGCAAAATGAACGCCAGCATGCCAATGACGACCGCGCACAGCAGGATGCTTAACGGATGAGACCTGGCGTGTCGAGATCCGCCTCGGCTCAACGGAAGCACGGCAGTCGAAGCTCATCGTCCTCGCGCACGGGGATGCGGTCCTTCTCTACGAACACCACAAAGCCTGGCTCATCATCCACGTCGATCGTCCCCGCGTTGCGGTAGTCCTTTTCGACGTGCCCAGCGAGAAGCGGGTAATCCTCGAGAAAGCCTTCTCCGTAGTCACGTGCGTCGGCGAGGATGATGGGCACGGACTGGCTCCTGAGCCTGGCCAACGCTCGCTGTTCATCTCGTTCGGAGGTGTAGAGGGACAGCTTGAACATCGCCTGTCCAGCGGCAAACCGTCGTCGGGCAAGGACCGGAATCTCGTGGATGGCGCCGGTGACCAGCAAGCGATCGTCGGGCGCGGTGCATCGCGCGACATATCCCGCGGCCTGCATCGTCGCCGTCTCGGCGCCTGGAACGTTCGAGCTCCAGACTGTCGGAGGCAGAGCACCGAGCTCTGAGCGCACAGCGGCATACCGGCGCTCGACCTTGCCCCACGAATCGGAAAGCCCGCTGGTATCGAGTTCCAGTGCGAGCGCTGAAAACGAATACGCAGCCGCGAGCATCTGAGTGAGAAGCACGATCACCAGAGTTGCGACGGTTCGTCTGATCGCGGGCGACCGCCACACAGAGGCAACGCCGGCGCTGCAGGCGGCCAGAAGAACGATCGGGGCGACGCTGTCGCCGAATCGCGATTCCAGGTTGGCTCGAAGAAACGATTGATTGGCCAGGACACCCATCGTCAGCAGCCCGCCGGCCAGCGCGCGGTCGAGCCGCGCCGCAGGAGACGCAGCGGAAGTCAGCAGCCGAACGAGGAGCACACATCCCGCGAGCACCGGAACCGCCCAGAATGCCCAGTACGTGGTCAACAGCAGGTTGTCTTCTGACAGCGGGACGGCGAAGTCGAACGTGGGAAGCGTCAGCGGTGTGCGCGTCTGTTCCGCGGCGACACTTGCCAGTGCGTTCCGGACATACGACGGAATCCCCTCGTACAACTGAATCCACACCAGGGAGGGCAGTAAGAACAGCAATGCGCACCCGGTGTAGATGGCAAGATGTCGAATCAGTTGTCTCCATTGTGCGGGGTCGCGCAAGACAAGCGCTACGAGGGTTGCGGCCCCCACATAGAGACCGAGGTCGTGCCGAAAGAGCGACACGACGACCGTCACGAACGCCAGTGCTGCCAGGCGGGCGGTGGACGGTGACGCGACGGCAAGTCGAAGAGCGAACACCGCAGCCGTCAGGCCGAGCACCTTCGGGTAGTTGTAGAGCTTTGGAACCATGGCCACAGTCGTGGCCGCCGCCAGAGCGGCTATAACCCACTGCTTCGAAAAATCGAGCGCGAGTAGGAACACCACGGCGCTTGCCACTGCAAGCGCTCCGGCACACAGGTATGCCTCCGGTAGGAGCGTGCGGCCGCCAATCTGCTGAGCCCAGGCCGACGCCAGATAGCTCATCGCCGGCCACGCGCCACGCAACTCGGCGTCCACGAAGTCGCGCAGCGGCTGCTCTCCCCAGAGCAGCATGTCCGTCCGCGTCAGGTAAATGAAGTGGTCGTTGTCGAAACCGCCAAGCGCTCCACCGAGTGTGTTGAACCTGAAGATGAAGCTGACAGCACCGACGACCGCAGCTGCAACTGCCGCGAGAGCAATCCGTCGTCCCGTCCACCAGGGCGAACCAGCTCCTGCAGCGCTTGAAGCCGCACCCCTCACATGCGTTCTTGAGCTGCAGCCAGGGGCACACCCAGCGCTTCGAGCTCGGTGGCCGCTCGAAGGTCGAGTGTGTCGAACCGGCCAGACTCACACTGTCGATACGCCTGGGCGGCGAAGTAGACGTGTGAGACGAGAAATCGTTCCTCGCTGTACACAGCGAGCGTATCCACTCCGAGCATCGGCGCCATCCACGCCAGGCTCCCGCACGTACCGAGGTAACCCCGCGACCCGGCAATGATCCGCGTCTGCACGCCGAGATTTGATCGCGGCTCGAGGTGCTCTCTCACGCTGACCACGTTCGGAATATCGCGAAAGAGATAGTCCTCGTGCTCGTCGGTCGTCATGCCCGTGTCCAGCATGACAACCGGCATTCGTGCTGCGGCCGTTCGAACCAGGCCGCGCAGGGCCTCGCGAACTTCGGGCGTGTCGGACACGGCGCCACCGGTGTAGAACTTCGCCGCCACATATCGTTCAGGCAACCCTATGCCGGTCATTGGCGCCACGTGGATTGGCTCGTACCGAGTGCGCGCCAGTACCAGGTCCAGCGCTCTGTTTCCAAACCAGAATCGGTTGAAGAGGCGATACATCAGCGACGGGTGACACACGGCCGCATCGGAGAGACGCAGTGTGTCCCGTGCAGCCTGGATCAGATGCGCATCGAGGTCGCCGGGCGTCGTCTGCTTCTGTCCGCCCGCTTCCTGCTGTTGATGGCGCTCACGATTGCGACGACCGAATTCCTCTGGTGTGAGGTGATCGAAAATCTCGACATACCGGCCGGCAATACCCCCGTACCAGTCGGCGACACCACCACGGGAGATCGCGACAATCCGTTCGGGGTCTACGCGATAGCGATCCTGAAACCATCGCAGAAACGGAACCCAGTACAGGACCTCGAAGCCGACCTCGGATAGCCACGGCCCTGCGATGATAGGGCCGCGTCCGCGCGCGACCTGGGCGATCTCCCGCTCGAGACCCCATTCAGCCCTGGCCGCCTCCGCCTGCTCACGCAGACGACCAGCGCGGCGCACCAGCCGAACACCATGACGCGGCGCCGCCAGCGCGCGGCGCCATGCCTTCCCCGCCAGGTTCCGTACTGCGCCAAGAGGATCGCTGGCGGCGACGGTCATGCCTTCGCAGCGATTCGTCGTTCCGCTTCCCGCCAGTCATCAGGCGAGTCGATGGTGATCGACACCTCCGCTGGAATGACCAGCGGACGACACACGTCTCCATAGATGGTGCCGGCATTCCGGAGCGTCTTCGTCCAGAAAGCGTAGACAGTGCCGTCGCGTACGAACGCGAGCCTGGCATCCTGCCGCCGCGTCACGCGCATCCCATCAGGCAGAAACGGCACGAGACGTCCGTCTTCCACGCGCATGACGTAATCCGGTGACAGGTGTCGTGGCAGTTCAAGGACGGTGACAACAGAGTCGGCGCCCGAGTCACGTAACTCGCGGATCGCCGTCTGGATATGCCCTGCCGTTCGCAGAGGTGACGTGGGCTGTAAGAGCACAACGATCTCTGGCTCCCACCCGTGCTGCGCCACGAAGTCAACGGCATGCTCGATGACCGGCAGCATGGGCGTGTCGTCGCCAGCAAGGGTGGCCGGCCTCATGAACGGAACCTCGAGTCCGACACGCCGTCCCTCTTCGGCAATGCGATCAGAGTCGGTAGACAACACGATGCGATCGATGACACCTGACTCGGCGGCGACGCGGGCAGCGTACTCGAGCAGCGTGCGGCCCGCGAGAGGACGAATGTTCTTGTCGGGAATCCCTTTCGACCCGCCGCGCGCGGGAACGAGGGCCAGCACTCCGCTCATGCGATGTGGCGTTGCCCGATCATGCCCGCGGGCTCGGAGCGTTCTGCACGTATCTCAGTTCGTTCCACAGGCGCTTAACGTCGTCGGATGACGGAAGGTACGTCGGCTGGGGTGTCGAAGGCCGTGCCACATAACTCACATGCAGGTGATCAGCCGCGTAATCGCTCCGGACGACCTCGAAACCCGCACGCACGAGATACGCGACCATCGTGCCTTCCGTCAGGTAATAGGGGTGGTCGATCTTGATTGCACCCTCAACAGACCAGTTCCGCAGATAGGCAGCCCGAAAGTCCACGATATCGACGAAGAGCAGTCCGCCGGGACTGAGAAGTTGCCGGACGCGGGCAAGGGTGCCAGCGGTGTCTAGAAGGTGATCCACGGTCTGGCACAGGATGACGACGTCGAATCGTCGCGATCCCAGATCCACATCCTCCACAAGACCCTCGATGGTCTCGAGTCCCAACGCCTGCGCCTGGGCTGTCTCGAGCGGGGCTGGATCGATAACGGTCCCTCTCAGGTTGAACCGCCGCGCGAAGGCATCCGCCACGACGCCAGTCGAGCCACCGATGTCGAGTAGCGTGCGATAGGACTGACCCACGACGTACGGCGCCAGAAGGTCGCCACGCTCAACCGCGTACTCGCGCTGCTCCTGCTGAATCGTGCGCGCATCGATCAGCCGGCCGTGAAATGCGCTCACGAGCGGACGATACGTCCCCATGTAGAACTTGCCGTACGCCTCACTGGTCATTACTGGATCGAGAAACACCAGCCCGCAGCGCGTGCACCCTGACGCCTCGGCGGGATAGCCATAACGATCCCGATGCGTCAGCCCGACGAACACGGACTCGCCGCAGAGGTTGCAGCGCTCCAAGCGAACCTTGGGTTGGGAGGCATAGTCAAAACCCAAAGCGGCAATACGCTCGGGACGCGTTCCAGCGCTCACGCTCGTCATCAGTACGTCAGCCGTTTCTCGACACGCAGCTCGCAGGTTGCCAGCGTCTCGGCAATGCGAGTGCCGGCGTTGCCGTCGCCATAGAGACGATCCGGCGTGGGTCGGCCCCGCCGAATGTGCTCGTGAATCGCCGTCACAATAGCCGTCTTCTGATGCTCGACGTCTATGACGTTGCGCCCTCGCTCCCGTCCAGTCTGACGACTCCCGATGTTCACGGCAGGAACACCGAGGAACGAGCACTCCCTGATCGCAACGCTGGAGTTTCCGACGATGGCCGTCGCGCGACAGAGGAGGCGAAGGAAGTCTTCGGGAAGCATGTTGCGGAAGAAGTGAAAGTTCTCGGGCTTTTCCTTTTCCCGAAAGATTCGAATGCCCTTTGACGTGCCGTCCGAACCGGCATCGACGTTCGGCCAGAACCACAGCACAGGCAGCCCGGTCTCCTTCACCGCATACAAGGTGGCGTCCACCTGCTGCCGCGCCTCCTCATACTCCGTCGTCACCGGATGCTGCATGACCACGAGGTAGCCCTTCGACAGGTCTTCCCTGGGACCGACGCCTCCGTAGCGCTCGAATGGATCGAAGTCGAGCGCAGGATTCGCCGCGACCTGCGCGGCAATATCGATGGATGGGCAGCCGGTGAGCACAACCGTGTCGGGTTCTTCTCCGAGCCGGATGACACGTTCACGGGAGAGCGCTGTCGAGACCAGGTGCAGGTTCGCAAGCTTCGTCACGGCGTGACGAACCTTCTCGTCAATCGAGCCAGTGACTTCCCCACCCTGCACGTGCACGACAGGGATGTTCATGTAGGAGGCAGCGACGGCGGTGGCCAGCGTCTCGTAGCGATCGGCGACGGTCACCACCGCGTCAGGCTTGAGGTTGTCGAACACGGTAGCCAGCTCGACGAGGCCAAGCCCGGTGGATTTGGCGGAGGTCACCAGGTTTTCACCCTCGAGCACCATGTAGACACGGGCAGCAGGGTTGAAGCCGTCGTGCTCGATGGCCTGGATCGCGTTGCCGTATCGCTCGAGAAGCGCCGACGCGGCGACGACAAGTTGAAGCTCGAGTGCCGGATGCGCTTGAATCGCGGTCAGCGCTGAACGAATCCTGGAATAGCTCGGCCTCGCGGTAACGAGGACACAGATGCGACGTTTGGTCATATGAAAGTGGGACTACCAGCCGATGGCGACGCCATCACAACTTTCGCTTGCGCCATCCGGGCGCCGCGGCTCCAGCAAGGCACGCACGTCGTCTGCCTCGACACTGCTCGCAAAACACATCAGACGCGTCCACTGGGTCGCGTCGGGCCGTGCACCTTGATCGAACAACAACTCGACCATGTCCGCGCGTTCCCCGGCAACAGCAGCTTCGAGAGGGGTCATTTGCAGGGCGTGGTCGGAGAAGACATCCGCGCGCACTGCGCTCGTCGCGTTCACATCGCTGCCTGTGTCGATCAATCTGACAACCTCGCCATTGTCACGCAGGGCCGCCGCTTCGGCCAGGGTCAACGGCTCAACCGCCCACAAAGGGTCCGCACCAAACGGCAGACCAGCCAGCATGAAGGCTGTTGCCACAATCAGCACAAGGCCTGGGGCCGCAAGCGCGAACGTCAGGACGCCTGCTGAAATCTGCCTACTCATCGGGAGCGTGTGACTAGTAGTTGATGTCAAAGACGCGTTCCATCCAGCGCGGCTCGAAGTATGGATTCACAACCCGTGTCGCGACCGCCTGTCGCCGGAGCGACTGAATCAGCGGCTGTGACCCCGAGTATCGTTCCCAGTTGCCATCGCGCCGCCACTCCCGCTCGAGGCGTGTCCAGTCGTTGCGTTGCACAAATGCCAACGAACGCAGGACGTGATGGACGCCCGCTGCCCTGACCGCCCAGACGGATGAACCCGCGACAAAAAGAAGGCACACCGCCATGGTTGCGACCCACGAGTGAGGGCGCTCCCACCAGCCGCGCAGGAAGTACACGGCCGCACCGAACACCGGCAACGCGTAAAACGCTCCGGCCACGCTCATGATCTCGTCCTTCGTGTACACGTAGGAGATCGATGCGTTTGCGGCGAGGACGATGGCAAAGATGATGACGTGTCGATCGGCCAGCGTCTGCGGCCACCTGATACCTGCCTTGAGTCTGCTGATCACGTATGCGGCGATGAGACCGGTCGCAAACAGTGAGGCCCCGATCTGGATGAAGTGGCGGGGTGCGACCTGATCGCCTCGGATAGCCCGAACGAAGGCCCACACGCCAGAGCGAGGTTCCGAGAAGAGCACTGACAGCGCCGAGGAGACGACGTTGTACATGTGAAAGAACGTGAGGTCATCGCCGAAACGTGCCCGGACCTGTTCGGGCGAGAGCGTTCCCAGCAGATAGCCCGTGCTCCGTTCCTCAATCGTCGGCAACCCGGTGTTGAACATCCCGAATCGAATCAGCGCATATGCCGCTACCAGGAGCGTGGCGCCGGCAACCGAACGCCTGGAGGCCCCGGGCATTCCCGTCATCCATGCCGCAACGATCACGACCCAGACCAGGAGTCCGGACTCGAGCGTGAGCGCGGCAAAGGCGAACGTCAGCCACAGCCCGACATCGACAAGCAACCCTCCTTTCGACTGCGTGAGGTTGAGGGCGAGCAATGCGAGGACCGCGATCTGCAGGAAGTGGTTCGTCGGGTAGATCTCCTTGACCGTTCCAAGAAAGGTGTGAATACCCAGAAACACCGTGAGTGCCAAGGGCGTCGCGGCCAGCATCACTCGATCACGAACCTGCAAGGCGCGAACAAAGAGCACCACGAAGACGAGCACGAGTGCGGCATGAAACAACCGGTACCCAAGGGCATAGTTGCCGTCGCTCAGATCCGCGACGACCTTGATCGTCACAAACCTCATCGGCCGGAAATAGGCCACCTCTGACAGATGCGCGCGAAAGTCGGACCAGGCTGAAGGCGAAATCGCCGCGTCGAGAATCAGGCTCAGCGAATCGGACACCTGAAGCGGCATATGCAGCAGGTCGTGACCGACGCCGAGCGCCAGCACGACCGCCGCGGCACATGCCGCGAACTGCACCTGCCTAGATGCCAACGTCATCGAGGCGAATCTGTTCGTCCCTCGCGAGGCTGCGCCGAAGTACGCGGCCGACGAAGTCGGAAAGCCTCTCTGCCGGCACACCAGTACCAGGCTTCTTACCGGCCAGGTGTGCTTCGGTGAGCGTGGTGCCTGCCGCGATGGGCGCCGCTGCCACCAGGCTCTTCGTGAAGATTGCACGCAGTGGCGCCATCGCGACCGCCATCGCGTTCTTGTCAACCGGATTGGCGTGCATGCGCTCGACGAAACGCACACCGTCTACGAGCGCCTTCAGTTCCTGCATGGTGACCGACGCCGGAACGTCTGGACCGAACATTCCGCGGCTCATCGTGACGTGTACCTCGATCACCTGTGCGCCAAGCGTCACCGCTGCGATGGAGGGATAAATCGTTCCAGAGTGATCGGACAAGCCGACGGAACAGCCGTAGCGTTCGCGGAAGAACGGAATCATGTTCAACCCGATGCGTTCGGGTGGACACGGATACGCCGTCGTGCACTGGAGGACCGCCAGTGGAAGACCGGCGCGCTTGACGCGATCGACGGCCTTGTCCATCTCGACCATGTCGCTCATTCCACTCGACAGCAGAATCGGCCGGCCGGTTGCAATCATCGCGTCGAGGAGCGGAAGGTTACCGATCTCCCCTGAGGCGATCTTCCACATCTTCATTCCCACACGCGACAGCAGATCGACAGCCTCACGCGAAAACGGCGAGCTCAAAAACAGAAGGCCCTTCTCGGCTGCGTGATCGGCAAGTCCCTGCCACTGTGCTTCGGTAAACTCGAGACGCTTCCAATATTCGTATCGCGTGGCGTCCTGACGGCTGAACTTGACGCGGAATGGCTCGGCGGGCGTGCTCTCCCCCTCAGCGATGTGCGTCTGAAACTTGACCGCATCGGCACCGTGACGCGCGATCTCGTCGATGAACGCGTGCGCCAGACCAAGGCTCCCGTCGTGCGCGAGACCTACCTCCGCGATGATCAGGCACTTCTCGATTGGCAAGCCTGGATAGACCAGGGCGCGGGGCTCGGGGCTCGGGGCTCGGTCGGAATTGTTGGATGTCATTGGGCCTGCGCTTCCCTCATGTCCCACTTAGCTCTTCGCGCGATAGACGACGACGTCCGT